>NZ_JAVBIK010000001.1:3185000-3485000 GCF_032193805.1 Rhodoferax potami | reverse complement strand
TTTAACGCTTCAACAGAACTTTCAACACATTTTGCAAACGGCGCGCTTGTGTCGCGTCGTACGCTGCTGCCAATACCTGCGCTGTATCTTCAGCCCAGGTTTGAGCGGGTGCGGGGTCATTGCGACGGGTCAACAGTTGCAACTGCATGCCGCGTCGGGCATCCAAATGCTCGGCGGGAGTCGGCACCTCCGCTGCCATTTCCAGGCGCAACAAGTGTTGCGAAGCCACCTCGGACTTCACAGCAGCCGAGGCACTGACAGCCTTCACCCAAGCATTACGGGCCTGACCCGCGGCACGGCCACCCAAGTCTTGAGCCGTAGGTAACAGGGCAGCATCGCGCTTTTCCCACGCAGACAACAACTGCACCAAGGCTTCGCCGTGGGCTTGGGCCGCCAACTTTTTGAGTGCGAATTGGGCGTTTTCCATCGCTTCGCGTTGCGCACGGAAAGCGGTGTCACCCAAACGTGGCGCGCTGCTCATGGGCGCACGGTTGCGGTCACCCATGCCGGCGCGGTCATCGCGACGAGGCGCACGGTCGCCGAACCCGGGCTTGCCGGCATCACGCCCACCGCGCCCTGCATCTTTGCGGTCGCCAAATTTGGACGCGCGGGGATCTGCAGGCGTTTCCTTCTTCATACCGGGACGGTCGTCTCCGCGCACCGCCACCACCGGCTTAGGAGCTGGCTTGGGAGCGACCACAGGCGCTACGGCGGCCGAGGACTCAACTTCTTCAGCAGCTGCTTCCATTGCTACACTTTCGATAGCTACCGACGCAGATTCCGCCTGGGTAGACACCGGATTTTCTTGTTGAACCAAGCCTTGTGCTGCCTGTTCACCGGCGCCTTCCGCGGCCACATCCGCCTGGGCTTGGGCTTGACCATGCAGCGCAGCGTCGAGCGCTGTCATGGCTGCGCGGATGGCGGTTGCATCGCCAGAGGCGTTAGCAGCTTCCAACGCCTTGGCTGCATCAAGCACCGCGCGGTCGCGCGCACCCAAGGCAGCTTCCGCTTTTTCACGGTCAGCACTTTTGCGATTAAAGGCATCGTCAATGGGCTTACGGAAGGCATCCCACAGCTTTTGCTCTTGGCGGCGATCGACCGGGATCGCGTGGGCCTGGGCTTGCCAGCGTTGCTGCAAGGATTTGACCGCATCGATCCGCAGTACCGGCATGGCACCGAGCTGCTTGGCCTCTTCGATCATGGCTTGGCGAGCTGCAAGGCTCTGAGCCTGAACCGCCTCCAGCGGAGCCGCGGCCTCTGCAAAAGCTGCTTTCCACAAGGGTTGCAGCTCCGCAAACATTTTTTCGCCCACATGGCCAGCTTCGCGCCAACGGTCGGAAAACTGATAGAGGATGCGATTGAAACCTTTCCAGTCATCATCCAATGCGGTGCGGTTTGCCGCAGCCCATGCCTTGACCTCGTCAATAAGCGCTAATCGTTGGGCACGGTGCTCGGCAGACTCCGCCTTGACCTTTTCCAACCAGCTCTCCACCACCTTGTAAGCTTCGTTGCAGGCTTCGTCAAAACGCTTCCAAAGCGCATGGTTGGGCACACCGCCTTGGTCGGTTTGCTTCCACTGGTCACGAAGACTGCGCAAGGTTTCTTGCATCTTGCGGCCACCGATCGCCTGTCCATCGGGGCGCTTGAGCAGGCCTTCAGCCTTGCCCACCAGCTCCTCACGAATCTGGTCTGCACGCCAGCGCTGCCAACCTTCCAACTCACCTGCAGCAGACAAAGCGGCGTGGGCCTGGTTTTCAAGCTTGGCATCAATCAGTTTGCCGAATTCTTTTAGGGCGTTGCGCAAGCCTGCAGCGGCACCGGCGCTAGCTTTGCCATGGCCTTCGCCCACTTCTTGCTCAACGGTGGCCAACGCTGCCTTGACCGCAGCTTGCGCTTGTGCGCGCAACTCGGGATCTACCTTGGGCTTGGAAATCTTGGGGGCCACCTCTGCCGGCACGCCGCGCAGCGCACGGATCTCGTCGGCCCACACCGGCACTGGAGGCAAAGGTGCCGCCGCATCTTGCGCGGCAGTCAGGGCGAGTGCCAATGCGGCCTGGAAAGCGTCCCACACCACCAACAACTGGCCTTTGGACGCATCCAACAAAGCCGGGAACTTGACATCCACACTCACCCAGTTGCTGTTGGAAACCAAGGTTTCGGCTTGGCTCTGCCAGTGCTGCACATCGGTGCGCAGGGCATCAACTGCCGTTTGAGCATCTGCCAATGCTTTGGTGGACAGCACTTCAATACGCTGAGCCAGCAATACTGCCGCTTCGCGCTGGACCTGCACCTGGTGTTGCAGGTCTTCGATCCCTTTCACGCGCTCGGAAAGCTGTCCCTTCAGGGTGAGCAATGGCTCTTTACTCAACGGTGCACCCGCTTTGGCGGCATCACGTTGCCAAGCAAGGGCGTCTGCAATATTGAGTTTGGCGGTATCGATCAGGGCTTGCGCTTTGGCAGACCATTCAGCACCCAGTGCTTCCTGACCTTTGGCACGACGGGCCTCATCGAGCTTTTCTCGCACCAATTTGGCGGCGCCCTTGTCCTTCACGCTCAGCTCTTTGAAGACGTCGGCCAACTGTTCGTGGCCCGGCTGGGTCAACAACCAGTCACGAATGCGGGACGCACGCTCCCCCGCAGTGGCAGCGGTAAAGGCTCCGCCAGTCAGACGGTCCAGAGAGGCGATATCAGTGTTTTTAGCAGATTGGTTCGACGTCACAGCGAGCTCAGAGTAAAGTGGGTATGAAATAAGCAACCTCGTATTTTCGCTGCGTTTTCAACACAATCCGCATTGTTTTTGGCGCATTCCACGCAGGAGCCGAAAAAGCCGGGGAGCAAGTCCTCGACGGCAGCGAGTTTTGCCCCTCCTCTCTTGACCGAAGAGCGTGCTTCAGGCGTAAGCTTTGCAGACCAAAAATGTAAAGGGGTGGCGGCTTCATTCGGACACTCCGACCTCCCCTTAGGGTAAGTGCACTGCAGCGGCGGGTGCTCTATATATAGATGCTGCATAGGTCCCCAGAAACACACCCGATGAAAAAGCAAAGCCTTTCTTGCACCCTTTGGACTTGCATTGCAAGTACCCTGCCCTAAGTTAGGTCTCAGCCCAAAAACGGAGAAAAATCGGTCTTTTAGAATCTGTCAACCATATCAAATAGGATTGATATGGTTGACTTGGCATATAAAGCACCCATAGAATCCGCCCAATCCAAATCCCGCCTAGGGATTACCCGCCCCGCTGCCGAACCCGGCATATTCAAATCGCTGCACATGTCGAGACGACGCCGCAGGATATTGATAGCGTACCAACCCAAACGAGGGGACCTGCAAGGACTTGCCGACTTGGCAAACCTAGTCGGCCACCCCCGCCAAAGAAGGAAGAGCTATGACAGCGACTACCCGCATCACCAAAGGCATTCGCACTGTTGCGAACGACATCGCCCAAGGTTTTTTTGAAATTACACACAACGGTTTTGCACTTCTTGGCTTAGCCGTCATGTTCGCAATCATTACTCTGGTTGCACACCCCGAAATCCGCACCGAAAGCGAAGTTCGCCTGATGGGCTGGCTCCAAGACCGCCACGCGCCAACAGCCAGCGTTAACTTGGAGCCAGAGGCTATCGAGCGTGCAACAGCCACCAACCCCCAAGAACTGCCCAAACAACAGGCAGCAGTTGCATTTTGGTTAAGCAAAAAGTACGGCGTCGCACCGGAACCCCTGAGTGCACTGGTGGCAGAAGCCTTTGAAACAGGTCGACGAGCCAAGGTGGACCCCACCTTGATCCTGGCGGTCATGGCGGTGGAATCAGGCTTCAACCCCTTCGCACAAAGCCATGTAGGCGCCCAAGGCCTGATGCAGGTCATGACCAAAGTACACAGCGAAAAATACGAGGGCTATGGCGGCAAGTTGGCAGCGTTCGATCCTGTCTCCAATTTGCGGGTTGGTGCCAAGGTTTTGAAAGAGTGCATAGCCCGCGCTGGCTCGGTCGAGGGCGGCCTCAAGCTGTATGTAGGGGCCGGCAACATGGAATCAGATGGCGGCTATACAGCCAAAGTTTTGGCCGAATACGCGCGCTTGCAAAGTGTTGTGTCCGGCAAACCTATCCAGAGCATTCAGCCTAACCCTGCGGTGATAACGCCCGTGGTTGAGCCGTCTGCTCCACCCACCGTTGAGAATGTGGCGGCGCTGACTCAACCTTCCTGACCAGACGCGGGGCGCCCCGAGTCGGTTAAACTCTCATCCGCACGCGACTGGCGATAGGCACCGTCTTCCTCAGGAAGCCGGTTGCTGACGTGGGACACCACTGGGAAGCGTGCCGCACTACTTTCACAGTTTGTGCGATCAGCCGTTCGCCTGGGCAGCCCTGTTGTCACCATTGACCCACAGGCCCGATCTCCTCAAAGGACTGCCATGTACGACCGCAACATTCTTGTTGAACAAGCCGACCCCGAACTCTGGAACGCCATCCTGGCCGAAAACGCTCGCCAGGAACACCACATCGAGCTGATTGCCAGCGAAAACTACGCTTCGCCCGCCGTCATGGCTGCCCAAGGCAGCCAGCTGACCAACAAATATGCCGAAGGCTACCCCGGCCGCCGCTACTACGGTGGCTGCGAGCACGTCGATGTAGCTGAACAACTGGCTATCGATCGCATCAAACAAATCTTTGGCGCAGATGCCGCCAACGTGCAGCCCCATTGCGGCGCATCGGCCAACGAAGCTGTATTTCTGGCATTCTTGAAGCCTGGCGACACCATCATGGGCATGAGCTTGGCTGAAGGCGGACACTTGACGCACGGCATGCCTCTGAACATGAGCGGCAAATGGTTCAACGTCGTGTCCTATGGTTTGGACGCCAATGAAGCCATCGATTACGAAGCCATGGAGCGCAAGGCCCACGAAACCAAGCCCAAGCTGATCATTGCCGGCGCATCTGCCTACTCTTTGGCCATTGACTTCGCCCGTTTTGCCAAAGTGGCAAAAGACGTTGGCGCTATCTTCATGGTGGACATGGCCCACTACGCCGGCCTGATCGCTGCAGGCGTGTACCCCAACCCCGTGCCTCACGCAGACGTGGTGACATCCACCACCCACAAGAGCCTGCGTGGCCCCCGCGGCGGCATCATCCTGATGAAGGCCGAGCATGAGAAAGCCATCAACAGCGCCATCTTCCCCGGCCTGCAAGGCGGCCCTCTGATGCACGTGATTGCTGCCAAGGCAGTCGCCTTCAAAGAAGCTCTTACCCCCGAGTTCAAGGCCTACCAGGCCCAGGTGGTGCGCAATGCCAAGATCGTGGCAGAAACCTTGACTGCACGTGGCCTGCGTATCGTCAGCGGCGGTACTGAAAGCCATGTGATGCTGGTGGACCTGCGCTCCAAGGGCATTACCGGCAAAGAAGCTGAAGCGGTCTTGGGCGCTGCCCACATGACGATCAACAAGAACGCCATTCCCAACGATCCCGAAAAGCCCATGGTGACCAGTGGTATCCGAGTAGGCACCCCCGCCATGACAACACGCGGTTTCAAAGATGAAGAAGCCCGCGCCACGGCCCACCTGATTGCCGATGTGCTGGACAACCCCCGCGACGAAGCCAACATTGCTGCCGTTCGCGCTAAGGTCCATGCCCTGACCTCACGCTTCCCGGTTTACAAGTAAGCAAGGTCAATATTTACGATGAAGTGCCCCTTCTGCAGCCATTCCGAAACCCAAGTGGTGGAGACACGAATTTCTGAAGATGGGGACTTCATCCGTCGCAGGCGCCAGTGCGGCTCCTGCGACAAACGGTTTACCACCTACGAGCGGCCGGACGTCAACTTTCCGTCCATCGTCAAGAAAGATGGCCGCCGTATCGAATTCGAGCGCGCCAAACTATTGGCCTCGATGAACTTGGCCCTGCGCAAAAGGCCAGTAAGCACCGAACAAATCGACAGCGCCATCGAGCGTATCGAAGAAAAACTCCTGAATCTGGGACTGCGCGAAGTCCAGAGCACCCGCATCGGGGAACTCGTGATGCGCGAACTCAAGAAACTGGACAAGGTCGCCTATGTGCGCTTTGCCAGCGTCTACCGTAGCTTTGAAGACATTGATGAATTCAAGACGTTGGTGGATGAGGTAAGTCGTTAACGCTTAGAAAGCGTGGTACACGTTACGGTTCTTCGGATCACGAACAGTGCTCGAACCGGGACAAATAGCGCCTGACCGAAGGTCGGCTACCAGCAGCGCACCAAAATCGATGCAAAGGCGGGGAGCGTGCCCCGCACGTGCTGCTTTGGGAGCGCATCCCAAACAATTGAAAACACTCACCCCTTCTGCCAAGTCAAACGCCACCGAAACTGAGTGAGCCGAGCATAAACCAAGGCATAGGTGACAACGGCCAAGACCATACCCATTGCCAACATAGCCGGATTTTTTGCAAATATAACGGCCCATCCCGACGGAAGAGCAGCGTACAGCCAACAAAAAGGACTGGTAAGCCCATTCTTCAACTCAGCACCGTAGGCAGGAAAAAGTTTATTGACCACACGTCGGTGAATAAAGTGGTGCAAGTGAGCCTTATCAGGTTGGCCTGGATGATGCCCCTCACGCTTCCTGCGACGCTGCACAGAAAACGCCACCTCTAAAACAGGATAGGCACACACGAGCATGGTCGTCCAAGCAGTAAGTTCTGGATTTCGCATGGGTAGCAGTACCGCGAGCCATGCCAACAAAAAACCCAGTAAATAAGCACCACCATCGCCCAGAAAAATCTTGCCCAGTGGCCAATTTACGGCACCAAAGCCAAGAGCAACAATTGCCACTGAAAAACAGACGGTTGCTGCGGCTACGTCGCCAACTTGCAAACCAATAAGGCCCATTGCAGCGAGCATGATCGCGATAGAGCCCGAGGCCAAGCCGTTGAAGCCATCGATGATGTTGACCGCGTTGGCAACGCCCCCAACAGCGAACGCCGTAAACAAAACCGCAACTGGAGTAAAGGCTAGTAGTTGGTCAAGCACGTCAACGCCTGTGTTCTGCATCGCTACGCCAGTGATGTACCAAGCAACAGCACCACTAAACATCGTCGCGAGCAAGCGCGGTAAAACGCCCACCTTTTTAGTGACATCCTCAATCAAACCAGCCGCGAACGCGGGCAGGCCCGCAATCAGCATCGGACTCAGCAATTCTTTAACTGGTTCAGCTGCAAGCAGCCAAACAGCTGCCAATCCGCACATAACAGCCACACCGCCGATACGCGGCGTCGGATTTACATGATGTTTTTGCACTCCAGAGGTGCCGTCCATACTGAAGTGACCATGCCAATCCTTTGAGAGCACCAAGAAGACAGCCGCAAGCGCAGTCACGAAAAAACCCGCCAAATACATCGACATTCGCCCCCAAAATTGTTGTCTTATTCTATTTGACCCAATCTCCTAAGAGCCCATCGAGCTAGGAAATAACAATGAAAGAAGTATTCGTTCATTTACCTCGGGCACCCCTGCCAAGCGGCTACTTCAATTGGATGAGCGGTGAAGTGGGGCCTTGCTCCCTCAGCATGGATAAATAAACTCCAGTCATGCAGAAATCTATATGTCACTCACTAGGCTTTGAAAAACCAAACGCGGCAAAGATGGGTGGTTTTTCCCTAATTGAGGTGTTGATCTCAGTTGTGGTTTTGTCCTTTGGACTATTGGGAGCCGTGGGGCTGCAAGCCTCCGCCCTTCAATCTAACAGGGAGGCGCGCATCCAATCATCCGCGCTAGCCTTGGCGAGAGAACTAGCAGAAATGATTCGAGGCAACAAAGACGTTGCGTTGCTCACGACCAGCAACCCTTTTCATGGTGACTTTAGTACACCGATGACTGCTCCCACACCTTCATATTGCTTGAAGGTCAGTAACTCATTGACGACAGCAGCAGCAACCCCTTGTGCAGGAGCAAATACAACAGAAACTCAAACAAATATTGCCAACGCTTCTATGACGGAATGGCTTGCAAGGGTAGAGGAAGAGCTGCCCGGCGCACGAGTCGTCGTTTGCGATGATGCGGCCCCCTATACAGCTGGCGGACAACCACAATGGGCGTGCACAGCGGGTACGGACGCCACGAAAGTGGTAAAGATAGGTTGGACCAAAACGTCCACCAACAAAGCGTTGACCGCTGCAAGTGCAATAGAAAAGGCAACCGGCGCAGGCGCTGCGGCGCCCTCAGTGATTCTGGCTCTGACCCCGGGGAACAGCCTGTAATGAACTCTACATTCCAAAACAAGCAGGGCGGCCTGACTTTGATTGAACTGTTGGTGGCCTTGGTCATCAGCTCGGTGATCGCACTCGCAGCATTCTCTGCCATCGTGGTAAGTCGGCAAGGTTTTGCTACGGTCGATGCCGCCTCACAGCTGAGAGACAACGCACGGTTTGCTACGGAGATTATCCAAAGACTTGCGCTACAGACCGGCTATCAGGATGTTGCTTACTCAGCAACTATAAGACCGGCCTCGAGCACCGCGCCCGCAAACGTTTCGGGATTTACTAACGGCACACCCAGTGTTTCTGGAATCCTGGTTACGTCAACCACAAAAGCCTTGGGCACCACAGGGTATGGCAGTGATGTACTCATTTTGCGTTACCAAGCACCGGAAACTTACCCCGGCTCGGGCAAGGTGGACAAAGGGATTATCGATTGCATGGGGAGATCGAAGGCCGACGACGATGACATACCGATAGATCGCGACGATCGATTACTCAGCGTCTTATATGTGGCCGAAAGTCGCGGCCAACCAGCCCTTATGTGTCGTACCGAGTCAGGCTCGGGACAACCCTTGGTCGAAGGCGTTGAAAATTTCCAAGTCCTTTATGGGGTTGATGGTGATAACGATTCCGTTACCGACCGATACATGAGAGCCGATCAATTGATCGTGGCTGGCAACGATGCTGCGACCAAAGCCAATTGGGACATGGTCCGGAGCATCAAGATCGGCTTGATTTTGCGCAGTGGCGTTGGCGCAACCCAAGAAACAGCTTCTCAAACTCTCTACCCCTTTGGCAATGCCCGAGCGTCAGCCAGTGCAGCATTGGGCTCTGCATTTGCAAACTCTGCCAATGACCCGGGCACTGTCGTGAGTGCCCCTGCCGACAGACGCCTGCGTCTCCAGACAAGCTTCACGATCCACCTCCGAAACGAGCAAAACCTGTGAGCAAAAACTCCCCCCTCCATCCAGCACCGGCGTTGCCTGCAAAGCACAAGGGTTCTTCTTTGATTGTGGTGCTGATGATCCTCACGGTGGTCTCCATCGCGGGCATTGCCGGTGTGCAAATTTCCATGCTGAGTGAAAGGAGCGCACGGTCCGATCGGGATATGCAAGTCGCCTGGCAGTCAGCGGAGGCAGGCTTGGTCGATGCTGAAAACGACATCTTCGGCCCCGGCACATCCACCCGCCGCGCGCTTTTTAACGACCCTAAAGATATCTCCGGCTTCGCTGCCGGGTGCGGCTCTACAGGCAACTTTATCGGGCTCTGCGCCATGGTGAGCTCCGGCAAGCCCGCGTGGCTGACCGTTAACTTTGAAACGACAACCACCGGTGCCCAGACCACACGATACGGGCAATACACCGGTCGTACCCTACAAACCGGCAGCGGAATTCAACCCTTCCAGAGTCCGCGCTATGTGATTGAACCTATCAGAGACCCGGCAGACCGCGATCTGAGCAACCCTACTCCCGCGCACATCTACCGAGTCACTGCGATGGGCTTTGGCCCGCGCCTGGAGGCGCAAGCCGTACTCCAAATGATTTACCGGAAATAACCGGAGACCTCACATGCAACTGAATCTGTCTAACATCCCCCGACTCCTGAAGTCGAAGACCAGCCTCGTGGTCAGTGCTGCCCTACTTTTCGGGGGCATCGGAGTTGCATTCTTCGCTAACAGCCAACTCGCCCCACCCAACATACCCGCCGTGAATTTGGCCGCAGACCCGCTGTATGCCCCACCCGCCAGCGACAAACCGGCGATTGCACTCTCGCTATCAGTAGAGTTCCCCACAGTGGGGTCTCAATACCCTTCCGGCTCCGGCACAGATAACAACTACTCCAACACCACAGAGTACCTGGGTTACTACGACGCAGAGAGTTGCTACACCTATAACAATGCTCCAACTGAAACCCTAACCGGTACGGAGACCACGGCAGACTACAAGCGCTTTGACCGTTCTGGGGCTGCCGTGTCCCGGATGTGCACTGACGCCTTCAGCGGCAACTTTTTGAATTGGGCATCCAGCTCAGCGATTGACATGCTACGGCTCGCGCTCTCAGGGGGCGATCGCTATATCGATACCGATTCGCTTACCCTGCTACAGCGCGCGGTCATTCCCAACGGGAATCCCACCTGTATGTGGAACAACGGCAACTTCCCGGCAAAACAACTATCAAGAGATGGGGGAGGCACTGGCCGGTATTGGGGCGCCGTGCCCAACTTGTTGATTACCCAAGCGGGCGCCAACGACATTTGGGTCGCCAACACTCTGAACCGGATTTATTTCGGTACATCACGAACCGGTAGCTGCGGGGACACCACAGCCTACACGCTCGGTGTTGCGGTTCCAGCGCCGGCCTTTGGACCGGTCGCCAATTCATCCTCAGCACTCCCAACAACCGGAATGACCAACTGTGCAGCAGAGAACGGGACATGCTCGTTTAGTGGCAGCAAAGAGGTGTGGTACGGCGCAGGCACAACTTGGAAAGTCGCCCCCGTCACCAGCACCACTGGGGTAGCGTGCAACAACGCAACTTTCGGTGATCCCATTGTAGGTACTGCCAAGCGTTGCTATTACAGAGACGGCACACCGCCCGCAGGCACTGCAGGGCTTAATAGCGATGGCTTTTTTTATGCCCGAGTAAGTGTCTGCACCAGCACTGCAGGCACCCTTACAGATGTTCGCGACTACAACCTTTGCAAGCAATACCCCAACGGCAAGTACAAGCCCACTGGGGTTATCCAAAAATACAGCGATGCCTTGCGCCTGGCCGCCTTTGGTTACGCGCTTGAGCAAACGGCCAGCTACAGCTCTGGCAGGTACGGTGGTGTGCTGCGTGCGCCCATGAAGTACGTCGGCAACCGCACCTTTAACGAAACCGGCCAAGAGAACACCCCTGTTACCGGCAACCCCAATATCGAGTGGGATCAAACCACCGGTGTGCTACGTGCCAACCCTGATGGAGACACCACCTACAACATCTCGGGCGTTATCAACTATCTCAATAAGTTCGGTCGCACAGGTACGCCTGGTGTTTACAAACGTTTCGACCCTGTAGGTGAGTTGCACTACGAAACCTTGCGGTATCTGCAAGGCTTGGGGCCATCCTCTGCCGCAATCAGCTCCCTCACGGCGGACATGTATGACGGTTTCCCTATTTACACCACTTGGACAGACCCCTACGGAGGCTCTCGCACCTCGACAGCGGATTACTCTTGCACCAAGGCAAACATCGTGGTGATTGGGGATGTCAACACGCACGACGGTAACCGCTTGCCAACCACAGATATAGCCAACAACATTCCCAATATCAATGCTTGGCGAACCATTGTTCAAAAATTCGAAAAAAACGAAGTGGCGAACTACACCGACGGCCAAGGTGTCACCACCCGGACTACCGGCAACCCGAATGGCGCCAACAACAGCGTACCCACTAACGTTCGGACCTCCCAAATCATGGGGACTGCTTATTGGGCAAGAACCCACGACATCCGCGGCAGCGACTGGACCAATGCACCCAGCAAACAGCGCCCGGGCTTGCGAGTGCGCACCTTCACATTTGACGTGAACGAAAACGGCTCCAGCGGCGGCACAGGCGCCGAAACCGCCGGTCAACGAGACTACCGCCGATTCGCTAATCAGTTTTTCATGGCAGCGAAATACGGTGGCTTTGAAACAGACCCTTCCAACCCAGAAGGCAACCCCTACAACACTTATGGCAACCCGTTCAAAGACAAAGACGGCAACACCAACAACAATGTGTGGCAAGACACCGTGCGCCCCGCGGGGGAGGCCAACTCGTATTACCTGCAAAGCAGCGCGCGCGGAATTTTGACTGCGTTCGATGAGATTTTTTCGCGGGCATCCACTCAGGCGCGGAGTATTGCTGGGGCTGCCTTGCAAAACAAAAACCTGACCTCTAGCGGCACGGCTTTTTATCAAGGTGCTTTTGATACTTCCAATTGGACTGGGGATGTGATTTCGACCCCCCTTACGCTCAACACAAGCAACGAACTCGTGATCGGCACCACTGCGACGTGGTCTGCGGCTGCGCGCTTGACAGCGATGGCCAACCCCGCGACCACCCGCAACATCGTGGTGGGCCGCACAAGCACGAACCCAAACCCAATAGCCACCGACTTTAAATGGGCAGAGATTGATGCGGATTTGAAAACCAACCTGGGCAAGCTCACACCGTCATCTGCTGAGGACACGCTTGGTTCAGACCGCCTGAGCTACCTGCGGGGCGCCAACACACGGGATGGCACTACCTTCCGCCAACGCACCGGCAAGCTGTTGGGCGACATTGTGAACTCAGGCGTGGTGTATGCGGGCGCCCCTTCGAGCAGCGTTCCAAGCGACAGCAGTTACTCACTTTTTGTGGCTGCTAATGCCGCGCGCACCGCTGCGGTGTATGTGGGTGCCAACGATGGCATGTTGCACGCTTTCAGCGCCGCCACCGGCGACGAGTTGTTTGGCTATATCCCTAGCTGGATGGGCCCCAAACTTGCGGCACTCACTGCCCCTACCTACGCTGCCAACCACCAGGCCTATGTAGATGCAACACCAGTGGTCGGCGAGGTCAAGGTTGCGAACTCATCGCCGGCCAGTGCCAGTGACTGGAAAACCGTGCTGGTTGGCGGCACGGGTGCGGGTGGTCGCGGTGTTTACGCCTTGGATGTGACAGACCCCTCAAGTTTCAGTGCCAGCAAAGTGTTGTGGGAGTTCACCCAACTACATGACGCCGACATGGGCTTTGTGATTGGTGCTCCCAAACTGGTCAAAATGAGAACCAGCGCCCCCAGCGCTGCTAGCCCCACCTACCGCTGGTTTGCGGCAGTGGCGAGTGGCGTCAACAACTATGTGAATGACGGCCTGGGTAATTTCAGCAGCACAGGTGCACCGACGATTTTCTTGCTCGCGCTGGATAAACCTGCTGGCACCGCCTGGACTTCGACAGGCGGTGAGCCCAACTACTACAAAATAGCGCTGCCTTTCAACGCTACGACTTCGTTGACCAACCCAACAGGTGTGGTGAATTTTCAGACGATTATTGGACCGAGCCGTGAAGTCACACAGTTGTATGCAGGTGATCTACATGGCAACCTTTGGAAGCTGGATTTCTCAGAGCTAGGCAGTACGGACTGGAACATTAACAAGCTCTCGTACTTCAAGACCGGATCAGGGCTGACTATTGCCCCGTATCCGATGTACATCGCAAAAAGCGCATCAGGGGCTATTCAGCCCATCACCATGGCACCGGCCTTGTCAGCAGCCGCTGTTGTTTCAAGCACCACCGATATCGTGGTGTCGTTTGCAACCGGCAAATTTATGGAGTCAGGCGATAAGAACAGCACGGCACAGCAAAGCTTTTATTCGATTTATGACAACAACACCCGGACTGCAGATACCAGTTCGCCAGTAGTGCCACCCGCCATTTCAGGGCGCGGGAGGCTCGTGCAGGGCGTGATCAACACGACGGCAGGCACAGTGACGGTCTCCTCTTTCAAATGGGGGCGTCCGTCGAGCGACGCAGACACCACGACGCGGGCAGGCTATTACTTTGACTTTCCATCATCTGGTGAAAAAGCCGTTAGCAACCCCAAGATCATTGGCAACAATCTAACCTTTAACACCTTGATACCTGCTGCACCGGGTAGCACCGGCGGCTGTACGGCGGCGGGCGGTAGTGGCAGAACCTATGACCTGGACTTGGATAGCGGTAACGGAACCTTCAGAACCTCCACGGTGGGCTTACTCGGTGAATCGTTGATTGTTCAAATTCCAAGCGCAATCACCTACACCAAGAGCAGGACCACCGGGCGAAGGACGAAGACTGAATATTCTGACCGCTTAGACACCGGTTCGGGCTCGGCTACCAAAGGGAGCAGAATCACGGTCACCACGGTCTCGGGGCGATTGAGCTGGCGCCAGGTCAACAATTATCAGGATCTCAAAAACAATTAGCCACATGCCATACAGAAAACACTCCAAAGGTTTCACCTTGATCGAGGTGATGATCACGGTTGCCATCGTCGGCATTCTTGCCGCCATTGCACTACCGTCTTACAACTCGGCCGTCTTAAAAGGGCGGCGAGCACAGGCACGTACGGATTTGGTATCGCTGCTCCAGCAACAAGAACGTTACCTCACCCAGCAAAACACCTATTTGGCCTTTACCAACACCGGCGGAACTACCAGTCCGGCATCGGTACCGTTTAAAACCTTCTCTGGCGATGCCCCTGCTTCCGGCCACTACTGGCTATCAGCCGGCACTTGCGATGCAACGCTGACGATCAGAGAGTGTGTGCGCGTCACCGCGACCCCCAAAGTTGCGGACGCCGAGGTTGGCAATTTGTCGATGACCAGCAATGGCGAAAAAGCATGTACGGGTACCGCAAGCGCTTCCAACTTCAGAATGTGCTGGCCATGAATTTTTGCCGCTTAAACGCGCGTGGGTTCACGTTGATCGAACTCATGGTTACCCTTACGATCGCGGCCGCCTTGGCCGCGGTTGCAGTGCCGAGTGTTCAATCGTTTCTACGAAACAACGAACTCTCCGCCGCCAGCACAGCACTTTTAACTGGCATCAACACAGCACGCAGTGAAGCGATGAAAAGTGGTCGTAACACGATGGTGGTACCGGTCAACAACGGCTCTGACTGGTCACAAGGATGGGTGGTGTTTGTAGACAATAACCGTGACCAAAGCTATACGTCTGCCTCGGACACAATAGTTGCACAACAAAGGCCCTTGACGTCCTACTTCTCGGTTGGAGGCAATGGCACCGCCACCGGCACGACGCCGTACATTCTTTTTGATGGTTCGGGCTATGCAAAAGACAAAAGTAATGCGTTTGGAGGGCTTACTCTTAACATTCAACGCAACGACCTGACTGGCGCCGATTTACTGGACCAAACGCGACGAATTATTATTGCCAACACGGGGCGAGCAAGGGTGTGTAAACCGCAAACTGCAACGGATGAGAATTGCAAGGCTTCGGATACAGCTTCGGGTACACAGTGAACGATAGCCATTTGCGTAATGCTCTTTTGCTTGCCCAATCCGCGATCAAGCTCACTAACCCTAACCCGAGAGTCGGCTGCTACATTGAAGACGCTTCTGGGCGAGTCCTAGGCCAAGGCCACACCCAAAAAGCCGGTGGACCCCACGCCGAAGTCATGGCCTTGCGCGACGCGGCTGAAAAAGGCAACTCCGTCGAAGGCGCCACCGCCTATGTCACCCTTGAGCCCTGCTCCCACCATGGCCGCACCGGCCCCTGCTGCGATGCGCTGATACAGGCGGGCATTAAAAAGGTGGTGGCTACCAACCTGGACCCCAATCCCTTGGTGGCGGGTAACGGCTTTGCCAGGCTGCGCGCGGCGGGTGTTGAGGTCGAAGTGCTTGCACCTGACCACCCGCTGGCAGTTCAATCCCGCGAACTGAACATCGGCTTTTTCAGCCGCATGATCCGCAAGACCCCGTGGGTGCGGATGAAAGTGGCGGCGTCGTTGGACGGTACTACTGCTTTGGACAACGGCGCTAGCCAGTGGATCACTGGGCCCGACGCGCGGGCGGATGGCCATGCCTGGCGCGCCCGGTCGTGCGCCATCCTGACCGGCATAGGCACCGTGTTGGCAGACCGGCCCCGATTGGATGTCCGCTTGGTGGACACCCCACGGCAGCCGCATCTCGTGGTGGTGGATAGCACGTTGGAAACGCCGCCGGATGCTCCGTTTTTTATAGCGGGTCGCGCAGTCTTCATCTACACCAACGGCCAAAACGCTTCTAAAAGAGCCGCTCTAGAGCAGGTTGGCGCAACGATCGTGGATATGCCTGAGCGCAATCCCCAAGGCGAGCTCACGGGCAAAGTGGACCTAGCGGCGATGATGCGTGACCTCGGCCGCCGCGAAATCAACGAGCTCCATGTGGAAGCCGGCTTCAAACTCAATGGCTCGCTGGTCCGCGCTGGTTTGGTGGACGAGTTTGTGGTGTATCTCGCGCCCAAACTGCTGGGCCAGGGCGCTGGAATGTTCCATATCGGGCCACTCACCGAATTGAGCCAAGGCGTACAGCTGGAGTTCAAATCCACGGAGATGGTGGGCCCTGACTTGCGCGTAGTAGCCCGCGTGCAAGGGCGCGACCGATTCTAGGGTTTTGCGGGTGGGGCCATCTCTGCCCCGCCCTTTCCCTGCCAAAATGCAGGCATGTTCACAGGCATCATTACCGGCGTAGGCCGCATTTCCGCCGTCCAGGCTCTGGGCGAATCCACCACCCACGGCAAGCGCCTGACGATCGAGGCGCCGGCCGGCTACCTGGACGATGTGGGCCTCGGCGACAGTATTGCGCTCAACGGCGCCTGCATGACCGTCACCACCTTTGATGTAGCGGCGCAAAAATTCACCATCGACATTTCTGCAGAGTCCCTCGACAAAACAGCAGGCCTCGACGGACTGGGTACCGTTAACCTCGAGAAGGCCTTGCGCGCCAACGATCGTTTGGGTGGGCACATCGTGTCGGGCCATGTGGACGGTATGGGCAGCATCAGCCACTTTGCCCAAGTGGGTGAAAGCTGGGAGCTGCGGGTGTTGGCGCCTCCCAGTTTGGCCAAGTACTTGGCCTACAAAGGCTCGATCACGGTCAATGGCGTGAGCCTGACGGTGAACCGTGTGGCAGACCTACCTGACGGTTGTGAGATCAGCATCAATCTGATACCCCACACGGTTGAAAACACCGCATTGGGCACTCTCGCCCAAGGCAGCCGTGTCAACTTGGAGATTGATACGGTGGCGCGCTATGTAGAGCGCATGATGTCTGCGCCCGCGGTTTAAAACGTCTGCGTTTTACTGAAACGTCAACGTTTTGACGCCAGTGGCAGTGCCCAGCAAGCACACTTGGGCGCGCTGGTAGGCAAACACACCCACCGTCACCACGCCGGGCCACTGGCTGACTTCGGCCTCAAACGCCAGCGGGTCGGTGATCTGCAGGCCGGTCACGTCCACGATGTACTGCCCGTTGTCGGTCACCAAGGGTTTGCCGTCTTTCAAGCGGATAGCCCCTTTGCCGCCTTTGGCCGCAAACTGGGCGATGACACGCTGCGTCGCCATGGGGATGACTTCCACCGGCAAGGGGAACTTGCCCAGCGTTTGCACCAGTTTGGACTCGTCGGCAATGCACACAAACTTGGCGCTTTGAGCGGCCACGATCTTCTCCCGGGTTAATGCTGCGCCACCACCTTTGACCATGTTGCCAGCGCCGTCAATCTCGTCGGCACCGTCGATATAGACCGAGAGCTTGTCCACTTCGTTGCTGTCAAACACCTGGATGCCCAGCGCCTGCAAGCGCTCGGTGCTGGCCACAGAACTGGACACTGCACCCTTGATTTGGTCCTTGATGGTGGCCAGCGCATCGATGAACTTGTTGACGGTGGAGCCGGTACCCACGCCCACGATCTCGCCTGGCACCACGTACTGCAGGGCGGCTTGGCCTACCAGGGTTTTGAGTTCGTCTTGGGTCAGTGCGGGGGGTGTAGATGTGGTCATGGCGAAAAATGGTGAGCGCGTCCTGACGGACAATCGGGGGAGTTGAAATCTGAAAGCAGGAATTATCCGATGTCTCTGGTGCCCTACGCCCTCGCCCGCCGCGTTTTGTTCAATCTGGACCCCGAAGTCGCCCACGACATCACCATGGCCGGCCTCGCCGCCAGCCAAGGCAACCCGCTCAAGTTGGCCTACTGCAACAGCCGGGTGGACGACCCTGTCACCATCGCCGGCTTGAAGTTTCCCAACCGCGTGGGCATGGCCGCCGGCCTGGACAAAAACGCGCGCTGCATTGACGGCCTAGGTGCCATGGGCTTCGGCTTTGTGGAAGTGGGCACCGTCACCCCGCTGGCCCAACCGGGCAACCCCAAGCCCCGCATGTTCCGCTTGCCCGAAGCCAACGCGCTGATCAACCGGCTGGGCTTTAACAACCATGGCCTGGATGCCTTCATTGCCAATGTGCAGCGTTCTGCCCTGCGCCAGAGCAAAAATCCGTCGCTGCTGCTGGGCCTGAACATCGGCAAAAACGCGGCCACCCCCATCGAGAAGGCCACCGACGACTATCTTGTTTGCCTCGACGGTGTGTACCCCCATGCGGACTACATCACCGTCAACATTTCCAGCCCCAACACCAAGAACCTGCGCAGCCTGCAAAGCGACGAGGCGCTGGACGCTCTGCTAGGCGCCATTGCCGAACGCCGCGAACAGCTGGCCCAGAAGCACGGCCAACGCAAACCCGTCTTTTTGAAAATCGCCCCGGACCTGGAAGCTGACCAGGTTGCCGTGATTGCCGCCACCCTCAAGCGCTACGGCACCGACAGCAGTGGTAAGGTCAACAACGCCTGGGGTGTGATTGGCACCAACACCACCTTGTCACGCGAAGCCGTCAAGGGCATGCCTCACTGCGACGAGGCAGGTGGCCTTTCAGGTGCGCCGGTGCTGGAGAAAAGCAACGCTGTCATTGGCCAACTGCGTGCAGCGCTGGGCAAAGACTTCCCGATCATCGGCGTGGGCGGCATCATGAGCGCAGCCGATGCAGTGAGCAAAATCAAAGCGGGTGCGGATGCAGTGCAGATCTACACCGGTTTGATTTACTCAGGCCCCCAGCTGGTGAAAGACGCAGCCGTGGCCATCAAAAACTTAAAGAAATAAGCCGCTAGCGCACGTTCAGCCTGCGCCAGCAGCTATATTTTTCATAGCAATCAGGGCTCGACGGCCAAGCCCAAGACCCTGGCTCCATCTCCGATGGTGCCAATAAAGGTGCCTTTGCCTTTCTGCAAATCCACGCTGTACAAGCGTGTGGTGGCGTGGGACTTCAGGCGCACGGCCGCAAATGCGGCACCGCTGACGTCTGCAATGTCCATGCTCGTATCCGACATCTCGGTCACACCGAGGGCACCCACGGTGTAGAGCTGGCCCGTATTGAATGACACCACGGGCTGCACGCCTTCCGCGCTACCCATGGTGACCAAGAAGCCACCGTTGCGGTCGATCGCAAAGTTGGTGGTCAGCTTGTCGTCTTTTTTGTTGTAGGTATAGGCCGCTGCGGCCACCTCTGGCTTCACACCTGCACGCCGGTCGCCCGCGGCATAAAACGGCGCAGGGTCTGTCGCGGCCAGGGCACCGGTGTCGGGGTGCAGCCGCACATTCTGGCCACTGGTGCTCATGACCCGCACACGGTCGGCCACCGGGTTGAAATCCATGCCGATGGCATCGCCCTGCAAGGCGACCGCAGGCGCTGCACCCACCGGCTTCAAAACCCCGGTGGCGGTATCCACGGTGTAGAGCCGGCCGGACTTGGCCAACGCAAACAGCACCCCTTTGGCGATGCGGTAATCAATACCTACCAAGGTATCGCCCGCGGCCAGCCCGGAGAGCTGCACCCGCTTCAGGACCTTAGTGGGCTGGCCTGCATTGAGCGTCAAGAGCTCCAGTTTGTCGGTCACCACTTGCAAGGTTTCTTTGCTCGGCGTGCCGGCGCCTTCTTGCATCGCGGCGCATCCGCTCAAGGCTAAGGCGATAACCGCACTACCGGCTAACGCACTGCGGCGCAGTGTGGGCGAAATTTTCATGAGATGGGTCCTTTCTGTGGGTGAAAAAAGCCCTGGCCTGCGCAATAGCGATGTGGCTCAGGTTGCGTGAATCAGTCCGACCACATGGTCGGCGATTGCCAGTGCACTAGTCAAGCCCGGGGACTCGATGCCGAACAAATTGATCCAACCGGGCACGCCGTGTGCCTCTGCGGTTTGGATCAAAAAGTCAGCCGCGGGCTCACCGGGACCGGAAATCTTGGGTCGAATGCCCGCATATGCGGGTTGAAGGGCACCATCCGGCAAAGTCGGCCAATAGCTGCGAATCGCTTGGTAAAAAGCCTCGCCTCTGCCGGGTTCCACTTCCAAATCCGCAGGATCATCCACCCACTGGACATCCGGCCCGAAGCGAGCTTGCCCGCCGAGGTCCAGGGTCAGGTGTACGCCCAAGCCCGCAGCCTCCGGCATCGGGTACACCAGATGGGTGAAGGGGCTGCGCCCAGCCAGGATGAAATAGTTGCCCTTGGCGTAGCGTGCTTGTGGGATGGTGTCGACCCGCATTCCTTTGCAGTGGCGAGCTACCGCACAGGCTTGCAAACCCGCCGCATTGATGACTAGCGCAGTTTGCAACTCCGTGCCATCACTTGCTACCAAATTTATAGCGCCATGCGCATACATTGCGCTGGCCAAGGGCGAATTCAATGCCACAACACCGCCCGCCGCCTCCAGATCGCCCCACAAAGACACCATCAGCGCATGGCTATCCAGAATGCCGGTGCTAGGTGACCACAAGGCACCCACGCAGTGGAGATGGGGCTCCATGGCGGTTGCCTGTGCGGCACTCAAAAACTCAAGGTCGAATACGCCATTGGCAATTGCCTGCCGGTGCAAGCTCTCCAGCTGCTGCATCTGCTCTGGCCGGGTCGCCACCATCAACTTGCCACACCGCTGAAAAGGCAACTGCCGCTCTTCGAGATAGTGGTACAGCTGCTGTTTGCCTTGGACACAGAGGCGTGCCTTGAGCGAGCCACTGGGGTAGTAAATGCCGGCGTGGATCACCTCGCTGCTGCGCGAGCTGGTCTGGGTGCCTATCGCATCACAGGCCTCAAGCACCCACACATCCCGCCCCGTTTGGGCAATAGCCCGTGCGACTGCCAAGCCCACAACGCCCGCCCCCACCACCACGCAATCTACGTGCTCCATCGTTTCAAGGGCTCGCGAGTGGAGTGGCGCGCGACAAGTAGGCCTGGGCTTGATTGGCATCCATACCGAATGTCAAGGCGGCGGTGGCCTCACCATGAAGCCCGAATGCGTAGCCCTTGGCTTCATTGACCATGACAAACTGCATAGCGAACATCGCACCATCGCTGCAGCGCATGTCCATGGAACCACCGGTGACACTGGTAAACCGGAGTGAGCCGGCACAGCTGGCGATGCTGCCCGTGCCGGAGAGGCTCATGTCGCCCGTGCGGTCGGGCCGCAAATTCACCACGCCCTCCAGGCGCTGCCCTCCGGTTTGCATCAGTGCAGGACGTGGGGTTGTGATAAGCCGCCAGCCCACGTGCTCTACCAAAGCACAAGCGGTGAGCCACGCTGCTATCGCCATGGTGGCGAGCACTCGGCACATGCGCAACAACTGTGGCCCCGGAGCAAATCGCATCGTAACTCCTTCAGTCCGGCCAACGAGGAGCCGTTGTACTATCTTATCGACGCAACGCTGTTCTGACCCTGACAAAAGCGCGGATCTGACGGGGCATTTCCGACGCCGCGAGCTCCCCCAGTACCCAGGAGACCTTTTCTTGAAGCCTGCTCATCCATCAGCCCATCGAGCCGCAACGGCCGTGGTTCCTGCTTTTGCCAGGCAAGGTTGGTTCAAAGGGATCACCGGGACACTGGCTGTTTTGGCCGTGCTGGTGGCGGTCTATCTGGTGGGCCCCCGCAACGAATTTGGCGCCTCAACAGCGACACCGCGCGCCCAAGCTCCCCGGGACTTGGCCGCTTTGGATACCTGGATAGCGGCACAAGAGGCCACCGTGCCCGGTATCAAGGCCGGTAATGCCAAGGGCATCGTTTGGGCGAAAAGCCCCGGCCAGAAAACACCGAGGGCTGTGGTCTACCTGCACGGTTTCTCTGCCAGCAGGCTGGAAACCGCCCCCCTCACCGGACAAGTGGCGCAGGGTCTGGGCGCCAACGTGTTCTACCCCCGTCTGACGGGCCATGGCGTGCCCAGCTTTACCATGGGCGAGACCAAGGTGCAAGACTGGCTGGCAGACGCCCAAGAAGCGCTGAATATCGGGCGTCAGTTGGGCGATCGGGTGTTGGTCATCAGCTGCTCTACCGGTGCAACGCTGGCGACCTGGCTCGAAGTCAACGGCCCCAAAACCGGTGTAGCCGGACATGTGTTTGTATCCCCCAACTTCGGGCCTAAAGACGAGCGCGCAGATCTGATCAACGGCCCATGGGGCCACCAGATCGCTTTTGCCTTACTGGGCCAAGAGCGTACCCACACGCCCGCCAGCGATGCTGAAAGCCAAGCCTGGACCAGCAGCTACCCTACCCGCAGCCTGTTTCCCATGATGGCGCTGGTCAAAGCCACCCGTGAGAGCCCGCTGGAGCGCTTCTCAGCGCCCGTCATGATGCTGTACAGCGTCGACGACAAAACGGTAGAACCCCGCCTCTCGCAAGCTGCGTTGGACCGCTTCAGTTCAAGCAACAAACACTTGGTAAAGGTCGACTACAGCGAAGCCAAAGGCCAGCATGTGCTGGCAGGCGAGATCCGGGCCCCGGCAGCCACCGCCTCTATGGCACAAAGCATTCTTCAATGGGTCGCCACACTCGGCCCGCTTGCACCATGACACCTGACATGACCCCCCAGGCCACCACCCCCGGCGATACCCCCGAATTTCTACGCCTGCCGCTGCGCCAACTGGGCCTGCGCTCCGGAATGGCGTTGCAGACTCGGCGCTTGGTAGAGGGCACCAGCAAAACAGAGGCCCAGTTTTTTGGTGCGATCGAGGGCAAGGGCGTGATGGTCGGGCCTGCCAACTCGGATGCGGTGCAAACCGGGCTGACCACTGGCGAGATTTGCATCGTGCGAGGCTTCACGGGGCAGTACGAGTTTTCTTTCATCAGCAAAGTCTTGCAGACTTTTGAGGCGCCGTTTGCCTACGCGTTGCTGGCCTACCCTGCGCAAGTCGATGCTAAACGGGTGCGCCAGTCCATGCGGACCAAAGTTGCTTGGCCTGCGGAGGTGCGCAGCGCATCGGAGGGTGCATTCCGCCCTGTCACCCTGGCGGATTTGAGCCCCTACGGCTCCATGGTTCTGAGCGCGGAGGCTTTGGGAAGTGTGGGCGATACCATCGCCTGGAAGCTGGTGGCCCAGACGGGGCCCACACTCGTCCAGCTGGAGCTGCAAGCCAAAATATGCCATCACAGCCGCCCTACGGGCCTCGACCATTGGATTGTGGGATTGGCGTTTCAGCAACTGAGCGCCGAGGACATCGTGCGACTACACTATTTGGTGAACACCGGGGCCTAGCCCCCACGCTGCTCAGACAAACAAAAAAGCCTTCCAAGCGAACTTGGAAGGCTTTTTATCTGGTGGGCGATGCAAGTTTCGAACTTGCGACCCCTGCAGTGTGAATGCAGTGCTCTACCCCTGAGCTAATCGCCCTTGAAACTGTGATCCCGTATCAAGGAAGCCTCAAATTATATACCATTTTTTAGGCCATTTGCTTCCAGACCGTTTTTCCGCCACTAGATTTGTCCAACTGGGCCAAAACATCATCGTGCGCGGCCATTTCTTGGGCATTCGCTTCCAGGACTGGCAGTTGCATGCTGCGCAAGTCCAACTGCTCCACTACCAAGCCGGGCTCTTGGGTATCGCTACTCTCCATCAACAAGGCATCTTGGCCCCGGGTCATGTTGATGTAAACGTCGGCCAACAGCTCTGCATCTAAGAGCGCCCCGTGCAGGGTGCGCCCGGAGTTGTCTACTTCCAAACGATCGCACAAAGCATCCAGGCTGTTGCGTTTGCCCGGAAACATTTCCTTGGCCATCACCAAGGTGTCCAAGACACTGCCGACAAAACTCTTGAACGGCTTCCTGCCCGTGCGCTTGAGCTCCATGTCCAGAAAGGACAGGTCAAAAGGCGCGTTGTGGATGATGATTTCGGCGCCCGCTACATAGTCCACCAACTCTTGGGCAATTTCCTCAAAGCGGGGCTTATCGCTCAAAAACTGGGTTGTCAGCCCGTGGACCCGCAACGCACCTTCATCACTGTCCCGCCCCGGGTTCAGGTAAAAGTGCAGGTTGTTCCCGGTGAGCTTGCGGTTGACGAGTTCCACGCAGCCGATTTCCACCATGCGGTCCGGATGGTCCGGATGGTTGGCGTAAAAACCGGTGGTTTCCGTGTCGAGAACAATCTGGCGCATGGTCTGTCTCAGTGGTTTTCGCGGGCGTGGTTGATGGTGTATTTGGGAATCTGCACCACCAGGTCTTGCTGCGCCAGGTAAGCCTGGCAACTCAATCGGGACTGTGGCTCCAAGCCCCAAGCGCGGTCCAACAGGTCTTCTTCGGTTTCTTCTGCCGCATTCAAGCTTTGCAAACCTTCGCGCACGATCACGTGGCAGGTGGTACAGGCGCAGCTCATGTCGCACGCATGTTCAATCTGGATACCGTTTTCCAGCAGCGCCTCGCAAATGGAAGTGCCGGGCGCCGCTCTTAACTCAACCCCTTCAGGGCAATACTCAGGGTGCGGCAGGATTTTGATGATAGGCATGGTCAGTTCACTTCAAATGGATTCAATGCTTTTGCCGGCCAACGCTTGTGAAATACCCTTGTTCATCCGCATGGCGGCAAAGGGCTCAGTCACATCGGCCAGCGCCTTGATCGCGGTTTCAATAACGGCAGGATCGGTGACCTGCGTGGCAGCGGTCACTTCGGCAATTGCGGCATCAATGACAGTGCGCTCTGCGGCATTGAGCAGTTCACCGTCTGCATCCAAGGCACTGCGAGTCGCCAAGATCAGACGGTCGGCGTCCACCCGGGCTTCCACCAAGGCGCGGGCTCGCATATCGGCCTCGGCAGTGACAAAGCTGTCTTTGAGCATGGCGGCAATTTGATCATCAGTGAGACCGTAAGACGGCTTCACATCAATCCGGGCTTCCACACCGCTCACTTGCTCTTTGGCAGAGACGTTCAACAAGCCGTCAGCATCCACGGTGAAGGTCACCCGGATGCGGGCTGCGCCCGCTGCCATGGGGGGAATGCCGCGCAGCTCAAACCGGGCCAGGCTGCGGCAATCGGCGACGAGGTCCCGCTCGCCCTGGACGACATGCAAGGCCAACGCGGTCTGGCCGTCTTTGTAGGTTGTGAAGTCCTGCGCCATGGCGGTAGGGATGGTTTGGTTGCGCGGCACAATGCGCTCGACCAAGCCCCCCATAGTTTCCACACCCAACGACAAAGGGATCACGTCCAGCAGCAACAAATCTCCACCGGGGTTGTTGCCTGCCAGCTGGTTGGCCTGAATGGCGGCACCCAGCGCCACCACCTCATCCGGATTCAAATTGGTCAACGGCTCTTGACCAAAAAAGGCCTGCACAGCAGCCTTGATCTGGGGCATGCGCGTAGAGCCGCCCACCAGCACCACGCCCTGCACATCTTCTTTGCTGAGCGACGCATCCCGTAAAGCCTTGCGCACAGCTTGCAAGGTACGCGCCGTCAGGTCTTTGGTAGCCGCCTCGAAATCCTCGCGCCGGACACCCAGATCGATAGCGCCTGCAGACAGATCCACTTCCACGCTAGCGATTTCTTCAGCCGACAAAGCCTCTTTGCAAGACCGCGCTTCTGCCATCAACACCGCCTGGTCCTCAGGAGTGGGGGCTGCAAGGCCGGAAGTTTGCAGCAACCACTCCGCCAATGCGCGATCGTAGTCATCGCCCCCCAGCGCAGAGTCGCCGCCGGTGGCCAACACTTCAAAAACGCCTTGCGACAAACGAAGAATGGAAACATCGAAGGTACCACCGCCCAAGTCATAAATGGCGTAGACCCCTTCCGAGGCGTTGTCCAGACCATACGCAATGGCGGCCGCAGTAGGCTCGTTGATCAAGCGCAAGACATTCAGGCCCGCAAGTTGGGCTGCGTCTTTGGTGGCTTGGCGCTGCGCATCATCAAAATACGCCGGCACCGTGATGACTGCACCGTAAATGTCGTCATTGAAGCTGTCTTCAGCCCGAAACCGCAAGGTCGCCAGGATCTCCGCACTGACTTCCACCGGACTCTTCACCCCTGCAATCGTGCGTATTCTTGCCATCCCGGGCTCGTTCACCAAGGCAAACGGCAGCTTGTCGGCGTGCGCAATATCCGCAAAACCGCGCCCCATCAGACGCTTGGCCGATGCAATTGTGTTTCCAGGGTCGGTGGTTTGATTCGACAAGGCGTCAAAGCCGATCTGTCGGCGATCAGCATCCAGATAGCGCACCACACTGGGCAACACCACCCGGCCCTGCGCGTCAGGCAGGCACTCCGCCACACCGCTGCGCACCGCGGCCACCAGAGAGTGGGTGGTCCCTAAATCAATACCGACAGCGATACGGCGCTCATGCGGATTGGGGGATTGGCCGGGTTCTGAAATTTGCAAAAGCGCCATGACATCTCACACTATTCAAATTGATCTAAACGCTGATGCAGGTCGAGCGCGAACTTATCGATAAACATCAAAGCCCGCACGTGACTCACCGCGGCTTCAAAGTCTTTTGTTTGATCCAACGCAGTCTCGCAGGCGCCCAGCAGCTCATGCCGGCTTTGTTGCACTTCAGCCAGTAGCGCCTCCAGCGCGCGTGCGCCGTCTGCATCATCCAGCGCTTCCCGCCACTCCATCTGCTGCATGAGAAATGCAGCGGGCATGGCGGTATTGCTGTGCGCCTGAATGGGCTTGCCGGCCAACTCACACAAGTAGGCAGCACGCTTGAGGGGATCTTTTAAGCGCTGGTAGGCCTCATTAATCCTAACGGACCATTGCAACGCCACTCGCTGGGCTGCAGGGCCATGAGACGCAAA
Organism: Rhodoferax potami; assembly: GCF_032193805.1. Lineage (NCBI taxonomy): Bacteria > Pseudomonadati > Pseudomonadota > Betaproteobacteria > Burkholderiales > Comamonadaceae > Rhodoferax > Rhodoferax potami. The sequence goes on along the minus strand of NZ_JAVBIK010000001.1, from coordinate 3,458,151 downwards.
TTTATCCGGGTGGGCTTCCCTTTGAAGCTCCTTCCAGCGCGCATCGATGGATGCACGATCCTGCGCGAACGCCCTCGTCAAACCGAAGAGGGCAAAGTCATCGTCTTGCAGGTTCACACTCGGAAGGACTCACCACACCCGCACTTGTCGCGCTCGTTGGGGTTATTGAAGCGAAAACCTTCGTTCAAACCCTCTCGGACAAAATCCAGCTGTGTACCGTCAATGTAGGCAAAGCTCTTGGGATCGACCAGGACTTTCACGCCATGGCCTTCAAACACGATATCTTCCGGCGCCAACTCATCCACGTACTCCAACTGATACGCCAGTCCGGAGCAGCCTGTGGTCTTTACGCCCAAGCGCACCCCCACGCCCTTTCCACGTTTGGTCAGGTAGCGGGTCACGTGGCGTGCAGCGGCCTCTGTCAGGGTGACGGCCATATCAGTTCAGGTGCTTTTTCTTGTAGTCATCCACGGCTGCTTTGATCGCATCTTCCGCAAGGATCGAGCAATGGATTTTGACCGGTGGAAGCGCTAATTCTTCAGCGATCTGGCTGTTTTTCAGGGCAGCAGCCTCGTCCAGCGTTTTGCCTTTGACCCATTCGGTAACGAGGGAGCTGGACGCAATCGCAGAACCGCATCCGTAGGTTTTGAATCGTGCATCTTCGATCACACCGGTCTCGGCGTTCACCTTGATTTGCAATTTCATCACGTCACCACAGGCGGGCGCACCCACCATGCCAGTACCCACCGAGTCATCGCCCTTGTCAAAGGAGCCTACGTTGCGGGGGTTTTCGTAGTGATCAACGACTTTGTCTGAATATGCCATTTGCTATACCTCGTAACTTTGATCAGTGCGCCGCCCACTGGATAGTGGACAGGTCAATACCTTCTTTGTACATGTCCCACAGCGGGCTCAAATCACGCAGCTTGGCCACGTTTTGCTTGATAGTGTCGACCGCATAGTCGATGTCTGCCTCGGTGGTCCATCGGCCAATCGTCATACGCAAGCTGCTGTGCGCCAATTCATCGCTGCGGCCCAGAGCGCGCAACACATAGCTGGGCTCCAAGGATGCGGAAGTACAAGCCGAACCACTGGAGACTGCCAAGCCTTTGATACCCATGATCAGGGACTCGCCTTCCACATAGTTGAAGCTCATGTTCAAGTTATGCGGAACGCGCTTTTCTTTGTGGCCGTTGATAAAGACCTGCTCAATGCCTTCCAAGCCAGCCAACATGCGGTCATGCAGGGCCTTGATACGCTTGTTTTCTTCATGCATCTCGGCCTTCGCAATGGCGTACGCCTCGCCCATGCCCACGATCTGGTGGGTAGGCAAGGTGCCACTGCGCATACCGCGCTCATGGCCACCGCCGTGCATTTGGGCTTCCAGACGGATGCGCGGCTTGCGACGAACAAACAAGGCACCAATACCCTTAGGGCCGTAAGTCTTGTGGGAGGTCAGGCTCATCAAATCGATGGGCAACTGGGTCATGTCAATGTCCACGCGGCCGGTAGCCTGTGCTGCATCCACATGGAAAATCACGCCTTTTTCGCGGCACGCGTTGCCCAAAGCCACGACATCCTGGATCACGCCGATCTCGTTATTCACAAACATCACACTCGCCAGAATGGTATCGGGGCGGATGGCGGCTTTGAATGTATCGAGGTTAACCAAACCATCGTCCTGCACATCAAGGTAGGTGACTTCAAACCCTTGGCGCTCCAGCTCCCGGCAGGTATCCAGCACCGCCTTGTGCTCGGTTTTCACCGTGATGATGTGCTTGCCTTTGGTCTTGTAGAACTGCGCGGCACCTTTGATCGCAAGGTTGTTGGACTCGGTAGCACCCGAGGTCCAGACGATTTCACGAGGATCCGCACCGATCAAGGATGCGACTTGCTCGCGTGCCTTTTCGACAGCCGCTTCGGCCTCCCAGCCCCAGGCGTGGCTCCTGGATGCCGGATTGCCAAAATGGTTACGCAGCCAAGGGACCATGGCATCCACCACCCGCTCGTCGCAGGGGTTGGTTGCGCTGTAGTCCATGTAAATCGGGAAATGAGGTGTTGTGTCCATAGCTGGCTCAGTGCTGGCTGCAGTAAAAAATCAGGATTTAGAGAAAGCATTGCCCAAGGCGAACACCGAATTCGGCGCATTCACCCGGATCGGCTTAACCACTGGCATTGCAGAAATTGCGCGCTTGATGCTCGGCTTGTCTTCGATTTGCAAACCCTTGGCGAGTTGATCATCCACCAGCTTTTGCAAGGTGACTGAATCCAAAAACTCCACCATGCGGGTATTCAAAGAGGCCCAGAGGTCGTGCGTCATGCAGCGGGCGCCTTCGCCCAAGCAGTTCTCTTTGCCGCTGCATTGGGTGGCGTCGATCGGCTCGTCTACCGACGTAATGATCTCTGCCACGGTAATGTCAGACGCCTTGCGGGCCAAGGTGTAACCGCCGCCGGGGCCGCGGGTGGACTCTACCAAATCGTGGCGACGCAGCTTGCCGAACAACTGCTCAAGGTAAGAGAGGGAAATTTGTTGGCGCTGGCTGATCGCAGCCAGAGTCACAGGCCCTGAGCTTTGACGCAGGCCCAGATCGATCATCGCGGTGACCGCAAAACGGCCTTTGGTGGTGAGACGCATCGCTTGCTCCTTGGTGGCAGGGTTGTTGACTAGCGGACTCAAGTATAGCACTAAACCCCGCATATCAGTCGGGTAAGCAGACTGGCCAGTCTATTTACCCGATAGAAATAATCAACTTTACAGATTGACGATGTTGTCTGTCCCTGGCGCGCCAAAAGCCTGCTCTTTCAGGATGGTCAATTGGTCGCGTACCCGCGCTGCTTTTTCGAACTCGAGATTGCGTGCGTGCTCCATCATGAGCTTTTCCAAGCGCTTGATTTCGCGCGACACATCCTTCTCGCTCATATCTTCCACTTGGGCACGCTGATGGGCATCGCGCTCCAGGCGCTCGGCCTCTTTGCCCGCTTTTTCGCTGTAGACACCATCAATCAAGTCGCGTACCTTTTTGACAATGGCTTTGGGCGTAATGCCTCGCTCCAGGTTGTGGGCGATTTGTTTTTTGCGGCGGCGCTCGGTTTCGCCGATGGCGCGCGCCATGGAGTCCGTAATTTTGTCGGCATACAAAATAGCTTTGCCTTCCAGATTTCGGGCAGCACGGCCGATGGTCTGGATCAATGAGCGCTCGGAGCGCAAAAAGCCTTCTTTATCGGCATCCAGAATTGCGACCAGTGAGACTTCCGGGATATCCAAGCCCTCCCGCAGCAAGTTGATCCCGACCAGCACATCAAAGGTACCCAAACGCAGGTCGCGCAAAATTTCAACCCGCTCTACGGTGTCCACATCGCTATGCAAGTAACGCACCTTTACGCCGTTATCGGTGAGGTAATCGGTGAGCTGCTCCGCCATCCGTTTAGTCAGGGTCGTGATCAACACGCGCTCGTTTTTGTCGACCCGGATCCGGATTTCCTGCAGCACATCGTCCACTTGGCTTCCTGCCGGACGCACCTCGACCTCAGGGTCCACCAAGCCCGTGGGGCGCACCACTTGCTCCACCACCTGCCCGGCATGCTCGTTTTCCCACTGAGCCGGCGTGGCCGAAACGAACACGACCTGCCGCATTTTGGTCTCGAACTCTTCAAACTTGAGCGGCCGGTTATCCAAGGCGCTAGGCAAACGGAATCCGTACTCCACCAGAGTCGTTTTACGAGCGCGGTCGCCGTTGTACATGCCACCGAATTGACCGATCAACACATGGCTCTCGTCCAAAAACATCATCGCGTCTTTGGGCAAATAGTCGGTCAAGGTCGACGGTGGCTCGCCAGGGGCAGACCCGCTCAAATGGCGCGAGTAGTTTTCAATGCCCTTGCAATGCCCCACCTCGCTGAGCATTTCCAGGTCAAAGCGGGTGCGTTGCTCCAGGCGCTGCGCCTCGACCAGCTTGCCCATGCCGACAAACTCTTTCAAACGACCCGCCAGCTCGGTTTTGATAGTCTCCACCGCTGCCAGCACTTGGTCGCGGGGCGTGACATAGTGGCTGCTGGGGTAGACGGTAAAGCGGGGGATTTTCTGGCGGATGCGCCCTGTCAGCGGGTCAAACAACTGCAGGCTCTCAATCTCGTCGTCAAACAGCTCGACGCGGATCGCCATCTCGCTGTGCTCAGCCGGAAAGATATCGATGGTGTCACCCCGCACCCGGAAGGCACCCCGGCTGAAATCCATGTCATTGCGCTGGTACTGCATCCGCACCAGTTGGGCGATCATGTCGCGCTGGCCCATACGGTCGCCGGTGCGCAGGGTCATCACCATCTGGTGGTAACTCTCTGGCTTGCCGATGCCGTAAATGGCCGACACGGTCGCCACAATCACCACATCCCGCCGCTCGATGATGCTCTTGGTGCAACTCAGGCGCATTTGTTCAATGTGCTCGTTGATCGCACTGTCTTTCTCAATAAAGAGGTCGCGCTGAGGCACATAGGCCTCGGGCTGGTAGTAGTCGTAGTAGCTCACGAAATACTCCACCGCATTCTTCGGAAAGAACTCGCGAAACTCGCTGTACAGCTGGGCAGCAAGTGTCTTATTTGGAGCAAACACGATCGCAGGACGGCCCAAACGGGCGATCACGTTCGCCATGGTGAAAGTCTTGCCCGACCCGGTCACGCCCAGCAAGGTTTGAAAAACCTCGCCATCTTCCACGCCACTCACCAGCTGATCAATCGCTTCCGGCTGGTCTCCCGCGGGCGGATAGGGCTGGTACAGCTCAAAAGGCGACCCCGGGAAACTGACAAAGGTACCGGTACGCACTTGCGCCGAATCATCGTTTTCCACGACGGCGAGGGGCACGGGATTTTTGGAGGCAGGCATGAGAGTAGGTCCGGACAGCAGAAAAAGCACTAAACCCAAGACTGTAGACTAGCTGCGCAACTGTAGGGGGTTTGACTTGCAAAGCACTTTGTTTCCCGGGGTACGGCTGCCCCTTGTTCAGGCACCCATGGCTGGTGCACAAGGTGCTGCCTTGGCCGCTGCCGTCTGCAACGCAGGCGCACTGGGCTCTTTGCCAGCGGCCATGCACACACCCGAGTCGCTGGAGCGTGAGCTCGCCGGGCTGCGCGCGCTCACGCCACACCCATTCAATGTGAATTTCTTTTGCCACTCGCCACCTGTACCGGATCCGGTCACCGAGGCGCGTTGGATGGAAACCCTGCATCCGCATTACCAGCAATGGCATTTGACCGTGCAAGACATGGTGCCCGGGCCGGGTCGGGCACCTTTTTCAGAGGCCATGGCCGAGGTGCTGGAGTCGTTTCGGCCTGCGGTGGTGAGCTTTCATTTTGGCCTGCCGGCTCCTGCGTTGCTCGCGCGGGTCAAAGCTATGGGTAGCTTGGTGATGTCTTCCGCCACCACAGTGGAAGAAGGTCTCTGGTTGCAGAACCATGGTGCCGATATCGTGATTGCACAGGGTCTGGAGGCGGGTGGGCACCGGGGGGTGTTCTTGCATACAGACCTCAATACCCAGCGCCCCTTGGCGGACTTGCTTCCGCCATTGGTCCAATCATTGCGCATCCCGGTGCTAGCCGCGGGTGGCATTGCAAGCGATGCCGATGTCGCCGCCGCGATGGCCATGGGCGCTGCGGGTGTGCAGGTAGGTACAGCCTATCTGACCTGTCACGAAGCCACGACCAGCGCGCTGCACCGGAGGGCACTCCAAGCGACACCCCCGCGCACCACCGCGCTCACCAACATTTTCACCGGCAGGCCAGCCCGCGGCATCGTGAACCACGCCATGCAAAGCCTGGGCCCCATGAACACTGAGGCACCCGCATTCCCGCTGGCCACGGCGGCCGTAGCCCCGCTCAGGGCCCGTGCCGAGGCAGCCGGCTCGGACGACTTCAGCGCTTTGTGGGCCGGCACCAACATGCAAGGCTGCTTGAGCGAATCCGCAGCGGACACCACCCGCAGGCTCGCAAAAGGCTTTGGGACCATCCCATCGTAAGAGCGGGCACCATCTCGGCGCCGTTTAAAATACGCATTTCCTCCGCGGCTCTCCACAGAACCGTTCATCGCCCCCTCCGTTCAGGACTTATTCATGTCTCTTTTTACTGCCGTCGAAATGGCTCCCCGTGACCCTATCCTGGGTCTGAACGAACAATTCAACGCTGACACCAACCCCAGCAAAGTGAACCTCGGCGTGGGCGTGTATTTCGACGACAACGGCAAGCTACCCCTGCTGCAGTGCGTGCAAGCCGCTGAAAAGACCATGATGGACAAGCCCACTGCCCGTGGGTACCTGCCGATCGACGGCATTGCGGCCTACGACGCAGCAGTGAAAGCCTTGGTATTCGGCGCAGACTCTGACGTGGTCAAGAGCGGCCGCGTGGCCACCGTGCAAGCCATCGGCGGCACAGGCGGCCTGAAGATCGGTGCTGACTTCCTCAAGAAGATCAGCCCCAACGCTACTGTGCTGATCTCGGACCCCAGCTGGGAAAACCACCGCGCGCTGTTCACCAACGCCGGCTTCACTGTGGACACCTACCCCTATTTCGACCAGAGCGCCAACGGCGGCCTGGGCGGCATCAACTTTGACGGCATGTTGGCCAAGTTGAACGGCGCCGCAGAAGGCACCATCGTGCTGCTGCACGCTTGCTGCCACAACCCTACCGGTTACGACATCACCGCCGCCCAGTGGGACCAGGTGATTGCTGTGGTCAAGGCCCGCAAGCTGACCGCCTTCCTCGACATGGCTTACCAAGGCTTCGGCTACGGCATCGCTGAAGACGGCGCCGTGATCGCCAAGTTTGTGGCCGCTGAGCTAAACATTTTTGTGTCCACCAGCTTCTCCAAGAGCTTCAGCCTCTACGGCGAGCGTGTGGGGGCCCTGAGCGTGGTCGGCAGCAGCAAGGAAGAAACCGACCGCGTCCTGAGCCAGCTCAAGATCGCCATCCGCACCAACTACTCCAACCCACCCACCCACGGTGGCGCCATCGTGGCTGCGGTGCTGAACAACCCCGAGCTGCGTGCCCAGTGGGAACAGGAACTCGGCGAAATGCGTGTGCGCATCAAGGCCATGCGCCAGAAACTGGTGGACGGCCTGAAGGCTGCTGGAGTCACCAAGGACATGTCCTTCATCACGACCCAGATCGGCATGTTCAGCTACTCCGGCCTCTCCAAGGACCAGATGGTGCGCCTGCGTTCCGAGTTCGGCGTGTACGGCACCGACACCGGCCGCATGTGCGTAGCTGCCCTGAACAGCAAGAACATCGACTACGTCTGCCAGGCGATCGCCAAGGTCGTCTAAGACCCTATGCGGGGCGGATGCCCCGCTGAAGCAGCTATCTTTTTGATAGCTGCTTGCGCATATTCCACGGGCGTCAATGGAGACAAGTGCATGAAGAAAATAGCCTATGCGTTGGGAGCCCTGCTTGGGCTGATTTCCACCACCGCAGGTGCATGGGGCAACCACACCCTCGCAGCCTACCGGGCACTGGAGGCGATGCCCGAAGTCGCCAATGCGGCGCCTGTAACCGTTGAGACCCTGGAAAGCTTCCTCAAGGCCGAAGAAAAGACCATCGAGGCCTTGCTGGCAAGCCATGAGGCTTGGGCGGCGGCAAATCTGCAAAGTTACCCACCCCGCCCCTCCAAGCTGGCTTTTGTTGCCAACCCTAACCGCAGTGACGAAGCACGCCGCTTGGCATTTACCCATGCCTTGCGAATCGCCCCTAACAGCCGGTTTGCACTGTTCATTCAGCCCGACCCGAAGCTCAACGCCTCGCCCGCACCGCGCTTGGCCTCGGAGACTGTCACCACCTTGCCCATGCTGGGCAATGCCAGTCAAAAATTTCAACCCATCAAGGTGGGTGACACCGTGGCGCCCTTGGTGGTTGCCGCCAGTGCCGCTGACGAGCCGGACTACGGGCTGGACATCAACCTGTTTGAAGACAGCCCTTCCGAGTGGGGCAAGATGTACGGCTTCGGTACCCTTCCCTTCGGCAACCCCTTGCTGGTGTATGGAAGCCAGGCGCCATTCCACATGGGTTTCATGCATGAGAACCAGGTGCTGTACACCGCGGCGCCCTTTATCAAGCGGACTTTTCCCCAATTGCGGGTGTACCAGTACTCCACCCTGGCCTCTCTGGCCTTCCGCACCGGCCATCCTTATTGGGGTTGGCGCTTTACCGGCCTGGCATTGCACTACATCCAAGACCTGACCCAGCCTTACCACGCGAGCCTGTCACCCGGCGACTCGACGCTGAAACTGCTCGCCGTCAACGCCATGGCCATGGCGGGGCTCTCCGGCATGAAAAACGACATGGTGACCTTGCTGTCAAACCGGCACTTGGCATTGGAAAAATACCAGTCTGAAGTACTGCTGAACTCCGCGCTGGCCAAGCAAGACACCCCGATTGATCAGGCCCTACGGCAAACCGACAAAGACGCCAGCTACCCCGAGTGGCACGACTTGTACCTTCGCAACGTGGTGGCTGCACAGGCGGCCTCGTATGGCAATCGCATCGCCCAAACACTCGTGGACAGCATCCCGCCAGGATTCGTTTCTGACCCGAATTACGACTTCGGCGCCAATGAAGAACGGGTGACTTTGGTGAAGGAACTGGTGAACGTCCCCACCGAGGCCAAACTCCGGCTGGACGCGCTCGTCGCGGAGTTGCTCGCCAACTTCGGAGCCCACAGCCGCAATGCGGTCCGAGGGATTCTCAAGGCAAGTAACCGCTAATTTGCGTACTCCTGTTATATTGCACTGCAACATTTCTCCGAAAGTGAGCCTCACATGCTGTACCAGCTCTACGAAACCCAACGCTCCCTGATGGAGCCGTTTTCCGACCTGGCATTGGCAGCGGCCAAGTTGTATAGCAACCCGCTGTCCTTAGCCGGACAAAACCCCTTTGCCCAACGCCTGTCCGCCAGCTACGACCTGATGCACCGCTTGGGCAAGGACTACGAAAAGCCCGAATTCGGCCTGCGCACCATCGACGTGGATGGCGTGGACATCGCCATCCATGAGCGGATAGAACTCAGCAAACCCTTCTGCGAATTGCGCCGTTTCAAGCGCTTTACCGACGACACCGCAATCCTAGAAAAGATCAAGGGCCAGCCGGTGGTGCTGATCGTGGCACCCCTGTCGGGCCACTATTCCACCCTGCTGCGCGACACCGTCAAGACCATGTTGAAAGACCACAAGGTCTACATTACCGACTGGAAAAATGCCCGTCTGGTGCCCTTGTCAGACGGTGAATTCCACTTGGACGACTACGTCAACTACGTGCAAGAGTTCATCCGCTACGTGCAGGGCAAATACGGCAACTGCCACGTCATGAGCGTCTGCCAGCCCACCGTGCCGGTGCTGGCTGCGGTGTCGCTGATGGCAAGCCGCGGTGAGACCACGCCCCTGACTATGACCATGATGGGCGGCCCGATTGATGCCCGCAAGTCCCCCACTGCGGTGAACAACTTGGCCATGAACAAGAGCCATAGCTGGTTCGAAAACAACGTGATTTACCGCGTGCCCAGTAACTTCCCCGGCTCCGGGCGGCGCGTGTACCCCGGCTTCTTGCAGCACACCGGCTTTGTGGCCATGAACCCCGATCACCATGCCAAGAGCCATTACGACTACTTCAAGGACCTGATCAAGGGCGACGACGCCTCGGCCGAAGCCCACCGCAAGTTTTACGACGAGTACAACGCGGTGCTGGACATGGACGCCGACTACTACCTCGAGACCATCCGCGTGGTGTTCCAGGACTTTGCGCTGGTCAGCGGCACCTGGGATGTGCGGGGTGAAGACGGCAAGATCGAACGCGTCAAGCCTGCCGACATCACCACCACCGCCCTGCTGTCGGTGGAAGGCGAGCTGGACGATATCTCTGGCTCCGGCCAGACCCGTGCAGTACACGACATCTGCAGTGGCGTGCCCAAATCGCTACAAAAGCACTACGAGGCCATGGGTGCCGGGCACTATGGCATCTTCTCCGGTCGCCGCTGGCGCGAGATGGTGTACCCGCAGGTCAAGGCTTTCATCAAGAGCCACAACAGCCAAGCGAGTGCACCTGCTTCTACAGAGACGGCTGCGGTAGAGACTGCTGTCGTAGAGGCTGTCGCAGCTGCGCCCGCCACCATTTCAGAGCCAAAAGCGACTCCAGCGCCCGTAAAGACTGCGCCAGCAGCTACTAAAAAGGTAGCACGCAAGCGGGTCAGCACCACCAAGTGAGTACGGTCCCGGAGGCTGCGCCTCTGCTGGCGCAGCTGCTGCTGGACGCGCTGCCACAAACCCAGTGCACCCGCTGCGGGTATCCCGATTGCGCCGCCTATGCCGGCGCAATGGCGCGTAACGAAGCTCCCATCAATCAGTGTCCTCCTGGAGGCGCAGAGGGTATTGCGCGCCTAGCGGCCATCACCGGTAATCCAGTCATTCCCCTGAACCCGGAGTTCGGGCAGGAAGGGCCGCGCACCGTCGTCTTTATTGATGAAGACTGGTGCATAGGCTGCACCCTGTGCATCAAGGCCTGCCCGACCGATGCCATCATCGGCAGCAACAAGCGCATGCACACGGTGATCGAGGCACACTGCACCGGCTGCAACCTGTGCCTGCCGGTGTGCCCTGTGGATTGCATGTTGGTGGAAACCGTCTCAGACGATCGCACCGGGTGGGATGCCTGGAGCACGGAAGACGCCTTGAAGGCACGCCAGCGCTATGAAAGCCGCCAAGTGCGGCAGGCCCGCGAGGCTGAAGAGCACGCCCAAGCGTTGGAAGCCAAAGCGCGCATGAAGCTGGCAGATATAGCCACCCATTCCCAACACACCGATGAAGCGGTGTTGGACCAAAAACGTGCAGTTATTCAAGCCGTGCTCGCCAAAGCCCGGGCTCGGAAGGCTGGCAAGGCTGACTGAATCTACCAGTCTACCAGTCGCCCTGCCGCCCGGTGAGAGCACTGGGCAATTAGACGCTGGCCATGAGGCTCTTGTAGACGCCGCAGCCCACGTACATATCGTCCACCTTCACCACATAAGACATCTTGGTTTGCACCAAGCCCGTCAGCGGGTTCGCGATTTCGTACTCCACCCAGCCCGGCGCGTGGTCCGCCTGGTTCACGATGGCGGCGATCAGCGCGTTGCCATCAATACCCGCCACGTCTTGCACCCGCGTGCCCACTTTGGCCTGGTTGCCGGCAAAAGCCAGATACTGGCCACTGCGGTCCAGCACGAAAACATACATATCCCGATCAAACAGGCCGGTGTGCTGCGCGGTGACTTCTCGTACAAAGGAATCGCGCCCGCTATGGGTGCGCCTTACTTCCAAGGCCCTATCCACCAACTGGCGGGCCTCGTCGGCAGAACCTTGTTGGAGTTTAAACACCGCAACCGCATCGGCCAGCACACTGGCCCGGTCTTGCAGCGCGGTGGCCTGGCTGACGGCCTGCTCGACCATCGATGCGTTTTGCTGGGTGATCTCATCGAGTTGACGGATGGCCGTGGTGATTTCCGTCAAGCTCGCGCTCTGCTCTGAACTGGACGCTGAAATCAGCGACATATGGCTTGCCACACCGCGCACGCCTTCTGCGATCGCGGAGATATTGCTGCCAGCTGCCCGGATCTGTTGCACCCCGGCGGCCACTTGCTGTGACGAAGTGGAAATGAGCTGCCGGATCTCTTTGGCAGAGGCTGCAGACCGTTGCGCCAAAGAGCGCACTTCAGTTGCCACCACCGCGAAGCCCCGCCCCGACTCCCCGGCGCGCGCGGCCTCTACCGCCGCATTCAACGCAAGGATGTTGGTCTGGAAGGCCAGGCCGTCAATCACGCCGACGATTTCATCCATTCGGCGGGTGCTGGCTTCAATCGCCTCAATCGACGCAATGGCCTGACTCATGCCGACGGCGCCTTGCTCTGCGGTTTGGCGCACACCCTGTGCCACCCGGTCTGACTCTTGCGCAGAATTGGCGTTGTCCCGGACGGTCGACGCTAGCTCTTGAACGCTGGCAGAGGTCTCTTCCAGATTCGCGGCTTGCTGCTCGGTGCGGTCAGACAGGTTGCGGTTACCCATGACCAGCACTTCACCCGAATTGGCAACCAGCGCCGAATTGCTCCGCACACTGGCGACCATCACCGAGATGTTGTTCACCATCACATCCATCGAATGGGACATGTCTGAGAGCTCGTCATTGCCCCGGATACGAACCCGGTGGCGCAAATTGCCACTGGCCGTCTCTTGCATGAACAACAGCACCTGACGCAAATCGGAGAGAAAACTCAGGTTGAAAGAGAGCATTAGGTAAATCAGTATCGTGAGTGCAAGCGCGCTCCCGGCGATCAACAGGTAGAGCGAGGTGTTCAGGTCGGCCTCGCGCTCACGGAGTTGGCGCACCATTTCAGTATTGACGGCCTTGTGATATGCGCCGATGGCGTCGATGGCTTGGGTACCCGCAGCAAAATACGCCTCGGAGTCCCCACTGGCAGCACCCGGCTTGAACCGCTCCTTAGTGAGGGCGACAAACGCGTTCACCGCGGACTCTGCTGCGTCACCACTCGCGTTCTTGAAACCGACACCGGCCAGAATTTTTTGCGAATACTGCACATCCCGCATCCACGCTGACAGGGCATCGGCCAACACATTGACCCGCGCAACCGCAGAGTCGCTGACCGTGGGTTGGCTCAGGAAACCGGCTCCCGCGCCGCGCAAACGTCCGATCTGCTCACGCAGGGGGATCAAGCGTGACACCGACATATCCATCAGCAGGTAAGTCACGGGCACAGGGTCATAGAGCAAGCCGGATTTGTCGGCCACGCCGTAAACAAACCGGGTCAAGTCTTCAACCAATGCGGTGTGGACAGCAAACGCTTGCGGCGCATCTTTGCCGTCAAGGCTGGCAAACAGGGCATCTAAACGGCTGCGCAAATCTGCCCATTCATTGGGCACGTCCAGTGCGAGCTTTTCGCCCATCACTTTTTCCAACTCGGTGCGCGCCTCTGCGAGTTGGGTGCGTGTTTTGTCACGGGGGGTCTGGGCTGCTGCATTGCCCAGCAGCAGCATATTGGTTTGACCGCGGTGCGACTGAATCAAGCGGATCAAATCAGTCGCTTGCTCCACCACCACCACGCCGTCAACCTCCGCCCTAATGATCGCGGTATCGCTCAGCGTTTGTCGCAGTAGCTGCGAAACCATCAAGATCATGGGGAGCAAAGCAACCAGGAACACGATGGCCAACTTGGCACCGAAACGCATCTTGCGCATGCCCCACATGCCGGGGTACAGAATCTTTACAAAGCTCATAACGGGCGTTCCTTGCAAATCTCGCGAATAGACTGACTCTATCGCTTTTTGTGTTCTTGTTGGGGACAAAAAAGGGGGCATAGCCCCCCGTGTTTCCCCTCAAGCGGCAGCGCCATGCGCGAGTGTTAGCCCAAAGCAGCAATCACCTCGGGTGGGGCCTGCACCAATTCGATCAACACCCCCTCGCCTGCAATCGGGAATTCGTCATTGCTTTTGGGATGCAAAAAGGTAATGTCGTAGCCCGCTGCCCCTTTGCGGATGCCACCGGGCGCAAAGCGTACGCCTTTGGCCATGAGCCACTCCACCGCCACCGGCAGGTTGTCGATCCACAGGCCCACATGGTTCAAGGGTGTGGTGTGCACCGCAGGCTTCTTGTCAGGGTCCATGGGCTGCATGAGATCGACTTCCACCTTGTAGGGGCCGGTGCCCATGGCGCAGATGTCCTCGTCCACGTTTTCCTTCTCGCTTTGGAAGGTACCCGTGACCTCCAGCCCCAGCATGTCCACCCACAGGGTTTGCAGGCGCTTTTTGTCCGGGCCACCGATGGCGATTTGTTGGATGCCCAAGACCTTGAAGGGGCGTTTGACTGCAGCGCCGGTCATACGAACTCCACGATGGCTTGGTCCACGCTCAGGCTCTCGCCCTTAGCGGCCAGCACCTTGCCCACCACACAATCGGCGGCGGCAAACAGCACGTTTTCCATCTTCATGGCTTCGATCACTGCTACGCGTTCACCGGCCTGTACCTTCTGGCCGGGCACCACTGCCACATCGACCAGCAGGCCGGGCATGGGCGAGAGCACGTAGCGGCTCATATCGGGCGGAGCCTTGTGCGGCATGAGCTTGTGCAGTTCGGCCATGCGGGGGGACATGACCAGCGCATCGATACGGGTGCCGTTGTGCTGCACGCGCAGGGCCAGCGGGTTCTTGGGAGTACCGCGCTCCACCTGGGCGGTGAAGGCTTTGCCGTTGACCGTGCCGGTGATGGCAATGTCGTTCAAGCGTGATTTGCTACGAATAACATAGCTGCTCGCGCCCACCCGTACTTGGGCAGAGCCAGTTTCACCTTCAAAATCGTCCACATGCACAGCGGTGTAGCTGTTGTTGCCCGCGGCATCTAACGTGACCACCACATAGTCTTTGCCCGCGTCGACCGCATAGCCCGGCAACTGGCCGGACATGCCCGCTGCACGCTCGCGCGACTTGCGGCGCACAAAGGCGGCCAGCGCGGTCAAAAATGCTGCGTCGTCATGCGGCACGTCTTCCGCAAAAAAGCCCTTGCCGTAGTTCTCGGCGATGAAGCCCGTGTTGAAATCGCCGCTTACAAACTTGGGATGAGCCAGCAACGCGGCTTGGAACGGAATGTTGCTGGACACGCCGCGAATCACAAAGCCGTTAAGAGCCTCGCGCATCTTGGCAATCGCATCATTGCGGTCCTTGCCGTGCACGATGAGCTTGGCAATCATCGAGTCGTAGAACATGGGGATCTCGCCACCGTCCTGCACGCCGGTGTCCACGCGTACACCTTGCAAGTGCCCAGTGTCGCTCTGCCACATGGTCTGCTCAGGCGGCGCAAAGCGCACCAGGCGACCCGTGGAGGGCAGGAAGTTGCGGAAAGGGTCTTCGGCGTTGATGCGGCACTCAATGGCCCAGCCGTCGCGCTTCACGTCTGCTTGCGTCAGCGGCAGCTTCTCGCCTGCCGCCACGCGGATCATCAGCTCCACCAAGTCCAGTCCGGTGATGCATTCGGTCACCGGGTGCTCCACCTGCAGGCGGGTGTTCATTTCCAGGAAGTAGAAGTCCTGGTCCTTGCCGACCACAAACTCCACGGTTCCGGCGCTCTGGTACTTCACGGCCTTGGCCAGTTGCACCGCCTGCTCGCCCATGGCTTTGCGGGTCGCGTCGCTGATGAAAGGGCTGGGCGCCTCTTCAATCACCTTCTGGTGACGGCGCTGGATGGAGCACTCGCGCTCGTTCAAATAGATCACATTGCCATGGCTGTCGCCCAGCACCTGGATCTCGATGTGGCGCGGCTCCTGCACAAACTTCTCGATGAAGATGCGGTCGTCGCCAAAGCTGTTGCGGGCCTCGTTCTGGCAGCTGGCAAAGCCTTCAAACGCTTCCTTGTCGTTAAACGCTACGCGCAGACCCTTGCCGCCGCCGCCGGCCGAGGCCTTGATCATCACGGGGTAGCCAATGCCCTTGGCAATTTCCACCGCCTGCTCAGGGCCACTAATCGCGTCGTTGTAGCCAGGGATGGTGTTGACCTTGGCCTCGTTGGCCAGTTTTTTGGACGCGATCTTGTCGCCCATGGCGGCAATGGAGTGCGCCTTGGGGCCGATGAAGGCAATACCTTCGTCTTCGCAGCGCTTGGCAAAGGCTTCGTTCTCGCTCAAGAAGCCGTAGCCGGGGTGCACGGCTTGTGCGCCGGTTTGTTTGCAGGCGGCAATGATTTTCTCGGCCTGCAAATAACTTTCGCGGCTGGGCGCGGGGCCGATGTTGACGGCCTCATCCGCCAGCGCGACATGACGGGCCTCTTTGTCGGCGTCCGAATAGACCGCTACGGTCTTGATGCCCATTTTCTTGGCGGTGGCAATCACTCGGCAGGCAATTTCGCCACGGTTGGCGATCAGGATTTTGGTGAACATCGGGGACTCCTTGATGGGATATCTGATTGGAAGAATTTCAGTGGCACGTAGGGTTAGCTTTTCAACAGCCACGTCTGAAGTTCTTGGCAGCCGGCTTGGGTGGCATTGTTCAGCGTTAGCGCCCCTGCCAGTTGGCGGTGCGCCTCGACCAGCATTTGCTGCACTGCCGTCACGCCGAATTTGGGCACCAACATCGGTGCATCGCTATCAGCAGGCACCAAGCCGCGTTTGCGCCACTGCCGCATAGCGGATGCAAGGCCTGTGGCCGAGCTGGCATTCAGGTCTGTGCACTGGCGTACACCTTCACTCAAGACCAGCCCTGTTACCAATTGCTGTGCCACTTGCAGTTCGCCTGCGGTGGGCTCCCCGGGGGGCACAGCATGCGGCCCCGGTGTGGCTGGCGGAGGAGAACCAAACAGTGGCAAGTGCTTGCCTGCGAGCGCGCCGTCGATATGGGACTTCACCCACCCGGCCTCGTTCTTGATCTGCCGCGCCAGAACTGCAACCGCCTGGCTGCCGTTAAAGACATAGAGGTTGGGGACGCCTTGCAGGCGGATATCCAGATCAATCTTCGGGAAGCTGCGCCAAGGCGTCCACTGCACACGTCGAAAACTCACCTCCGATCCGTAGGTTTGCGCCAAGGCATCAAAAGCCTGATCGTCGTTCACGCAATAGCCACAGCGCGGGTCGGGGCTCCAAAAATGCACCACGGTCACCTTGGCCCCTCGCAAAGCAACCGGCAAGTCCGCGGCGGCGGTCTGCACAACTGGTGCAGCAGCGGCTGCCGTGGTTATGCAAATTCCAGCCCATCCAGCGACAGCAAGCGAAGTCACACGTTTCATAGCGACGGGTAACCTCACAGCGGAATGTTCCCGTGCTTGCGCCAAGGGTTTTCCAGCTTCTTGTCCTTGAGCATCACCAGCGAGCGGCAAATGCGTTTGCGGGTTTCATGCGGCAGGATCACGTCGTCGATAAAGCCGCGCGCGCCAGCCACAAAGGGGTTGGCAAAGCGGGCTTTGTACTCAGCTTCCTTGGCAGCCAGCTTGGCAGGATCGCCCTTGTCTTCGCGGAAGATGATTTCCACCGCGCCCTTGGCGCCCATCACCGCAATTTCTGCGTTGGGCCAGGCCAGGTTCACGTCGCCACGCAGGTGCTTGGAGGCCATCACGTCATACGCGCCGCCGTAGGCCTTGCGGGTGATGACCGTGATCTTGGGCACGGTGCATTCGGCATACGCGTAGAGCAACTTGGCGCCGTGCTTGATGATGCCGCCGTACTCTTGGCTGGTACCGGGCATGAAGCCGGGCACGTCCACAAACGTGACCACGGGGATATTGAAAGCATCGCAAAAGCGCACAAAGCGCGCGGCTTTGACAGAGCTCTTGATGTCCAGGCAACCTGCCAATACGAGCGGCTGGTTGGCCACGATGCCGATGGTCTGACCGTCCATGCGCGCGAAGCCGATGATGATGTTCTTGGCGTACTCGGGCTGGATCTCGAAGAAGTCACCGTCGTCCACGGTTTTGACGATCAGCTCCTTCATGTCGTAGGGCTTGTTGGGGTTATCGGGCACCAGGGTGTCCAGGCTCAGGTCTTTGCGGTCGATGGGGTCGCCGCTCTTGCGTACCGGGGCCTTCTCGCGGTTGCTCAGGGGCAGGTAGTTGTAGAGGCGGCGCAACATCAGCAGCGCCTCCACATCGTTCTCAAACGCCAGATCGGCCACGCCGCTCTTGGTGGTGTGGGTGAGTGCGCCGCCCAGCTCCTCGGCGGTCACCTCTTCGTGCGTCACGGTCTTCACCACTTCGGGGCCGGTCACGAACATGTAGGAGCTGTCTTTCACCATGAAGATGAAGTCGGTCATGGCTGGGCTGTACACCGCGCCACCGGCACTGGGCCCCATGATCATGCTGATCTGCGGAATCACACCGCTGGCCATGACGTTGCGCTGGAACACATCTGCATAACCGCCTAGAGAGGCCACACCTTCCTGAATGCGGGCACCGCCCGAATCATTGAGGCCGATGACCGGAGCGCCCACTTTCATGGCCTGGTCCATGACCTTACAGATCTTCTCGGCATGGGCTTCTGACAATGCGCCGCCGAACACCGTGAAGTCCTGGCTGAACACGAACACCAAGCGGCCGTTGATCATGCCGTAGCCAGTAACAACGCCGTCGCCGGGGATCTTCTGCTCGTCCATGCCGAAGTCCACGCAGCGGTGTTCGACGAACATGTCCCACTCTTCAAACGTGCCTTCATCCAGCAGCACTTCGAGGCGCTCGCGCGCAGTGAGCTTGCCTTTTTTGTGCTGCGCGTCGATGCGCTTTTGCCCACCGCCCATGCGGGCCAGCTCGCGCTTGGCTTCCAGTTGTACGAGGATGTCTTGCATGTTTGTCTCCAAAAAATTACCTTTAATGATTCGCGACTGTTCAACAGTTAGATGATTCGTGGAAACGGTGTTCAGTTTGAACTACCGACTTGATCGCTGCGATGAAATCTCGAATTTCAGGGTTGCCACCTTCAATGTAAGAAACTGTGGCTTCAAGTTCGCCCAATCTCACCGCGTGCGAGCCCGGACCTTTTGCAGGATGGGTCAAGAATTCGTCAATGACTAGCAATCCACCTGATTCAACTATCCATGTATCGCAGAGGGTTGAAAAACCTAGCGAACCACCCTTGCTTTTCCACATCACTAACTCCCCAGAGTCATCAATCGGCAACGTCCTTAACCATGCTCGGGGAGTTAGGAGCAATCTCGGCGAGTACAGCGCGCGCTGTGCCTCGATCAACGATCGGTCACTGGCAGGATCAGAAACAGCGCCAACGTGATACCACTTTCTAATGCTCGGGCGGTCTAAGTCGCTATCACGCAAGCGAGCTATTGCTATCGGATCAGGCATTTGATCTAACTTGCTCAACTGTCTATGGAACTCAGGCAAATAGGGCTTTGCCGCAGCCTTTTCATCATCCCAGTGCTGATAGAGCATCCCCGACAAAGCTAGCCCGCGCTGATGCCGCGTATCTCCGAACCATGACGCACCCCACAGACAATGTTTGCGCCTCCAGACTGCATGTAAAACCACATCCCCCTCCGAAGTGGTCTGAAGTTCGGAAAAATCCCCTGATGTGGTTGTAGGCCTACCCAATACCTGAAGCAATTGCTCATACCCTTGACGAATGGTTCCCAAATGCCCTGCGGCTGGATCTAGAGGAAGTTGGTACCAAACCTGTTCAATGGGTCGATTAACAGCGAAACAGTGAGCTTCAACGTATCCATAGGACAAACCCAAAACACCACCAGGGCCCTCGATAACTGCGTTGCGCTTTTGCAAAAAGTGGCCCTCTATGGCAATGCCTCTCGCCTCTAAATCGAAGAGAGTTGAGCCGAAAGGCAGCCAGTCGTGTCCAACGGAAAATTGCTCCAGAGGCAAGCTTGCAACCGCCTTATCGCCTCCGAATTTCAACCACTTCAGAAAAAACATCAGGATTTCGCTCCTAAATTAGGAGCTGCTTGCGCAGTTAATTCGAGGACAGAGAGCAGATTTCGTGCTGCGGTGCTGGCGGCCAACTGACCCGCCTGCACCGCCGCAGTGAGCTGGGGCAGCTGCTCGCGCACCGCCGGGTTTTGCTTGAAGGCCTGCTTCAGACCCGCGTCAATGCGCTCCCACATCCATGCCAGCGACTGGTTCTGGCGGCGCTGGCTGAACAGGCCATTGGCGGTTTGTAGGGTCTGGAATTCGGTGACTGCAGCCCAAAAGGTATCCACGCCCTTGCCCAGCAGCGCGCTCAGGCTCATGACGTTGGGCTGCCAATGCTTGTCGCTGTGCGGGTCATTCGGGTTGCCATGCATACCCAGCAAGCGCAGGCTGGAGGTGATCTGCGCCTGCGCGCGGGTGGCGGCATCGGCGTCAATGTCGGCCTTGTTGATGACCACGAGGTCGGCCAGCTCCATCACACCTTTTTTGATGGCTTGCAGGTCGTCGCCCGCATTGGGCAACTGCATCAGCACAAACATGTCGGTCATGCCCTGCACCGCTGTCTCAGACTGGCCCACGCCCACGGTCTCGACGATCACGATGTCGTAACCCGCTGCCTCGCAGACCAGCATGGCCTCGCGCGTTTTCTCGGCCACTCCACCCAATGTGCCGCTGGACGGGCTGGGTCGGATGAAGGCTTTCTCGTGCATGGACAAATGCTCCATGCGCGTCTTGTCACCCAAAATGGAGCCGCCGGATACCGAGCTGGAGGGGTCAATCGTCAGCACCGCGACCCGGTGGCCTTGCCCAATCAGGTACAAGCCCAGCGCTTCAATGAACGTGCTCTTGCCCACGCCTGGCACACCACTGATGCCCAGCCGGAACGACTTGCCGGTGTGCGGCAGCAGCGCGGTGAGCAGCGCGTCGCCCTGCGCCCGGTGGTCCACGCGGGTGGACTCCAGCAGGGTGATGGCTTTGGCTATTGACCTGCGCTGCAAGAGGGACTCGCCCCCCAGCAGACCGGCCTGCACGGCTTCAGGGGTCACCCTAGTGCCTTTTCGATCTGGCTCAGCACATCACGCGCACTCACCGGAATGGGGGTGCCGGGGCCATAGATGCCTTTGACGCCTGCGGCGTACAAAAAGTCGTAGTCCTGCCGCGGGATCACGCCGCCGACAAAGACGATGATGTCGTCTGCGCCCTGTTTCTTCAGCTCGGCAATGATGGCGGGCACCAGGGTCTTGTGGCCTGCGGCCAAGGTGGACACGCCGACTGCGTGCACGTCGTTTTCGATCGCTTGGCGGGCGCACTCTTCGGGGGTCTGGAACAGCGGGCCCATGTCCACGTCGAAACCCAAGTCGGCAAACGCGGTGGCTACTACCTTGGCGCCGCGGTCGTGGCCGTCCTGGCCCAACTTGCTGATCATCACGCGCGGGCGGCGGCCCTGCTTCTCGGCAAAGCTGGCAATGTCGGCCTTCAGGGCGTTCCAGTACTCCATGGAGTCTCCTTGGGCGCTGTCGTAGGCGGCTGCGTACACGCCGCTGACCTTGTTGGTGTCGGCACGGTGGCGGCCAAAGGCTTTCTCCAACGCATCGCTCACCTCACCCACTGTCGCGCGCAGGCGGATCGCCTTGATGCTCAAGTCCAATAGGTTACCGGTATTGGTCTCTGCTGCAGAAGTGATAGCAGCCAGCGCAGATTCCACAAGGGCTGAATCCCGTTTTGACTTGATTTCTTTAATGCGGGCGATCTGGCTTTCGCGCACCGCCACGTTGTCGATGTCGCGGGCTTCGATCACGTCTTCGTTCTTGAGCTTGTACTTGTTGACGCCCACGATCACGTCCTGGCCGCTGTCGATGCGCGCTTGCTTCTCGGCAGCGGCGGCTTCGATCTTGAGCTTTGCCCAGCCGCTGTCCACGGCCTTGGTCATGCCGCCCATGGCTTCCACTTCTTCGATGATCTTCCACGCCGCGTCGGCCATGTCCTGCGTCAGCTTTTCCATCATGTAGCTGCCAGCCCAAGGGTCGATCACGTTGGTGATGTGGGTCTCTTCCTGGATGATGAGTTGCGTGTTGCGGGCGATGCGCGCGCTGAATTCGGTAGGCAGCGCGATGGCTTCATCAAAGCTGTTAGTGTGCAGGCTTTGCGTGCCGCCAAACACGGCGGCCATCGCCTCGATGGTGGTGCGCACCACGTTGTTGTACGGGTCTTGCTCGGTCAGGCTCCAGCCGCTGGTCTGGCAGTGGGTGCGCAGCATCAGACTCTTGGGGTTCTTGGCGTCAAAGCCCTTCATGATGCGGCACCACAGCAGGCGCGCGGCGCGCATCTTGGCGACCTCCAAATAGAAGTTCATACCAATCGCCCAGAAGAAGCTAAGACGCCCGGCAAAGTCGTCTACGTCCAGCCCGGAAGCGATGGCGGTCTTCACATATTCTTTTCCGTCGGCCAGCGTGAAGGCCAACTCCAGCGCCTGATTAGCGCCCGCCTCTTGCATGTGGTAACCCGAGATGCTGATCGAGTTGAACTTGGGCATGTTCTTGGCGGTGTAGCCAATGATGTCACCGATGATGCGCATGCTGGGCGCAGGCGGGTAGATGTAGGTGTTGCGTACCATGAACTCTTTCAGAATGTCGTTCTGAATCGTTCCGGATAGCTTGTCCTGGCTCACGCCCTGTTCTTCAGCGGCCACCACATAACCGGCCAACACCGGCAGCACGGCGCCGTTCATCGTCATGGAAACCGAGACTTTGTCCAGCGGAATCTGGTCGAACAGGATCTTCATGTCCTCGACCGAATCAATCGCCACGCCGGCCTTGCCCACGTCGCCTGTTACACGCGGGTGGTCAGAGTCGTAGCCACGGTGGGTGGCCAGGTCAAACGCGACTGACACGCCCTGCCCGCCTGCAGCAAGTGCCTTGCGGTAGAAGGCGTTGGACTCTTCGGCGGTAGAGAAGCCGGCGTACTGGCGGATGGTCCAGGGGCGCACCGCATACATGGTGGCCTGCGGGCCGCGCAGGTAGGGCTCAAAGCCGGGCAGCGTGTCGGCGTGCTTCAGGTCTGCCGTGTCTGCTGCGGTGTACAGCGGCTTGACCGCGATGCCGTCGGGCGTGATCCAGTTCAGCGCGTCCACATTGCCGCCGGGGGCGGATTTGGCTGCAGCCTTGGCCCAGGCTTCCAGTGTGGCGGATTGAAATTCAGGCTTCTTGTCGGTCATGGCGGGGTCGCAATCTATGGGTTACCGCTGGCAGGATCAGCGCGGCAAGTTTACATTATTCATAATTATTGATTCAGAATATTGGTTGCAGCTTACAATCCACCCACTTTTTGAGCCCTACCGCATGTCCGCCTTGATGTCTGATGCCCGCCCCGCTGTATCGCTGGCCCCCCGCCCTCTGTATGAGGAAGTGGCGGAGCTACTGCGCCAGCGCATCTTCAAGCGCGAGTTGGAGCCCGGCAGCTGGATTGATGAGCTGAAAATTGCCGAAGAGTTCGGCATTAGCCGCACCCCCCTGCGCGAGGCCCTGAAAGTGCTGGCCGCCGAAGGCCTGGTGACCATGAAGGTGCGCCGTGGCGCCTATGTGACCGAGGTGTCGCAACAAGACCTGGCCGATATCTATCACTTGCTCAGCTTGCTCGAGAGCGACGCGGCCGGCGTAGTGGCCACCAAGGCCACCGAGGCGGAAATCAAAGAACTGCAGGCTCTGCACAAAGCACTGGAGGCAGCGGCCAAACCCGGCAAAGACAAGGCTGCCACCACCGACCAGTTTTTTGCGGTGAATGAGAAGTTCCACATGCGCCTACTGGAGATTGCCAACAACCGCTGGCGCGACCAGATGGTGGCTGACCTGCGCAAGGTCATGAAGCTCAACCGCCACAATTCCCTGCTCAAAACCGGGCGCATTGAAGAATCCTTGACTGAGCACCGCGCCATCATGGACGCCCTGGCTGCCCGCGACCCTGCGCTCACCGCGCAGCGCATGGCCGAACACTTTGCCAATGGGCTGACCGCAGCTGAATAATCAGCCGTTAAAAGCGCTTGGTGGCGCCGATGTATTGCGGGCTGACATCCGCCTGCCAACCCTTTGGCTTTTGCGCGGACAAGCTTGGCATCAAAGAGCCGATGGCGTAGCCCAAGAAGGCGCCTGCAACCGTATCCGAAAACCAATGCTCCCCCTGCTGTATACGACCCAAAGCACTGGTAGCAGCCAACGCATACAGGCCAGGTTGGTCGTACCTTTGGGCAAAAGGTGTGATCAGCGCAAAAGTGGTTGCCACATGGTTGGATGCGAAGCTTGATTGGCCTGCATTCACCGTTCCGCCTTGGAAATCAGCTGCCCCGAGCCCGTCTTTGGGACGAGATCTGCCCACTGCATATTTCAAGACGGTGTTGGCGCCCAAAGTCACGCCAGCAGCCATGAGAGAGGAACGCGCAGTGTCCGCAGCGCTATCGCCCGCGAGACCCGTTGCCAAAGCGCCAGTACAAAGGGCTAGTGCTACCGGCAGTGCATTGCTCAACTTCGCCGCACGCTCCCAGCCGCCGCCTTGATGATTGGCTGCCCAATTCTTCAACCCAGTATCTGCAAAACCAGAGAGCATCACGCCAGCGACACCCGTAGCCCAAGCAGATGCCGGAACACCGGACACACGTTGACCGAATTGTTTGGCAGCGCCACCCACTTGACCCCATGAATTCACGGGGTCACTCTCAATGAGCGAGAGATCTTCGCCAAAGCGGAAACGATTTTTTTGGCGGGTTGTGGGGTCGGACACCCATTGCATGGCGCGTGCATCGCGCTGAGACGTCAAGTTGAACAGCCCCACACTCCTAGCTAGACGGGCGCCGCCATCCCGAGTGAGGGGTGACCAAACTACGTTGGCAGTTCCAGCGCTGGTTTTCGGAAGGAGCAGATCAATCGGGATCGTGACGTAAATACCCTTGTCGAAGCTGCCCTCACCAAACTGCTCTGCAGACACGTTGGTTTTGGTAGCCCATGCACCAATCGTCGTGCCGTTGGCAAAAACACGATGCAGGTCCAAGGTGGCACCCACATCCCCAGCCAAATACTGACCCACCTGCAGCTTGGCCCGCAGCCCATTCCACCCGGTATCCCAATACGCCGTCGCGTGGCCGGTGTTCACTTGGTAGTCCCGAAGCGCAAAATCCTGCGAAAAGCCTCGCTGTCGCACACGGTTGACATCCACGCCAAAAGCAAAGTTGCTTTGCCATGGCCGGTACAACCACTCACCGCCCACGCCTGCGTACATGGACTCCAAAAAGCCCCCGTAAACGCTGGCATAGTGCCCGCCACCGAAATCTTCGACATGCGTAACCTGCAACTCAGGAAGGGTCACCCTAGAAGACGTTACATAGCGTCTAACGTCTGTGCGCACCCGCGGTAGATTGCTGGGCGCGTTGTATATGAAGGTATCGTAGTTGTCGAAAGCTCGACCGTTTAGGGTTGCGCTGAGCCACGTTGTCGGAGTCAAGCGCTGCTCGAACTTGGCGTGTACCCCGGCACGGTAAAGAACAAAGCCGTCGGGCCCCCCAAAACTCTGGCTGTAACTTGGAGCCACTACAAAACTCGAGACGCTCTTGTCGAAAAGAAGCCCATCGCTTCCATCGCTCGCGCTGACCGGGGCCATCCGCGCAGTCGAAGCACGCGCTTGAAGGGCCGGCAGCGTTAAAGCCGGCGCTTGAGCCTGAGTTTGCTGGGTCAACCATTCGGCGCGATCGATATCAAGCCCCATCATGGCCAAGCCGCGTTCGCTCAACTCGAAGGAAAAGTGCCTCACAACTACGGGTGCTCGGTGATGCAATACACGAATGGCCTTCTCCACCCGCTCTTTCAAAAAGACTGCGCCATCCGACTCAGCAGACAAAACGAGGCGATGCCCTTGGATCGAAAGCGCGCGGACGGTCCAGCCCGTTTGAGCGTTGATTTCAGCGGCAATCGCTGACCAGTTAAGCGGCTCCGCTGGCGACAGGGGCTTGGCAGCCAACACTGGCAAAGGTCGGTCTAGAAGCTTTGGCATCTCCAGCTGATGCAATCCAAGATGGAGCGTTAAGCCGAACATCACGCGATTACCACGCTCAAAGCCGGCAGATAAATCTACATTGGGGGAATAACGATAGACCAGTCCGAAATTGAATGGAGAGTCTTGTTTTTCGCGTCCACCCAACGGCTCAGAGGCGTAGTTGTTTCCCTCGTATTCGGCTTTGAGCACCCATTTTCCTGTGGGAGAACTCCACTGGATGCCTCCGAAAACCGATGCGTCACCACGAAACAGGTTCTGCTCATTGGTTTCGCCACCAGATGCGGTGCTGATGGTAGCTCGCTTCTTGAAGGAGCTCCCCAAAAAGCCGAGGGGCGACTGGATGTCACCCCGTCCCCCTAGATAGCCCCAACCCAAGCCCAAACTAGCATCCCAGGCGCTCCAGCGCTTGTTGGCCACCAAATACTCGCCGGAAAATAAGCCGGTACCACCAATATCACGCATACCCACCGCCAGCTCGGGCAGATTTGCGCTTTCTTTCAGAAGCCGCAGCTTCACGTCGATCGATTTATCTTTGTACGTCTGGTCGCCTGCAATGGATTCTCCGTACAAACGATTGGCGATGTCGGTGTATCTGAAACCTGCTTCCATTCCATCGAATGGCTGCAGCATGACGGTTCCACGCGTATAGGGATACGAGCCTGAAAAATGGGTCCTGACACTCCCGGCTGGCGCCATTCGTGCCGTCGGCGTTTGCAACAAGCCGATTTCGCCCCAATCACTTGCCGTTAACTGCTGCTTAGTGATCACACGTTTTTCTGGAAGCGCAGCGGGCTCAAACCTAGGCTTTTCAGGCAAAATACTTTCAGCCGGTGGCTGAGTCGCCAAAAACCGCGCCAGATTGGCAGACGTGCCTTCACCCACAGCACCGCGGCCGGGAGCCCAAACCCAGGCACCGGGCGCCAACTCGATATCTTGCTCAGCATTCCACTCCGCAAAGGCTACTTTGATCACCCGGCCATCCGGCTGAACGACCCAAACCGTATCAACAGGCAATTCGGCAGCAATACAAGCGCGAACATACTGCTGTAGTTGTGAAAGAGGCTGATGCGTCACAAGGCAAAGCTGCCCATCGTGCCCCATTACCCCGACCGTGCTCGGTTCGCCATACCAACGAACATGGTCACGATCGCCCAGCACCGGGTCAAACTGTGGTGACACTTGCAACCAATATCCATCGGAACTGGCAAGCGGCACACGCCCCGTGACGGGAAGTGACTCCAACACACGCAAAGCCCCAGTACCCCCCGTTTCACCCAAGCTAGTCATGCGAAGGCCCGAAACCACGGCATTGCGCAAGGCCAATTGCGGACCTCTCTCCGCAGCAACCAACCAATGCAAGGCATACGAATTTGGCATTGCAGGCACATTGCGAATTACCCAATCACTCAAGCGCTCGCCTGCCTGAACTGCTCCGGAAACAACTCCAGTCGATGGCGCACTTTCAAATGGCGGAGGGGACAGCAACTCGGCTGAGACCCGTGGCACCCAAGCTAAGCTCAACAGGACCACAAGAGTCACATTTCGATTTGAAAAACGGCTATTCATCGCCCTGCCCCACGCAAAGGCCATTGGAGAAATTGAAAACACATTTGCGCGCTTACACATTGCCGGGAAAAAACCACTCGTTCCTCCCCATCATCTTGGGCAACTGCAAACCAACTCTCCGGCAATACAGCGTGCGGGCTATCTGCAACAACTTGCTCACGGAACCAGGTGTAGTTTTTCAGCGAGGACGGGGGCATAGCCTCTGACAAAGAGAAAGGCAACCGAAGAACACCATCAGCTGAAACTACCATACGTGTGAGCCTCACGGACTCCTTTTTGTTCGAGAGATAGCCCGGCAACTCGCTTCTCGACCGCATGTAGACAGGAGCATTGTCCGGGGACAAGGTTTCCCACGAAGGAATTTTTGACAAGAACCGAACGGAGGTCCAATCAACTGGGAGCCCGTTGGTTCCCACCAGTCTTCCCGATTGAAACTTGAAGAGCTCAGCTCCCGCCGAATACCACACCTCTATAGGCCCCTCTGGGACTTGAAGCACATTGCCAAGTACCAGTAAGGTTGGCAGGTTTCCTTCCTGATGGACCAGCAAATAGCGTATCGAGGGGTTTAGCCGGGACGCTAACTTATTCAGCCGGGCCTTAGTCGATTCTTCTTTATGAAACAAATAGGCGGCTGTTTCTGTCTCAGGGCCTAGCAGCGAGGAGCAGCCACTTGCCAAGACTACGAGCCCCCCCAAGATGAGTCGAGCAATAAGATTCAATGGAGGATGCCCCAATAAAAAAGGCGCCCGCAGGCGCCTGGGAGAACAGAAGCTGGTTAGTTTGAACCGGCAGTTGTTCCTGGCGTAGTTCCAGAAGAGTTTTGGTTAGTTGTAGCTACTGTCACGACACCCGCTACCAACGCCAAAGGCAGCAAAGAAGCAGCAGAAACAGCAACAGCGCCACCAGCAGCCGCTGCAGCACCTGCAGCACCTGCACCCGCACCTGCAGCACCGCCAGCACCTGCACCGCCAGCACTAGCACCACCGCCAGCACCTGCACCGCCAGCTTGAGCTAATGCTGACTGGGAAGTCAAGGACGCCAAAACAACAGCTGCGGCCAACAATTTAGAAACTTTCATAGCAAACCCCTTTTTAAAAATCTATGAATCAGACCAAGCCAGGCCAACGTACAGCCGCCCCAGACTCACGGATATTACTACACTCAGGCCTTCAATTCACACCGATAGAACGTCGGGCCGCGTGTCGCAAACGCAACAGTTTCTCTGCCAACTCAGGGTCGGCGACTGCATTTCTAACGGCATGGCGCATGAATACAAAAAGCAACAACACAAAAAAAGATGCAAGGGTCACTAGCGTAGCAATTAGCGCTTTTTTGGGTTTACTTTTCTTCTCTGGAGGAACCGCTGCATCCACCACCTGAATCAGCGCACCTTCACGGGCTTCGTCTACCCGGGCTAATTCGTATTGTTTGGCAAACAATTCAAAAAGGGTTTCGTAGTATTTGACATCCCGAACTCGCCCAACGTAACCCGCGTTATCACCGTCGACCGGAGATGGCTTTTCCAATTTTGCAAACTGTGTTCTGAGTGCAGAGAGCTCTGTCATCGCTTGCTTGAAGTCGGGTGCAGACTCTGTAAGGTAGCCCCGCATACTGGCCACTTTTACTTCTTGGGCTGCTATTTGCGCCTGCACTTGCGCTACTGCGCTGATCGTGGCAACAGGGCTGGACTTTAGAGCGGAGCTGTTGACGCCCGAACTACGGAGTGCGGTCTCCGCAATCGACAGATTCCGCTTGGTCGCTTCGAGCTGGGTTTCAAAGAAGACCCTGCGCTGCTGAGCTTCAGTAACCGCCAGCCGGGCAAGCAGTGTCCGAAGCTCTTCAACATACGCATTCGCAATATCCGCAGCGAGCTTGGGAGAGCCATTGTCGACCGAGACAACGATCAGGCCGTCTTTGCCTGACGTGATTTTGCTGACTCCATCCAATTGCGCTCGGGCATCGGTTAAGGATTTGAGCTCAAATTGTTCAAGTAAACCAAATCTCCCAATCAGCGCGTTGGCCACAGCGTCGCTCTTAAGCAGCGAAACATATTGATCATTCGGACTCTTGATGCCCGCGGCTGCACCAGCCACACCGCCAAGGGCACCAAGACTTTGCAGCATCATCGCTGCACTTCCCTGCTGCTGCTGCGGAGGCATGAATACGGTGCTCGCAGTGTACGTTGGCGCCAGGCCGAATGAAATAGCAAGTGCCGCAAGCCCCAAACCAATCGGAGCCAATATCAATAAACGCAGATTTTCAGCAATTACTTGTAGCAGGTCCAAAAGACTGATTTCATCGTCTTCAGCTGCTTCGGTGTTGGATTCATGATTCATGGAATTCATCAGTTCCGCAGAGTTTTGATAGCAGCGGCACCGATACCCAAATTGGCAAAAATCTGGGTCAGTTCTTTCAGTGACCGCACGGTAAATGCATACACAGATTCACGGTCAAGCTTGGCGGGCACCACCAATGTGTCCCCCGGCATCACGGCAAGCGACTCAAAACCACCGCCAAATATCCGATTGCTATCCCGCCTAGACACCACACTGCCATCCGCCCTCAGCACGAAAGCACCGCTGGACTCGGCGTCTTCTGTAGTTCCTGCGGCTCGCACGACATCGCCCACAGTCTTTCCTGGCTTGTAAATCATTGCATTCTCGTTATAAACAGCACCGAAAGCCGAGATAAATCCAGGCATCGATGGCACCAGCACACGATCTCCATCCTCCAAGGGGAGGTTGGGCAACCCTGCCAAACTTTGGGCCGCGGTATCGAGCTCTAGCGCCAACCGGCCATTGCTCTTGAGCGCTTTTAGCCTATCAATTTGCGATTTCAGTTGCGCTTGCTGTTGTTGGGCGACCAAAGCCAAGGTGGCAGCGTCTTGTCCATTGGCGGCGGGACTGGTCTGCACCTTACTTTGTAGCTCGCCCTCCAAACGCCGAACCAGTGACCTCAGGTTTTCTTGCTGCCGCAGGCGGACCGACTCACGGCTGAACTCTGTGCCAAACAAATAGGCCTGTGGGGTCAAACCGCCGATGCGCTTGATGAGCTGCGGCAAGGTCTCGCCGGGAAGCGCCTCGTACACACCGGGAGCTGCTACTTCCCCCTCCAAGCGAACCAACCTCGTCTGTTTTTCCTGAGGGAGAGCGATGTCTTTTTGACTGACGATCGTCAAAACATCCCCTGGTTGCAACACGAGATTGTGCTGAGGATCACGCCCCACGACTGCCTTGGCCAAGTTGAACGGAATCAACGAGACACTCAGATCAGCGCGAGACAAACGTTCAATGACCGCGTAATCCCAGTTGATTTGCTCATTTTTATTTCTCACCCGTTCGTCAAAACCACGCTTTTCCTCCCGACTACCAGCACCTTTCGTATCGGTGTCACTTGGAATACGGGTCAAACCATTCATACGGCGGTAGTACTCTTGGGTGATGAGCGCATCCCGATCTGGGATCAAATCTGAAACACGCATTCCGTCGAACCAGCTGTACCGAAGAGGCTCAGCGACCACTCCCTGCAGCGTTACCGCGTTGGAAAACGCGCCGCTCACTGGCAACAGTGTCAAGATGTCGCCGGGCACCAAGACTTGCGCCAAGCCTTTGGCATCAAGAGCAATATCGACCACTTGCCGCGGTGGTGTTTTGTCCGCGAAGACTCGTTCAAGCAATGCTTTACGGAAATTTGCGACCGGAGAAGCACCACCGCCCAAGGCCAACACATCGCCGATGGTGGTGGTAGCGTCTTTGAGTTCGTAAACCGCTTTTTGGTCATATGCACCCGCGATGGCAACACGACGGGTCGCTGGCGGAATAAAGACGACGTCTCCAGGCAACACAGCCATGTCGGCTGATTTATCGCCTTTGGCGATGAAGTCATACAAATCAAGCTTCGTCACCACACGGCCCGCACGACGCAGCTCAATACTCCGCATCGACCCATTTGCACTTGGGCCACCGCTGGCAAACAGAACATTCACCAAGGTGCTGAGGCTGGAGACAGAATAGGTCCCAGGGCGACGCGCTTGCCCCACCACATAAACTTGGACACTGCGCAACTTCCCTAAACTGGCGCTCAAACCAAAGTTCGTAAACACCTTGCTGAGGTGCCCTTTCAGGGCGGACTCAAGATTGACACTGGTCACGCCGGCCAACGAAAGCGACCCGACCTTAGGAATGAAAATTCGGCCTTCGCGGTCCAATACGAACGAGGCGGACTCGTCTATCGCGCCCCAAATTTGTACCTGCACTTCGTCGCCTGGGCCAAGTACATAGTTTGCCGGCGCGGCGAGGCCCGCATCGGGTGCATAGCTCTGAGGAAACTCAAAAAGCTGACTTCCGAATATCGGAAGCAAAGTCCCTGTCGACTCTTGGGCAAACTTCTGAAATTGGCTCGGTGGCTCTTCTTTCCATGCCGCACCACCCGTTTCAGGCAACGTCAACGCCGACTCACTGGCGACAGGCGGTTCATTGGACCTAGCCTGCCTGCTGGGCAAAGCAACGCCCCTGACTTGATTGGGAGCGCTTGCGGCACCATTGGCGGTAGATGGCAAGTTGCGAACGGGCGCTTCTGCTCCAACCTGGCCTGCATTAGAAAAAGTGCTGGGATTGCCGAACTGGGCGTTGACGACAGAAGCACAGCCCAACACACCCAAGGCCAGTGTGATTCGGGATAAAAAATACGAAAACTTCATAAGAAACACGCCTAACCAGAAATAAAACTTCGACTAAGAATATCTATCAGGCCTCCGGCGCTAAGGTACACGAGGACCGCCAAGCAATAGCGCGGGTAGCACACTTCAGGAGCCATTGGAACGGGTTCATCAATCCGGCATCAGCTCTAGATCAACACAACTAGGCCACCAGTCTTAAGTGGTGCCGATGAAAGCGCGCCTGGGTCTTTTATTGCCCATCAGCAGCACCAAGCCAAAACTCCTCTAGTCTACCCTGCTCGGAAAGGACGATCCCCCAAACCACCTAGCTATCGTTTCCTCACAAACTAACTCTTCGTCGCCCGCCCGATCAATCCCAGCTCGTCGTACAGAGC
Source organism: Rhodoferax potami (assembly GCF_032193805.1). Taxonomy (NCBI): domain Bacteria; kingdom Pseudomonadati; phylum Pseudomonadota; class Betaproteobacteria; order Burkholderiales; family Comamonadaceae; genus Rhodoferax; species Rhodoferax potami. The sequence continues at coordinate 3,426,085 of NZ_JAVBIK010000001.1, read as the reverse complement.
CGACTCCGCCAGCCCCCCGCCGTGGCTGGACAAATGGGTGCGGGCATCCAAGCACACCCACTCACCCACCGGTTTGCGCAGCAGGTTGATGGTGAGGTCGGAGTTCACAAACACGTGGGTCGACAAATCCAGAATCGCGCTGATGCCGTTGCCCGAGTCGGCCGCCACCGCTACGCGCTGTAGCGACGCCTCACAAACAAGCTCTGCGTAGCCCTCCCGATCAATCCCAGCTCGTCGTACAGAGCCGACTCCGCCAGCCCTCCGCCATGGCTGGACAAATGGGTGCGAGCGTCCAAGCACACCCACTCACCCACCGGTTTGCGCAGCAGGTTGATGGTGAGGTCGGAGTTCACAAACACGTGGGTGGACAAATCCAGAATCGCGCTGATGCCGTTGCCCGAGTCGGCTGCCACCGCCACACGCTGGTAGGCGCTAGGCGTTTGGCCCATCACCAGCGGATGGCTCATGCGAAACCACACCGCGCTCGGGCCGTCAAACATACGGCCCTGGGCCGTGCGCGTTTCCACCAGATCGGGGTAGCCCCATTCATGGTGCGCAAACGGGAAGCGCTGCACGGGTGACACATCCGGCTGCTTGGGTGCCAGCGGCAAGGGGTGACCGGGCAGGCCATCGGGCAGGCCGACCTCGTCCTCGCGCTGAAACAGTGCGGTGGCGCGAATCAGCTCTTTGCCATCCGCCAGGGCGACCGCAGAGAAGTGGCCGGCATTTCGACCCACATAGTCTTCTTGTACCCTGACTTCGATATCGGCAATCGGCACGGGGCGCAACAAATTGGCAGTCAAGCGGGCTAGGTGGTGCAGCCCATGCGCTTGGGCCGCGGCCTCCAAGGCGTGGCTCACCAGGGCGATCGGCGGGCCGGCGTGTTGTTGCTGCGGGTGCCAGGGGCCGCGCGTGAGCGCAGATGCGCGGTACACCGCGCCGCCCAATGCGGTGTACGCCGCCATGTCGCCATCGAACGCGGGTTTCTGCGGGTTATCTGCCATGGGAATTTGCTCCTTTTTTAATAGCTACTCGCGCATATTCTGCCTGCGCTACATGCCAATTTGGCTTAAAAATCGCCAACTACAAAGTACATAGTGCCGCACCTGTTGGCAGCCGTCTGTCACGGGTGTGTCGATTTATCAGATCCGTGCTGCCTAGGCGCGCTTGCGCACAGATGGCGGCGCTTAAGTCGCCCACAGTGAGGTTGTCTCCCGGAGTGATCCGGTTCTTTTCTCTTTAAAGGCTGCTCACTATGCACACACCCCGTATCCCCGCCCCCCGCCACACCCCGCGCGCTCGAGGCGCCACGTTGGCAGGACTGGCCTTGTGTCTTGCCGCGCCGTTTGCCATGGCGCCCGCCGCCGCCCAGATGTCACCCGCCCGCGGCAACGCCTACAGCCCGGGCTATATCGACATCAGTGTCGGCTCATCCGACTATTCCAAACCCAGCAACGGATTCGGCATTTTCGACAATGACCAACGGGCCACCGCCTACAGCGTCAGCATGGGCAACTATGTGTTCAGCCCCAACTGGGGTTTGGAGGTGGGTTACACCGACTTCGGCTCGGTCAACCGTGCCGGCGGCCGCACCACCGCGGATGGCATCAACCTGAACCTGATCGGCCGCATGCCGCTCAACCCCTCCTGGAACCTACTGGGCAAGGTGGGTACCACCTACGGCCGCACCGATGTCAGCAGCGCGCCTACGTCCGGCGTGCAATCCGGCAGCGAACGTGATTTTGGCTGGAGCTATGGCCTGGGCGTGGAGCTGCAGTTGGCAGCCCAATGGTCCGGCGTGTTGATGTACGAGGAGCACACCATGAAGTTCCCCGGCGGCAGCACCGACCGCATCAGCGCCACCAAGCTCGGCCTGCGCTACCACTACTAACCCCCTGACCTTGCCCCCTCCTCCAACCACCCAAGGAAACCCATGAAAACCGATCTCCAACTCCAACAAGACGTGCTGGCTGAACTCCACTGGGAACCCTCGGTCCACGCTGAGAACATCGGCGTGGAAGCCAAAGATGGCGTCGTCACTCTGGCCGGCCATGTGATGACTTACCAAGAGAAATACCACGCCGAAAAAGCCGCGCGCCGCGTAGTAGGCGTGCGCGCCTTGGCCGTTGAAATCGATGTAAAGCTGGCCTCCAGTGGCATCCGCAACGACAGCGACATTGCCAACTCCGCCAAAAACGCGCTGCAATGGATGTCCACCCCACTGGGCAACAAGGTGAACGTCACCGTTGAAAAAGGCTGGATCACCCTGACAGGCCAAACCGAATGGCAGTTCCAGAAACTGGCTGCCGCTGTAGCTGTGCGCTACCTGATGGGCGTGAATGGGGTGTCCAACCAGATCATTTTGCAGCCCGGCACCAAGCTCAGCGCGGCCAAAGCCGACATCGAAGCCGCCTTGGTGCGCCGCGCCCACACGGACGCCGGCAAGATCAACATCGACATTGACGGCAGCACCCTCACCCTGACTGGCAATGTCAGCAACTGGACCGAGCGGGACACCGCCAAAGAAGCCGCCTGGAGCACGCCCGGTGTGACTAGCGTGGTCGACAAAATGACCATGACCTTCTGAGGGCAGCACATGCAAGCCCATACCAACGCTTCAGTGTCCATCTGCAACTCCCACGAGGAGGCAGAGACCGCTATTCAAACGCTCAAGAAGTTCGGCTTTGATGTGAGAAAACTCTCGCTCATCGGCAAGGGCTACCACAGCGAAGAGCACCCGGTGGGCTTCTACAGCACCGGCGACAAGATCCGCGCCTGGGGCAGCACCGGCGCCTTCTGGGGCAGCATGTGGGGCATTTTGATGGCACCTGCCGTCTTCATGCTGCCGCCCTTGGGCATGATCGCCATGGCAGGGCCGATTGTGTCGGTCGTCATCAGCGCGCTCGAAGGCGCGGTGTTGGTTGGGGGCCTCTCGGCAGTAGGCGCCGCCTTGAGCCAGCTGGGTGTTCCCAAGGACCAAGTCATCGTGTACGAGACCGCCCTCAAGGCCGACAAATACGTGCTGATGGTGCACGGCAGTGACGACGAAGTGGCGCGGGCCAAGTCCATCCTGGCCGGCACCCAACCCACAGAAGTCGCTGAAACGCTACTGAATTAGTAGCACCTCCCGCAGGCTATACGGGCGCTGGAGCCCTATTTGACTCTGGTAGATGAGCAAGGGCCATCACCTCGCGGGCGCCAAGGTGCTTGAGGCGGTGATCGGTCCACACCTGCCGCCAGCGCCGGGCACCGGGCAAGCCGTGGCGCAAACCCAGCATGTGGCGCGCAATGCTGTACCAGTGGGTACCGTGTTGCGCGGCCTCACGCTCCATGTAGTCCACCATCTGCGCTTCCACCATCTCGCGGGTAATGTCCCGCTCGGGGGCGCCGTAAAACGCGCTGTCCCATTCGGCCAACCACCAGGGGTTGTGGTACGCCTCGCGCCCCAGCATCACGCCGTCTACGTGCTCCAGATGTCCCGCCACTTGGGCTGTTTTGGTAATGCCGCCATTGATGGCAATGGTGAGGTGCGGAAAGTCTTTTTTGAGCTGGTACACCAGCTCGTAGCGCAGGGGCGGTATTTCGCGGTTCTCTTTGGGGCTCAGGCCTTTGAGCCACGCGTTGCGCGCGTGGGCAATGAACACGGTGCAACCGGCATCGGCCACGGTACCCACAAAGTCGCGGACAAAGCCGTAGCTTTCTTCCTTGTCAATCCCGATGCGGTGCTTCACGGTCACCGGCACATCCACCGCATCCACCATCGCCTTCACGCAGTCCGCCACTAGCGGGGCTTCGTTCATCAGGCAGGCGCCAAATGCGCCGCGCTGCACCCGCTCGGACGGGCAGCCGCAGTTGATGTTGATCTCGTCATAACCCCACTCCTGGCCCAACTTGGCAGCACGCGCCAGATCAGCAGGCTCGCTCCCGCCCAGCTGCAAGGCGACGGGGTGTTCTTCGGCGTTAAAGCGCAAATGGCGCGGCACATCCCCATGGATGAGCGCACCCGTGGTCACCATCTCGGTGTACAGCAGCGCATGGCGGCTCAATAGGCGGTGGAAATAGCGGCAATGTCTATCAGTCCAGTCCATCATCGGCGCCACGGACAGGCGCCACAGGGAGTCCGGCACAGCAGACTTGTTTTCTAAAGCGGGCATGGCCGGATTATCCCAGCCTCGCGCCCACCCTGCCGCGGGCTCAGGTCGGAGGCAGAAAAATCTCTACCCGGTCACGCCCGCCCTGCTTGGCCAGGTACATGGCGCGGTCCGCCAGCTCCACCAACCGCTTGGGGCTGCTGATGCCTTCGGAATACGCCACACCAATGCTGGCAGACATGGGCCTGCGCAGGCCGTGGATGGACTTGATCGAATCCCGGATGCGTTCGGCCACCACCAGCGCTTCGTTCAGCTGGGTATCGGGCAGGATGACGCAAAACTCCTCGCCACCATAGCGTGCCACGTGGTCATAAGCGCGCGCCTGGCTTTTGATTGCCAGTGCGATGAACATCAAGGCCTGATCGCCCGCCACATGGCCAAAGGCATCGTTGTAGGCTTTGAAATGGTCTGCATCCACCATCAACAGGCACAGCGGCGATTTGGAGCGCAGGGAGCGCGCAAACTCATGGGACAACAAGGTATCAAAAGCGCGGCGGTTTTTCAAAGCCGTCAAGGGATCCGTCAGGGTCTGCTCCTGCAGGTCATGGTTGAGCTCTTCAATGCGACGCTGCTGGTTCTCCAGTTGCTGGTGGCGCAATGTCTGCGCCTTGGTCACTAGCTCCAGCTCGGCATTCACGCGGCGTAACGCCAACAACTGCACCACCTGGCGGGAGAGGGCCTGCAAGGCCTCTGACTGGCGCTCGGTCAATTTGCGGGGCACCCTGTCGATCACGCATACCGTGCCGAGTGCTGCACCCGAAGGGGTGAGCAGCGGCGCGCCGGCATAAAACCGGATACCCGGGTCGCCAGTCACCAGTGGGTTGTCTACAAAGCGCGCGTCCTGCTGGGTGTCTGGCACCTCCATCACCCGGTCCGGATCCAGAATGGCGTGGGCACAAAAGGCCTGACCTCGCGGCGTTTCCATCGCATTCAGGCCCACACGGGCCTTGAACCACTGGCGGTCTTCATCAATTAGGGAGATCAGGGCGATCGGCGTGTCGCAAATGTAAGAGGCCAGCTTGACCACATCGTCATAGGCCTGCTCAGCAGGGGTATCCAGAATCTTGAAGCTGCGCAGGTCTTCGATCCGAAGCTTCTCTTCCGAGTGGGAGGGGTCTAGCATGCAGGCGGACTTTCGTTGGGTCTGCGTAAGCAGTAGGCCGCCTGAAAACGGGGTTGTTCAGGGCTAGCCGGTGGCGCACCACGGAGCTTTATTGTGCACCAATCCCATCCACAAAGCCCACCCTGAGGCTACTGCCAAGGCCGCGCCGGCCAGGCGGATACCCCACGTTCCATCGCCCATGCGGGACAAACCCAAGCGCAGCCACAACCACGGCCCCGCCATCATGGTCAGCGAGGTGCCCAGGGCGAAAAGTGCCATGGTTGCTGCACCGGACAAGGGCTCGCCCGACAGGGATGCCAGCAGCAACGCCGAATACAGCAAGCCGCAAGGCAACAGGGACCACACCACCCCCAACCCCAGGGGAGCGGCCAACACGCCCCCTGCCCCGACTTTGCGCACCCTGGCCCAGACGCTACGCGCCCCTGCCTGCAACCACAGGGGCTGACGCCCAGAAAACAAAAGCACCAACCCCAATACAGTGGCGGCCACATGAAGCAAAGACCACACTGGCCGGAGCGCAGCAGACTGCACGGTGAGCCAACCCAAACCCTGCACCGATGCTGCGGCCAAGGCACCGAGTGCGGCATAGCCAATGACCCTGCCCGCCTGGAAGCTCAACATGGCCGGTGTCCGCCGGGGTCCAGCTGCCTGCCCGATGCCGGCGCACGCCGCACCGCACATAGCAATGCAGTGAGGCCCACCCACCAAGCCCATGAGCAATGCTGTCACTGCCAAAGAAGATTGCATCCGGACGCGTCAAATGATTTTGGAGAAGCGGGCACGGGTGCGGTCCGTCTGGAGATAACGGTCAAACACCATGGCCACGGCCCGCACAAAAAACCAGCCCTGGCTGGTGACTTGAATTCCCGTGTCGTCCAAGGACACCAGTCCCTGCTCTTCCAGCCCCCGCAAGGTTTCGAGCTCGGCGGCAAAGTAGCTCTTGAAGTCCAGCAAATAGGCAAGATTGATCGACTCAAACTGCAAATTGCCTTGGCACATCAGCGCCATGATCACTGCGCGACGAACCAGATCGTCCCGCGTAACCGCCATTCCCCGCACGATGGGAAAACGGCCTTGGTCCAGGTAGTCGTAATACTCTTCCAGCGTTTTAGCGTTCTGGCTGTAGGTAGCGCCGATGCGGCCGATGGCAGACACGCCCAAAGCGATCAAGTCGCAGTCGGGCTGGGTGCTGTAGCCTTGGAAGTTGCGGTGCAGGCGCCCTTGCCGCTTCGCCACTGCCAACGAATCGTCCGGCAGTGCAAAGTGATCCATGCCCACATACACATAGCCCGCCCCCATGAAAGACGCCAAGGAATGCGCCAACATGGAGACCTTGGAAGCAGCACCCGGCAACTCCACAGTCGCAATACGGCGCTGAGGCTTGAAGCGCTCAGGCAAATGGGCGTAGGCATATAGCGCGATACGGTCCGGCCGCAAAGCGTTCACCTGAGCCAATGTGCGGTCAAACGACTCGGGGCTCTGGCGGGGCAAGCCGTAAATCAGGTCCACATTGATGGACTCAAACCCGCGTGCGCGTGCCGCCTCTACCAAGGCAAACACCTGATCGGCAGGTTGCACCCGGTGTACGGCCTTTTGCACCGCAGGGTCAAAATCCTGCACCCCGAAGCTCAGGCGGTTGAAGCCGAGTTCGGCCAGGGTATCCAGGCGCGCAGCGTCTACCGTCCGGGGATCTACTTCAATGGAATACTCACCACCGGCGACAAAGCTGAAGTTGCGGCGCAGCATCGCCATCAGCTCCCGCAGCTCGGTGTCACTCAAAAAGGTGGGGCTACCGCCCCCGAGGTGCAACTGGCTGACGGACTGCCCAGTACCCATCAACCGGGTGTGTAACTCCACCTCCCGTGTCAAATAGCGTAAATACGTGGCCGCTTTGTCATGGTGCTTGGTGATAATTTTGTTGCAGGCGCAGTAGTAGCACAGCGATTCGCAAAACGGAATGTGCACATACAAAGACAAAGGTAAGGCCAGCGCGGCAGCACCGGAGCGGCGTTGCAATAGTGCTTGGGAGTAATCGTCCGCGCTGAACGCCTCTACAAAGCGGTCGGCGGTCGGGTACGAGGTGTAACGTGGCCCGGAAACATCAAAGCGGGTCAACAGTTGTTCTGAAATGGGTGCGGAACCAAGGGCTGCGTTCATGAATACTCCAAGCTAGCGCACAGACTGTGAACGAAACAGCCTTCAGGCTCCTTGATTTACATCAAGGAGTTTCAGGATGACCCGGACCATAATTGACTTGCATCAGGGGAACACCATGCTCGAACACGCAATGCCTACCGCCAAGTCTCAGGACGCCCACGCTTCTATCGCCATCACGCCGGTGGGAGCCGGGGCATTGAATACCCACACCATCAAGGTCGCATGCTCCAACTGCAACCTGCGCGAGCTGTGCATGCCCTTGGGCCTGAGCCCCGCCGAACTCGACAAAATCGACGACGTGGTCGCAAGCCGCCGCAAAATCAAACGCGGCGCAACCCTGTTTCGCAACGGTGAAAAGTTCACCAGCCTCTATGCCATCCGCACCGGTTTCTTCAAAACCTGCGTAGCCTCTGAAGACGGGCGCGACCAGGTCACCGGTTTTCAAATGGCGGGAGAGGTCGTCGGACTCGATGGCATCGTGAACGACCACCACACTTGCGACGCCGTGGCTCTGGAAGACGCAGAGGTCTGCGTCATGCCCTTCGACCGGATTGAAGAGCTGTCGCGCGAGGTGACTTCGCTGCAGCGCCATGTCCACAAAATCATGAGCCGCGAAATCGTGCGCGAAAATGGCGTCATGCTCCTCTTGGGCAGCATGCGGGCCGAAGAGCGACTCGCCGCATTTCTGCTGAACCTGGTGCAACGCCTGCACGCCCGCGGCTTCTCGCAGTCAGAACTGGTGCTGCGGATGACGCGTGAAGAAATTGGCAGTTACTTGGGCTTGAAACTCGAAACCGTGAGCCGCACCTTCTCCAAGTTCGTGGACGACGGAATTGTGGAAGTCAAGCAACGGCACGTGCGCATCCTGAACACCGATGCCCTCAAAGACATCGTCAACCCCAAAGTCTGCAACTGAGCGATAACACGCTCGCTAGTTGTTGACGTCTGCAGCGCTCATAGCGAGCAAAGCCGTGAGCGCGCTAGAAGCCAGCGTCACCCCCCAGAACACGAAAAACGCCACGGTGTAAATTCCTTGGCGTGACAGCGGCAAAGCCGCGTCGTTCCAATGCAGATCGTGGGGATCGATGAATGCGAACACCACGATTTCCAGCACGCCTGCCGCCAGAAAAGCGGGCCACACGACAGCCATCCATGGGGCTCTCGGCATCACGTTGCTCCTTGCCTACCGCTCAACGGGCAGGCGCAGCGGCTGGCACGATGCCAGTAGCTGCATGGTTACGGGCCTGCATGGCGGGTGCCAGGCTTTCAGGTTGGGTGGCCAGGGTCTTGTTAATGTCCAGGCCAGTCTGGTAATAGTTTTCATCGACGACCGGGTCCATACCGCGGGCGGCCAGATAGAAAGTCAGGAAGCTCGCCACCACCACGATCAGCGGGCCGGACACCACCAGCCACACATGGCCGAACTTCCACCAGGGGGCTGCGGGGGTCGATGAGCTTGACGGGTTGGTCATAAAGTGGCTTTCTTAACGCGGAACTATGAATACGGACTTCTCGGTTACCACGGCAGCGTCAGGGGCCGATTTCACCGTGAAATGGATGGGATGCGATCCCGGAGTTGCACCTTCATACGGCAACTGCACGCGAATCGCAATCCAGCGGGATTCGGTCGGGCCGACTTCCATGCTGGAATCGGTGGAAAGCGTCAGGTCCGGCAAGCCCTCGGCGCTCACCTCAAAGGTTTGGTGGGTCTCCCGGGCGTTCATGATCTGCAGGCGGTACACATTCTCCAGCCGGCCGCCCGACACGATGCGGGCCAGTGTGCTGCGGTCGCGCTCCACGTCCACCTTGAAAGGCGCGCGCATCCACAGGCTGACCAGCATCGCCAGCACCACCGCCAGCAGGACACTGCTGTACACCAGCACCCGGGGGCGCAGCACATGGCGCAATATATCGGCACCACTCCAGCGCTGGTTCACTGCATTCTGGGTCGAGTACTTCACCAGACCACGGGCGTAGCCCATTTTGTCCATGACGGTGTCGCACACATCGGCACAGGCACCACAGCCAATGCACTCGTACTGCAGCCCCTTGCGGATATCAATACCGGTCGGGCAGACCTGCACACACAAGCTGCAGTCGATACACGCGCCCAGCTTGAGGGTGGAGAGATCGGCTTTCTTGGAGCGCCCGCCACGGGGTTCTCCGCGCAATTCGTCATAGGTCACGATCAGGGTGTCTTTGTCAAACATGGCACTCTGAAAGCGCGCATACGGGCACATGTATTTGCAGACCTGCTCACGCATGTAGCCGGCATTGCCATAGGTGGCAAAACTGTAAAACAGTACCCAGAAGGTTTCCCAAGGGCCCATGGACAAGGCGAAGAGCTCCATGCCCAGGCTGTGGATGGGCGTGAAGTAGCCCACGAAGGTAAAGCCTGTCCATAAGCCAACAGCAATCCACATGCATTGCTTGGCGGCTTTGCGCCAGACTTTGTCGAGTGTCCAAGGGCCCGCGTCACGCCGCATGCGGGCAGACCGGTCCCCCTCGGCCAGCTTCTCCAGCCAGAGAAAGATTTCGGTGTAAACCGTTTGCGGGCAGGCGTAGCCGCACCACAAGCGCCCGGCCACCGCCGTAAACAAAAACAAGGAGAGTGCAGAAATCACCAGAATGCCGGTGAGGTACACAAAGTCCTGCGGATACAACACGAGGTTGAAGATATAGAACCGCCGTGCCCCGAGATCGAACAGCACCGCCTGGCGCTGCCCCCACTCCAACCACGGCAATCCATAAAACACCAGCTGGGTCAGAAACACCAGCGCCCACCGCCACTTCGAGAAGTAGCCCGATACGCTGCGCGGGTAGATTTTTTGATGCGCTTCGTACAGGGCAATCGTCTCCTCGTCGGCACCAGGTGGCGGGGCAATAGACCCCTTGTCCGGTGACGCGACGATCGGGATGATCTTCTTCTCGGCAGTAGAGGCAGGTGCGTTCAAGGAATATCCTTCAGGGTTCAGCCAGCGTTACTTGGCCACACCGGTGTTGGAGAAGCCCCATACATAGGACGACAACACCTTGATTTGCGCGGGTGAGAGCTTCTGCACCTGTGCAGGCATTTGGTTGACCTTGCCGTTGTTCACGATGTTGATGATGGCGCTCTCGCCATAGCCATGGAGCCAGATGTCATCGGTCAGGTTGGGCGCACCCAACGCAGGGTTGCCTTTTCCGTCGGAGCCGTGACAGGCCGCGCAAGCTGCGAACTTGGACTTGCCCAAGTTGGCCCGCACCGAATCGTGCGGACTGCCTGACAAACTCAACACGTAGTTGGCCAGGTTTTTCACGTCATCACCCGAACCCACTGCCGCCGCCATGGGAGGCATCTGGCCGACACGGCCCTGGTTCAGCGTCTCCATGATTTTCTCGGGCGAGCCACCATGCAGCCAATCGGCATCGGTCAGGTTGGGAAAACCTTTGGAACCCCGGGCATCGGAGCCATGGCACTGAGAGCAGTTGTTCATGAACAAACGCTCGCCAATCGCATGGGCTTGCGGGTCTTTGGCGATGTCCTCAGCCGACATGGCGTCAAAGCGCGCATAAATCGGCGCAATGTCGGCCTCCCCCTTGGCAATTTCCGCTTGGAACTGACCGCTAGAGGTCCAGCCAAGTTTGCCGGCTGAAGCGCCCAGACCCGGGTAGAACGCGAGGTAAACCGCAGAAAAAATGATCGTAATAACGAACAGCCCGACCCACCAGCGTGGCAGAGGGTTGTTCATCTCGCGAAGGTCACCGTCCCACACGTGGCCGGTGGTGTTGTCGTGGGCGGTCATGGCTTTGGCTTTGCCACTGAACCACAAGAGGAACAGGCAGGCTGCAATGCCGATGACCGTTACGGCGGTCACATAGACCGACCAGAAGTTGCTTGTGAAGTCACTCATTTTGATTCCTTACGAGGCTCAGTCCTGCTCAAACGGCAGATTGGCGGCGTCCTGAAAGTCGTGGGCACGGCTTTTCGACCAGGCCCAACGGACAATCGCGATAAAGACCACGAAGCTGATAACCGTGGTGACGGAGCGCAGGGTGTTGACATCCATATCCATGTGATTCCCCTTATTTCAGCGCCAGGCCCAAGACCTGCAAATACGCGATCGTGGCTTCGAGTTCAGTTTTGCCCTTGACCTCTTCAGACGCCTTGGCGATCTGCTCGTCGGTGTAGGGCACGCCCACCTTGCGCAGTGCGCGCAGGTGCGATGGCAGGCTTTCCGCGTCCACCAGGTTTTTCTCCAACCAGGGGTAGGCCGGCATGTTGGACTCAGGCACCACATCACGCGGGTTCACCAAGTGGATGCGATGCCACTCATCGCTGTACTTGCCGCCCACACGAGCCAAGTCCGGGCCAGTACGCTTGCTACCCCACTGGAAGGGGTGGTCGTACACCGACTCCCCCGCTACCGAGTAGTGGCCGTAGCGCAAAGTCTCGGCCCGGAAGGGGCGGATCATCTGCGAGTGGCAGTTGTAGCAACCTTCGCGGATATACACATCACGCCCGGCCAGCTGCAGTGCGGTGTAGGGCTGGATACCCTTGATCGGCTCCGTGGTCGACTTTTGAAAGAACAGCGGAACAATTTCCACCATGCCGCCTGCAAGCAAGACCAGCAGGATCAACACGATCATCAGAAAGTTGCTGGTCTCGATCTTCTCGTGCGACAGACGGGATGCACTTTTTTCGTTTGCCATACAAATTTCCTTTTAAGCGTGGGCTGCCGCGGGGATCGCCACCGTGTTGGCGCGTCCGGCAGTAACAGTCATCAGGGTGTTCCACAGCATGATCAACATGCCGCCCAGGTACAGCAGTCCACCCAACAAACGCAGCACATAGAAGGGATAGGTCGCCTTCACCGACTCAACGAAGGTGTAGGTCAAAGTGCCGTCAGGGTTGATGGCGCGCCACATCAGGCCTTGCATCACACCGGCAATCCACATCGCCGCGATATAGATCACGATGCCGATCGTGGCAGTCCAGAAGTGCAGCTCAATCGCTTTGACGCTGTACATCTCTTTGCGGCCAAACAGGCGGGGAATCAGGTAGTACATCGAACCCATGGTCACCAGACCCACCCAACCCAAAGCGCCGGAGTGCACGTGGCCCACGGTCCAATCGGTGTAGTGGCTCAGGGCGTTGACTGTCTTGATGGACATCATTGGGCCCTCGAAGGTGGACATGCCGTAGAAGGACAGGGACACGATCAGGAAACGCAGGATGGGATCGTCGCGCAGCTTGTGCCAAGCACCCGATAGGGTCATGATGCCGTTGATCATGCCGCCCCAGCTGGGCGCCAAGAGAATCAGCGAGAACACCATGCCTACCGACTGCGTCCAGTCAGGCAGCGCCGTGTAGTGCAGGTGGTGTGGGCCCGCCCACATGTAGGTGAAGATCAGCGCCCAGAAGTGGACGATCGACAGGCGGTAGCTGTAGACAGGCCGCTCCGCCTGCTTGGGGATGAAGTAGTACATCATGCCCAGGAAGCCGGCCGTCAAAAAGAAGCCCACCGCATTGTGGCCGTACCACCATTGCACCATCGCATCTTGCACACCGGCGTAAGCCGAGTAGCTCTTCATCAAGCCTGCAGGAATCGCAGCACTGTTCACCAAGTGCAGGATGGCTACCGCAATGATGAAGGCGCCAAAGAACCAGTTGGCCACATAAATGTGCTTGACCTTGCGGGTACCCACGGTGCCGAAAAACACCACGGCAAACGACACCCAGACCAGGGTGATCAGAATGTCAATAGGCCACTCCAGTTCGGCGTATTCCTTGCCGGAGGTGTACCCCATGGGCAATGAAAGTGCAGCCGCCAAGATGACCAACTGCCAGCCCCAGAAGGTGAATGCTGCCAGCTTGTCACTGAAGATGCGCACGTGACAGGTGCGCTGCACGACGTAGTAGGCCGAGGCGAACAAGCCGCAACCGCCGAACGCAAAAATCACCGCGTTGGTGTGCAGGGGGCGCAGCCGCCCGTAGCTGAGCCAGGGGATACCGAAGTTGAGTTCGGGCCAGGCGAGTTGGGCGGCAATGATCACGCCCACCAACATGCCGACCACTCCCCAGACCACCGTCATGATGGCGAACTGGCGCACAACGGTATCGTTGTACGCCGTCGCCTGCTGATTTGGAAATGCCATATTTACCTCTTCTTGGATTGCTTCACAGCGAGTGTCTGTCGGGCTTTACTCGAGCGAGTTGACCCACATCAACCGGCAGAGAAAAAGCGGGGAACCTTTTTCAGGGTTCGCGCAAAATGCGCTCCCCTTCAGACTCGATGTCTTCAAACTGCCCCCTGTCTATGGCCCACCAGAGCCCGGCCAGAATGAAAAACACCAGCACCACCGACAGCGGTACCAATAGATACAGAATGTCCATCACGCCCCCCGGGTTGAAAAATTGACCGCAGGTAGCACACCGCTGCCCGAGGTCTGCAGGCTGCTGCCGGATGACAAGCGCAAGGCGTTGAGCACGACCAGCAAAGAGCTGGCCGCCATACCCAGACCGGCCAGCCATGCAGGCAAATAGCCGGCGATCGCCAACGGTATGCACGCCACGTTGTAGGCAAGCGCCCACCACAGGTTTTGCCGCACCACCCGGAGTGTTTTGCGGGCCAGCATCAGCGCGGTGTACACGTTGTGCAACTGGTCACCGAGTGCCACAAAATCGGCACGGGACTGCGTGATCGACACCGCCCGCCCGAATGCAAAAGACACATGGGCCCCCGCCAACACCGGGCCGTCATTCAGTCCATCGCCCACCATGGCCACCACGTGGCCGCGGCCTTGCAACTGGTGCGCATAGTCCAACTTGTCCGCCGGCGAGCAGCCGCCCGCTACGTGCGTGATGCCAAGACGTTGCCCCATGGCTCGTGCAGCGGCAACGCGGTCGCCCGAGAGCAAATGCACCTCCACCCCCTGCGCTTGCAAGGCAGCAATGACACCCAGGGCATCACTGCGCAACTCTTCTTGCCAGTAGAAACTGGCTAACCACCCCTGCGCATCCTGCAGGTGGACGACAGGTCCGGTTGGGGCAGTGGCGTCGGGCGCGTCCGCTGCAGCACCGCAGAAAGTGGCCGACCCCAGGCGCATACGGCCTTCAGAGATGCCGGCGGAGCCCTCTGCCGATCCCGCGAGCGGCAGCGCATGGGCTTGCACGCCCTGCCCGGCTATTTCCTGGGGCGCTTGCACCGCCACCGGAGTCACCCCTTCTTGCACAGCAAGTTGCTCAATTGCCCGGGAAAGTGGATGCAGCGAATGCGCTGCCAGCCCGGCTGCGCAGGCCAACGCGGCTTCGCGCGACACGCCGGGGCGGGTGTGTACCGCCTTACATGTCATGGCATCACGCGTGAGGGTGCCGGTTTTGTCAAACACCACCGTATCAACAGCAGCCAAGCTCTCCAGCGAGGGCAGGCTGCGCACCAGCAAACCCTGCCGCGCGAGGTTGCCTGCGGCAGCCAGCATGGCCGCCGGGGTGGCGAGGGACAAAGCGCACGGGCAGGTCACGATCAAAACCGACACCGCCACCATGACCGCATGGGCCGGATTCTGTGGCCACCACCACACCGCTGCAGCCCCAGCCGCCAGCAGCACGCCGATCAAGAAAGGGCTGGCCCAACGATCGACCAGCAATGCGACACCCGGCTTGGAGAGCGAGGCGCCCTCCATCAAGGCCAGAATCTGGGCAAAGCGAGTGGCCTCGCCCAATGCGACCACCCTCACCTGCACCGTGCCCTCGAGGTTGTGGCTGCCCGCAATCACCGACTGGCCCACGCTGCGGGCCAGAGCCTCGGATTCACCCGTCAGCAAAGACTCGTCCACACAGGTGCGGCCCTGCACGATCACCCCATCTGCGGCAAAGGCCTCTCCAGCACGGATCTGCATCAGGTCACCCACCAGCAGACGGCGCACCGCCACCCGCTCCCATCCGCCGTCCGGGGTTTGTCGCAGCACACTGTCAGGCATGCGGTTCATCAATGCATCCAGCGCTCCTGCGGTGCGGTCGCGCAAGCGGGCCTCCAGCCAACGCCCGGTCAGAAGAAAGAACACAAACATGGTCAGCGAGTCGAAATACACCTCCCGACCGAACATGCCTGCTGGATCAAAGGTGCCCGCGGTGCTGGCAGCAAAGGTGATCAGCATGCCGAGTGCTACCGGCAGGTCCATGCTGATCCGCAAGTGGCGTACATCCGACCAAGCCTTGCGAAAGAAGGGCCCGCACGAAAACAGCACCACTGGCAAAGACAGAACCCAAGAGGCCCAGCGCAACAGCTGCTCGTACTCCAGAGCAAGATCCCCCGGGCGGGCCTGATAGGCCGGCCACGCGTACATCATCACCTGCATCATGCAAAGGCCGGCAACCAGCCATTGCCACAAGGCTTTGCGGGACTCCGCCTTGCGGCGCTCGGCGGCAAACACATCGTTGGCCGGGACGGCGCGGTAACCCGCACTCTGAAGGGCCTGCATCCACTGGGAGGGCACTACCCTGTCCTGCGCCCAGCGCACGCGGGCGCGGCGGTTTGCTGCACTCACCCGCGCCGACTCCACACCCGGCACCTTGAGCAAGGCATCTTCAATGGTCAAGGCACATGCTGCGCAGTGCATGCCCTCTATCACCAGGTTGGATTCCCAGTGACCGGGGGCTGCAGGGTCCTCGCGGCTGAAGGCACTCCATTCGGCCGCATGGTCCACCACGCTCAGGGTATCCGCCTCCCAAGGGGATGCGACAGGCAATGGAATAGGCGTGGAAGGCATGGCCGGAATTCTGCGATCCCTGTCCGCAATAAACCTTGATACACATCAAGACAGACCGCAATGGGCGGCGTAATCTGAAGGCCTACGAACCTACAGGAGCAACTCTATGTACCAACGCATTCTGGTCACCACCGACGGCAGCAAGCTCTCTCAAAAAGCAATAGCTACAGCGATCAAACTGGCCGGACTCACCGGCGCGGAGCTGGTCGCACTCAAAGTCGTGCAGCGCTACCCCCAGTCCTACTTTGAAGGCGGGATGGCCCTGGTGGGCGAAGATGTGAAACAGGTCGAAAAAACCTGGAGCGATGCCGCTCAGAAGGTGGTGAACGCCGTCAAAAAAACGGCAGAGGATGCCGGCATCAAAACCAAGGCGGTCGTGGTGCGCTCGGATGTGGTGTCAGACGCGATTCTCAGCACCATCAAAAAACAAGGCTGCGACTTGGTCGTGATGGCCTCTCACGGGCGCAAGGGCATCAAGCGGCTGCTCTTGGGGAGCGAGACGCAGCATGTGCTGACCCACGCCACCGTGCCGGTGCTGGTTTTGAAGTAATTTTTAGATAAAAGAGGCTGCAGCCCATTGAATAATTGGGCGAGTAGCTATCAAATGTATAGCTACATCTGCGGGCCAGCTGCCTCTTCCTCTTCCTGGTAACGGTCCCGGATCTCGAGGATTTCATCGAATCCATTCAAGAAGGCTTGAACACACGCCGGATCGAAATGGGTACCAGCCCCGGCATTTAAAAAATCAACAGCTTGCTCCAGCGTCCACGCTTTTTTGTACGGACGCTCGGAGGTCAAGGCATCAAAAACATCAGCAACCGCCACGATGCGGCTGAACAGCGGTATTTCCTCCCCTTTCTTGCCATGGGGGTAGCCGCTCCCGTCGAATTTTTCGTGGTGGCCGCGTGCAATCTCAGCACCCGCCTGCAGGACCTTGGAGGTACTGCCGTGCAGCAACTCATATCCGAATTCGGCGTGCTGCTTCATGATCTCGAACTCGGGACCCGTCAGCCGCCCGGGCTTGAGGAGAATATTGTCGGTAATGCCTACCTTGCCTATGTCATGCATCGGTGCGGCCTGCAAAATCAAATCCTGATCCGCCTCCGGCAAACCCAGGTATTTCGCAATCAAGCGGGAATAGTGCGCCATTCGCAGAATGTGTGCTCCTGTCTCGGGGTCGCGGTATTCCGCAGCCTTGCACAGCCGAAATACGGTCTCTTGCTCGCGTTGCACAATCACTGCGGTGGCTTTTTTGACCTCAGCGTCCAGCCACTCCGCGCGATCAGCGAGCTTGCGGCGCGCAGCGCTCAAACTCAACATGTTCTTGGCGCGCGCCAGAAACTCCACCTTATCGACCGGCTTGGCCAAAAAGTCATTGGCGCCGGAGTCCAGGGCGCGATACCGCACTTGTTTTTGGTCATTGGCGGTAATCATGAGGATAGGCACTTCCTCGCAGCCCTCCAGCGCCCGGAAGCGCTGGATGAACTCCAAACCGTCCATGCCCGGCATCATGTAATCCACGATCACCAAATCAGGCTGCTTGGTTGCTGCCCAATCCAGTGCCTGCAGGGGGCTCTCGAAGTTGTGGCTGCGGCAGTTGTCTAGCTTTTTGATCAACGCACTGAAAAGAATCAGGTTGATTTCCGTGTCGTCGATGATGAGTACGTCCTGCATGGTCACAGTATGGCCTTAAATATTCTGTCCGTAGCTGCCGGCACGCTGGCGAAGGGCTTGCACCAGAGACTCGACTTCGCGCACCAGGGAGGGAATCAGCGCCGAGACAGCTGCGGTATCCCGGAAAGCGGCCATGCTCTCCAGACGCTGGGCCAGCGCACTGGCCGGTTGCGCTTCAAACAATGACAAAGTCGCCTTCAGGGCATGGGCGGCGTGCAACATGCCGTGAAAATCACCTGCGGCAAGGTCGGCTTCCAGGCGGGCCTTGTCTTGCTCCCACTGCTCGCAAAACACATCGGCCACGATCTCCACCATCTCCTGGTCAGCCTGTGTCAGTGCAGTGGCATAGTCGAAACGGGTCGCTTGTGGGGCTAAAGCGGCCACCTCAGCCTCAGCCTCAGGGCGCAGAGCCGCGGGATCGGTCTTCGCAGAGGCCGGGAAGGTCAACTCGGTGATCTTTTGCTGGAGCTCCTCAGAGCGTATCGGCTTGGAGACGTAGTCGTCCATACCTGCTGCAAGGCATAAATTGCGATCAGACTCCATGGCGTTCGCGGTCATGGCGATGATGGGAATCCGCCGCCCGCGCTCACCCGCACGGATGCGCCGGGTGGCCTCCAGGCCGTCCATCACCGGCATCATCATGTCCATCAACACCAGGTCGTAATGACGCTGAGGCAACATCTGCAAGGCAATCTGGCCGTTGTCCGCAACATCGACCCGGTGCCCCCAGCGCTCCAGCAAAGTCACCGCCAGTTTTTGGTTAATGGCATGGTCTTCCACCAACAAAATGTCCAGCATCGGATGGGTGTCGCGGATCGAGTGGCGGGTGACCAACACCTCCGGCCGCACCTTGTGCAGCTTCAACACATCTGACAGCAGTTGCAGCAAGTCATCACGGGCGATCGGCTTGGAAAGATACCCCGCAATACCCGCTTCGCGCGAACGCTGTCCATCGCCTTTCAGCCCCGCCGAGGACAGCAGCACCATGGGCAGCTCCTGGCAATGCGCCAGCGCTCTGATGCGTGCAGCCGTCGCAAAACCATCCAATTCCGGCATTTGGGCATCGAGCAGAATCAAGTCGCATGCGGCGGTGCCAGTTGGAGCGTCCTGGGACTGCAACCAAGCAAGAGCGGCACTGCCCGATTCGGCTTGGGAAGTGCGGGCGCCAAACGAGGCCAATAGACCGCACAAGACTTCACGGTTGACCTGGTTGTCGTCGACCACCAGCAGGTGCAAGCCATCCAAACGTATCGCGGCGGTCGGCTCGAGCGGGGCGGCCAAATCAGGGACCAGCGCCACGGTGAAATGAAAGGTACTGCCTACTCCCGGCGTGCTTTCCACCCAGATCGCACCGCCCATACCCTCCACCAAGCGGGCGCAGATGGTGAGCCCGAGGCCGGTACCGCCGTATTTGCGGGTAGTGGAGCTGTCTTCCTGCGAGAAGGCATCAAACACGCTACTCAGCTTGTGCGCCGGAATACCGATACCGGTGTCGCTCACCGCCAGATGGAGCAAAGGCTGGCCTTCCGGCGTTTTCGACTGACGCACCCGCAGCACAACCTCACCTTTGGCTGTGAATTTGATGGCATTCCCGAGAATATTGACCAGCACCTGCCGCAAGCGGCCCGGGTCTCCGACCAATGCCCGGGGAACATCGGGGGCCACATCCCACACAACCTCCAAGCCCTTGTCGTGGGCGCGCAATGCGACCGCTTTCAGGGTGTCGGCAATGGTGCGCTCGAGGTTGAACGGGATGGCCTCAATGTCCATCTTGCCCGCTTCGATTTTGGAGAAATCCAGAATATCGTTGATCACCCGGAGCAAGGCCTCGGACGAGGACTTCACGATATTCAGGTACTCCTGTTGCTCGGCGTCCAGCGTGGTGTCGAGCAGCAGTTCCGTCATGCCGATCACCCCGTTCATCGGGGTGCGTATTTCATGGCTCATGTTGGCCAGGAAGTCTGATTTCGCGCGGTTGGCCGCCTCCGCAGCGTCCTTGGCTTTTTGCAGCTCCTGCGAGATGTGACGGGCCTGGGTGATATCAGTCAAAAAGCCGTTCCAGACAATGTGGCCATTGGGCTTGTACTGGGGCTGCGACTCCCCGCGCACCCAGGTGATCTCCATGGTCTCGATGTTCATCATGCGGAATTCCATGCCCCAGGGTGCGCCGGAACGGGACGCCGCAATCAGCGACTGGGCCACCTCGTCCCGGTCATCCGGATGCACTGACTGCAAGAAGATGTTGGAGTCCTCCGCCATGGTCTCGGGGCGAACGCCCGTCATGCTTTCGGCCGCCTGGCTGATGAACGGAATCCGGAACAAACCACCTTTGGTGACGTAGTACTGAAACACCGCTACCGGGATTTGCCGAGTCACCTCTTTGAGCCGCTCATCGGCCTCTTTGGCGCGCGTCACGTCCTGCCAGATGCCGGTGAATACGCGGTCGCCGTTGGGGTCGTCATCGGGTTCCGGGCTGATTTCTGTGCGGATCCAGCGTATCGACTTGTCCGGCATGCAAATGCGGTATTCGCCCTGCCACGGCTGCCGCTCCTCGGCTGCTTGGTGAATGCCATCGCGCACCGCGGGCCAGTCCTCGGCCAAGACCTGGCGCGTCGCCACATGGGGGTCTGCCAGCAGTTCATCCACGCTGAAGCCACGCACCTCCATCACCTTGTCATTCACAAAGGTGTAGTGCATGCCCTTGTCGTTGACGTGCACACGGAACACCACACCGGGCAAGGTGTTGGTGATGTGGCGCAGCCGGGCTTCAGCGGCCTTGATATTCACCTCCATGCGTTTGCGCGCCGATATATCGGTGCGGATCGCGATATACATGGTCGGGGTGCCGGACTCATCTTTGAGCGGAACAATCGTCGCATCGACCCAGTACAAATGCCCGTCTTTGGCGCGGTTGCAAATCTCGCCCCGCCAGACCCGTCCAGCGGAAATGACACCCCACAAGTTGGTGAAATACACCTGATCTTGCGTCCCTGAGTTGATCATGCGGTGGTTCTGACCGATCAACTCCGCCCGGGTGTAACCGCTGATCTGGCAGAAGCGGTCGTTGGCATACAAAATGTCGCCCGCCGCGTTGGTAGTGCTGACGATGGCGTGTTGGTCGAGTGCGAATTTCTGGTTGGCAAGGTCGGTGAGTGCGAATTGGAGGTCTTTTTGACTCTCCTCCTTTTGGCGCACCAGTGTCCCCATCAGCTCGGACAAATCTTCAAGCGAGTCGCCCTTCAAAGGCGGGTGATGCGGATCTAGCTGCAGCATCAGCTCGGTGGCGGTGGCCCGTAAAGAGTCCATCGCCCGGGTGCGGCTTTCCAGCTCGTTGCGCAGGCGGGTATTGCTGGCGGTCAGGTCTTGGGAGCTGAGCTCCAGGCTCAGGGCCTTGAGGGCCAGGTCCCGGTCGTTTTGCCGGTAGGCATCCTCTACCCGACTCATGAGCGGCCCCAAGCCACTCAGAACCTTCGCAACCGCGGGGGACACGCCCCCTGCGCCCGCCAGCGCCTCGAGCTCCTGCTGGACAGCGGGCCAAGCATCGCCGTCCAACCCGAAGTAGCGCTTGACCTGGCGCGCCAATAATTTGTGTTGCAGGGGGCGAGATGCCTCAGTCATGCCGCTTCCGAGAAATAGGTGATCGTCATGGTTTGGTTGTGCAACAAACAGGCTGCCCCATGGTGCGCCGGGCTGATTTCGCCATACGAATAAAAGCCGGCCAGTGTGGCCTCATCACCCAGTACCGAGGCAACCGCCTCGATCTCTTCCTCGACCCGGCCTCCCATTACGACTTTGCGACCGACGCAGCTCACCATCAACGCGAGCCCGGGGCCTTGGGCCACGGCCAGGCTTTGCGCCGCCTGCTCTGCCCCTTGAACCAGCGCGTCCGTGCCAGCCTGCATCATGCGCACGTAACTCCCTTCCTCGACCTCGCCCGCCAACGTGATACTGCCAGCCGATTCATCCACACTCAAGATGGTACGCAACAAGCCGTCCGCCGCCTGGTCCGCAGCCACCACAGAAAAAGGGAACAAGAGGCCGGAAGCCGGCAGGTCTTTGGCGTATTCGCCCAAGTACCGTTTGTAGGTGCTCAAGGCCGGCTCATCATCCAGCGAATACAGCACATTGCGGTCAGCGCGGGTGACGCGCCTAGTGGGCCCAAAGGCACTCCAACCACCATAGACCCCATGCGAAACCGACAAACCGTCGCCGTAAAGGCCCGCACAGACCAGCCGGTTGTCGCTCACGCCTTGGTTGTCCATCACCACTGTTTGCTGAAATGCCCCACCGTCGCCGGCCATGCCGCCCACGAGCGGCACTTGGTCGCCCAGCACCCGTGTCATGCCCTCGATCAGCGCAGTGCCATTCATCTTGACGCCTTGGGCCAGCACCACCACCGCCCGCAGCCCGGCGCGCGGAAGGCCGCCTGCCAGGCGGATGCCTGCATCCAACGAGTCGTCCATGTCGCGAAGTTCGGTGGACGACTGCAGGGTGCGCACATTCGCCCAGCGCACGGCGGAGAGAGTCAAGGAATCGTCGCCCACCCCACCCGAGGAAATTTCGCCAGCGGTGCTGCAACCCATCAGCACAGCACCCGGCACCGCCTGGAGCAAGGCGGCGTGGGCCTGCCTCAAAAGTGGCTCAGGCCCGAAAGCCAGCACCCATGTGGGCTCAAAGGCGGCCAAGGCATTCAGACCGGAGGGGTCAGGAATTCCGCCTTGCGTCGTGGTTTGAAAAACATCCATACCGGCGCTCCCTTGGAGGTTCATCTGAAGCCAGGTCGGATGATACGCCAGCCTACAGAGCTTTACTCAAAATCACACAAAAACTACTAAAAACATTTTTTTCGTATTTTATGATTTTTTGTACTGCTCACGCAAAAGATTCTTTTGGACTTTGCCCATGGCGTTGCGCGGGAGCGCATCCACGATCACACAGCGCTTGGGCACCTTGAAGTTGGCCAGCATGCCTTTGAGCGTGGTGACCATGGCAGGGCCGTCCAGGGTGTGCCCTTTGAGCGGCACCACCACGGCCACGCCCACTTCGCCGAAATCGGCATCCGGCACGCCCACAACTGCGCTCTCCTCTACGCCGGGCAGGTTGTTGATGTAGCCCTCGATCTCGGCCGGGTAGACGTTGTAGCCCCCACTGATGATCAAGTCTTTGCTCCGCCCGACGATGGTGACATAGCCCTTGGCATCCACAAAGCCCACGTCGCCGGTTTTGAAGAAGCCGTCTGCAGTGAACTCCTGGGCCGTTTTCTCAGGCATTTGCCAGTAACCCTGAAACACGTTGGCGCCCTTGACCTCGATGCCGCCGGTCTCTCCGGTGGGCATAGGCTGCCCTGCCTCATCCCGCACCCGCAACTGCACGCCGGGCAAGGGCCGGCCCACGGTGCCCACCATCCGCTCACCGTCTGCGGCTTTGCACGGGTTAGAGGTCAGCATCACGGTCTCTGACATGCCGTAGCGCTCCAGAATCGTGTGCCCGGTGCGCGCCTGCCATTGGCGGTGCGTGTCGACCAGCATGGGTGCAGAGCCCGAGATAAACAGGCGCATGTGGCGGGTGGACTGGGCGTCCAGCCCTGCCTCGGCCAGCAAGCGCACATACAGGGTGGGCACGCCCATGAACACAGTCGCCCGCGCCATGAGCCGCAAGGTAGTAGCAGGCTCGAACTTGGCGCACCAGAGCATGGTGCTGCCGTTGATGAGCGCACCGTGGATGGCCACGAACAATCCATGCACATGGAATATCGGGAGCGCATGGATCAGCACGTCGCCGGCCTTCCAGTCCCAGTGTTGCTGCAGCACCTGCGCATTGCTGAGCAGGTTGCCATGGCTCAGCATTGCGCCCTTGCTGCGGCCGGTGGTGCCACTGGTGTAGATGATGGCGGCCAGATCGTCCGGGGCGCGCGACACCGGTGTATGGGTGCGCGGGTAGTGCGAAGCGCGCTCCAGAAGCGTTCCGGTGCGATCGTCATTGAGCGAAAACACATGCCGGGTGCCGGCCAGAAAAGCCATCTTGCTGAGCCAGCCGAAATTGCGGCCGGCGCACACCAGCACCGCGGGTTTGGCATCGCCCAAGAAATATTCCATTTCCGCGCTTTGGTAGGCGGTGTTCAGCGGCAGGTACACCAGCCCGGCACGCAACGTCGCGAGATACAAGACCAGGGCCTCTACCGACTTGTCCACCTGTACCGCCACCCGGCTGCCGGGTGCCAAGTCTAGAAAGCCGAACAGGTTGGCCACCATGGCAGTGGCCTCGTCGAGGTCGCGCCAGGAGTAGTGTAAACCGCTATCGGTCTCTACCGCAGTGCGGGTCATGTCGGCCGGGAAAGCTGCGCGCAATGCGGTGAACAGATTCGCGTCAGATGCCGCAAGGGTTTTGTTATTGCTCATAGGGTGCGTGAAATCTAAGGGAAAAGAGGAGCCGGTCAAAACACCGGCTTGCGCTTGTCGAGAAAGGCCGTGATGCCCTCGCGGTGCTCTGCAGAGTCAGCATAGGCGTAGGGATCCCGCAGCTCATTTGCTATCAAATCAGGAGCTATATGCGCATATTCTGCGGGCGCTACAGGCTCATTTAGCGTACGAAGTGTTTGCTTATTCAAGCGGGCTGCTTGTGGGGCCAGCCCCGCGATGCGCACGGCCAACTCCTGGCCCGCACTGCCCAGCTCTGCTGCCGTGCAGACGCGGGTGAGAAAACCATGCCCGAGCATGGCCGGGGCATCAAACACCTCGGCGGCCAGCAGCATGGCACGGGCGACGGTGGCTCCGGCCACCCGCCCCACCAGTGCGGCCTCGCGCGGCGCCATCGGAAATCCCAAGCGGGCAATCGGGGCGCCGAAGCGGGCGGTGTCGGCTGCCAGCCGCAGATCGCAACAGCTGGCGATCTCCATGCCCGCCCCCATGCAGTTGCCCTCGATCAGGGCGATGATGGGAACGTCGCAATCAAGCACGGCCTGCAAACCGCCCCACACCTCCCGCTCATGGAAGTGCTCGAGTTGGGCGGCATCGAAACGGAAGCCGGGGTACTCGGCAATATCACCGCCGGCACAGAAGTGGCCCTGGTCGCCACGCAGCAGCACACAGCGCACGCGCGTGTCGGCCTGCACCGCCTCGAACACTGCTTTCAACTCCGCCCACATACTGCGGGACATGGCGTTGAATTTGCCGGTGTGGGTGAGGGTCAGGGCCCATACACCGGATGTTCGGTAGGCATCCCGCTCGATTGCAATCCCGCCTGCCATGGTGCTCCTTAGTCGAGTTTGGCGCCCGAGGCCTTGACCACCGTGGCCCAGCGCTTGACCTCGGCACTCACAAAGCTGCCGAACTGCGCCGATGTGAGTTTGCCGAACTCCGCGCCGTTGTTGGCCCAGCTGATTTTGATGTCGTCCGCCATGGAGATGCGGTTCACCTCTTCCACCACACGTGCCTG
This sequence comes from Rhodoferax potami, assembly GCF_032193805.1. Classification (NCBI taxonomy): domain Bacteria; kingdom Pseudomonadati; phylum Pseudomonadota; class Betaproteobacteria; order Burkholderiales; family Comamonadaceae; genus Rhodoferax; species Rhodoferax potami. The sequence continues at coordinate 3,400,795 of NZ_JAVBIK010000001.1, read as the reverse complement.
AATGTCAGCCGGTGTGCCTTTGGGAGCCCACAGCCCGTACCAGGTGGTCACGGTGTAGTTGGGCAGCCCCAACTCGGCCGCACAGGGCACATCGGGAAACGCCGGGCTGCGCTTGCTGCCGGACACCATGAGGGCCTTGATACGCCCGCCTTTGATGTGCGCAGCGGAAGAACCCAGGCCATCGAACATCATGTCCACACTGCCCGCCATCAGGTCTTGCAGCGCAGGGCCGGCCCCGCGGTAAGGAATATGGGTGATGAAGGTGCCGGTCTGCTGTTTGAACAGCTCACCAGCCAAGTGGTGCGAGGTGCCGCCACCTGCGGAGCCGTAGTTGAGTTTGCCCGGGTTGGCCTTGACCTGGGCCAGAAATGCCTTGAAGTCGCCTTGCACGTTTTTGGGGTTCACCACCAGCACTTGCGGCACGTTGGCGACCAAGGCCAAGGGGATGAAGTCTTTTTCAATGTCGTAGTCCAGCTTGGGGTACATGCTGGGGGCAATCGCGTGGTGCACCGCACCCATGAACAAGGTGTAGCCATCGGGCGCAGCCTTGGCTGCGATACCTGCCCCCAGAGTGCCACCGGCGCCGCCGCGGTTGTCAATCACCAGCTGGGTGCCTGTGAGCTTGGCGAACTGGGCCGACATCGGGCGGGCAAAAGCATCGGTGCCGCCACCAGCCGGAAACGGCACCACCAGCGTCACCGGCTTGGCCGGCCACTTGGACTGCGCCAGCGCGCCAGCAGGGGCCAGCGCCCATGCAGCCGCCAGGGCCGAGCCGGCGCCCAAAATACGGCGGCGACTGGTGCCGCAAGCCTGGTCGGGGGTGGAAAAGTCTTGTTCATGTGCCATGTCTGTCTCCTGCTTATTGTTGGGGTTACACACTGTCGCTGACTAAAAATACAAGGTACTCACTGCACTAGCCACCGGAATCCGGCCATGGGCCAGGCCTTCCCGGTATTTGTCGAGCCGCTGCAGGTCGTAGAGGTAATTGACCATCAGCCCGTAGGACTGCTTCAGGCCCTTGCCCGAAGGGTCACCGGCCCAATTGAGGCGCTCCACCCGTGCACCGTTGCCCAAATGGAAGCGGGCGACCGGGTCCAGGGGCTTGTCGTGCAGCGTTTCGCGGCCGAGGTACTGGGCGGCACAGCGCATGAGCATGGAGCGCACTGCCGACGTCGGCTTCAGCGCCAAAGGGGTCTCGCAGGCCGCAAGAAAATGGGCCGCGGTGACCGGCTCAAAGCCTACCGCGCGGCCCAGCTCTTCGCGCGCAGAGGCGTCAAGCCGCTCCAACTGCGCAGCCGCGTTTTTTTGCAGCCAGCTTCTGAAGCCAGGAATCGGCGACAGCGTGGCAAAGGTCTTGAGGCGCGGAAACTCGGTTTTCAGTGTCTCCACCACCCGCTTGATGAGCGAGTCACCAAAGCTGACACCCCGCAGGCCATCCTGCGTGTTGCTGATGGAGTAAAAAATCGCCGTGGTAGCGGCATTCAAATCCACCGCATCCGCAGACTCGTCCAGCAGTGGGGTGATGCAGTCCGCCAGCGCATCCACCAAAGCCACTTCCACAAAAATCAGCGGCTCATCGGGCAGGCGGGGATGAAAGAAGCCGTAGCACCGGCGGTCAGAGTCGAGCCGGTTTTTCACATCGGCCCAACTCTTGATGTCGTGCACCGCCTCGTATTTGATAAGTTTCTCGACAAGGGAGGCCGGAGAGTCCCAGCTGATGCGGCGTAGCTCCAGAAAGCCCACATCGAACCAAGTGGAGAACATGTACTCCATCTCCACATCCAGCGCCTGCAGCCGCTTGTCGGACTTCAATGCGCTCTGCATTTCCGCTCGCAGATTCACCAGAAAGCGAATGCCGGCCGCATCGGCGCTGAAGCGCTGCAGCAAGCGCCGGCGTGGCGACACCGTGGCCCGGCGGTAGTGAACTTCGGCGGCGGCTTCATCAGGGGTGCCGAGCGCCGCAGCAAACTGTGCCTGCGCCGCTTGGGCTTTCACCGGGTCCGCCACAAACATTTCACTCATCAGCAGCCACATATCGAGGCGGCGTGGCGGGGTGGCGCCGGCATACCAGGCCATCAGGGCCGCTGCCCGCCGCCCGCCTTCAACCTCACTCACCCGTCCATCAATCACCGCCTGGAGCTCTTGCAAAATGCGACGCAGCACCCTGGGCGACAGGGCCTCGTTACTTTGGCGCAGCGTTCCCTGCAAACGCTCACGGGTACTGCGCACCTGCGGACGCCCTTTGAAAACGCCGGATGCCGCCTTCACCACTATCAAATCAGGAGCATCTTGCGCACTAGATACGGGCGTGGAAGGCACATTTTGCTTAAAACCCCGCGGCAGTAGCCGCACGACGTTGCGGTTGATCCAGGAATCTTGTGTCATGCCAATAACCTGCTCTTTCCGTAATGGGCCAATTCCCGCAAAGCTTCACGCTGGCGCAGCAAGTGGTTGCGCATGGCTGCATCGGCGGCCTCTGCGTCCCCTGCGCGGATGGCGGCAAACACAGCAAGGTGCTCACTAAGGCTTTGCTCCAAGCGCCCGGGAGCACGCAACTGCTGCAAGCGCGCGAGCTTGAGAATTTTTCGAAGATCCGCGATCGACTGGGCCAGCCACCGGTTGTCCGCAAGGGTGATGATGGCCTCGTGGATCGTGTAGTTGGTAGCGTAGTAGTCGGGGATGCGCCCTGCCGCAGCATGCGCCTGCAAATTCAGGTGCAGTGCCTCGAGGGCTGCCAAGTCTGCCGCTGTGGCCTTGCGCGCCGCCTCGAAGGCGCAGCGGCCTTCCAGCAAGGCAATGACCGGAAAAATATCGTCCAGGTCCCGCTCGGTGACCTCGCTGACAAAACTTCCGCGCCGCGGCTCGTGGCGGATCAGCCCTTCGGCAGCCAGCACCTTGAGCGCCTCCCGCAAGGGCGTGCGTGAGATGGACCATTCGGTGCAGAGTGCAACCTCATCCACATAAGCGCCCGCCGGCAATGCCCCTTCAAAAATGCGATGCCGCAGCCGGTCGGCTACGTCGTCATGCAAGGAATTGGGAACAGCACGCATCGCTAGACACACTCCTGAGGAACATTTCCAATGTCGGTGATTTTCCGTAATTACCGGTAATTACGGAAAATCATAGAGCGCAAAACAAAAAAGCACCCCCGGTACTTACCCGTGGGGTGCTTAAGTGGAGTGCCTTGGTGGGGTGATTTAGTCAGTAGACCGTGAGATCAGGCTTTGCGGCGATCTGCCCAAAGCCACAAAGCTGCGCCACCCAGAATCATCGGCACACAGAGCCACTGCCCCATGCTCATGCCCAGGCTTAGCAAACCGAGGTGGGCATCCGGCTCGCGAAAGAACTCGGCAATGAAACGGAACATGCCATAGCCTAACAAAAACGCCGCCGCCACCTGCCCTTGCTTGCGCGGCTTGCTGGCATACCACCAGAGCAACACGAAGAGCAGCAGCCCCTCCAGCAGGAACTGATAAATCTGCGATGGATGGCGCGGCAGCGGCCCCCCATCGCGGAACACCATTCCCCATGGCAACGAGGGGTCCGCCACCCGCCCCCACAACTCACCGTTAATGAAGTTGCCGACCCGCCCCGAGGCCAGCCCGGTGGGTACACAGGGAGCCACCAGATCTGCGACTTGCCAGAACGACTTTTTGCGTGAATGGGCAAACCACAACATGGAGCCGATCACACCAAGCATGCCACCATGGAAACTCATGCCGCCTTGCCAGACGTACAAGACTTCCAGCGGATGACTGGCGTAGTAGCCCGGCTTGTAGAACAGGCAGTAGCCTATGCGCCCACCGAGCACCACGCCCATGACACCGAGGAACAAAATGTCCTCAATGTCCTTGAACGACCAGGCACCCTGCCCTGCCGCGAATGCAGGCTGACGCAACCTGCGCGCGCCCAAAAACAGGAACAGCCCGAAAGCGACGAGGTAGGTCAGGCCGTACCAATGCACAGCGACCGGGCCCAATTGCAGCGCAATCGGGTCAATTTGAGGATGAATCAGCATGAGAACCTAATAAGCACACCGGCGCAGCCGTCTGCCCCGGCGTGTGGGCTGCTTAATCGAGCAAAGAGAGGTCGCGCACCGCGCCCTTGTCCGCAGACATGACCAGCTTGGCGTAGGCCTTGAGAGCAGCAGTCACCTTGCGGGGGCGTGGTTGGGCAGGCTTCCAGCCCAGCTTGTCCTGCTCCACGCGGCGGGCTGCCAACTCTTCATCCGACACCAGCACGTTGATCGAGCGATTGGGGATGTCGATGCGGATGCGGTCGCCATTGCGAACCAGGCCGATAGCACCACCCGCAGCCGCTTCAGGCGAAGCGTGGCCGATGGACAGACCTGAGGTACCGCCGGAGAAGCGGCCATCGGTCAACAGCGCACAGGCCTTGCCCAGGCCTTTGGACTTGATATAGCTGGTGGGGTACAGCATCTCCTGCATACCGGGACCGCCCTTGGGGCCTTCGTAGCGCACGATGACGACGTCACCCGCCACCACCTTGTCGGCCAAAATATTGGCGACCGCTTCGTCTTGCGACTCCACCACGTGGGCAGGGCCTTCAAACACCAGCAAGCTGTCATCCACACCCGCGGTTTTGACGACACAACCGTTGAGCGCAATATTGCCAACCAACACCGCCAAACCGCCTTCTTTGCTGAAGGCGTGCTCCACAGAGCGGATGCAGCCTGCAGCGCGGTCGGTGTCGAGGCTCGGCCAACGGGCGGCCTGGCTGAACGCCACCTGGGTGGGAATGCCTCCGGGGCCAGCCTTGTAAAAGGTCTTGACCGCGTCCGACGGGTTGCGGGCAATATCCCACTGGTCGAGCGCGTCCTTCATGGTTTTGCTGTGCACAGTGGCCAAGTCGGTGTGCAAACGGCCTGCGCGGTCCAGCTCACCCAGAATGCCCATGATGCCGCCTGCGCGGTGCACGTCTTCAATGTGGTACTTGTCCGTGTTCGGAGCCACTTTGCACAGCTGCGGCACGATCTTGGACATGCGATCGATATCGGCCATGGTGAAGTCGATTTCGGCTTCCTGGGCAATGGCCAGAATGTGCAAGATGGTGTTGGTGGAGCCACCCATGGCAATGTCCAGCGCCATCGCGTTCTCGAAGGCCTTGAAGCCCATAGAACGCGGCAGGATGCTGCTGTCCTCTTCTTCGTAGTAACGCTTGCAGAGCTCCACCACCAGGTGACCCGCGCGCTTAAACAATTGCTCGCGGTCGGCGTGGGTCGCCAGCACGGTACCGTTACCGGGCAAAGACAAGCCCAAAGCTTCGGTCAGGCAGTTCATGGAGTTGGCGGTGAACATGCCTGAGCAAGAGCCGCAAGTGGGGCAGGCAGAGCGCTCGACTTCTGCAACATCCGCATCACTGACCTTGTTGTCTGCGGCCATGACCATGGCATCGACCAAGTCGAGCTTTCGGAATTCTATTTTCTGGGTCGTGGGGTTGAGCAACTTGACCTTGCCGGCCTCCATCGGGCCGCCGGACACAAACACCACCGGAATGTTCAGGCGCATGGCGGCCATCAACATGCCGGGAGTGATCTTGTCGCAGTTGGAGATACACACCATGGCATCGGCGCAGTGCGCGTTAACCATGTACTCCACGCTGTCCGCAATGATGTCGCGACTAGGCAGCGAATACAACATGCCGTCATGGCCCATGGCGATACCGTCGTCCACGGCAATCGTATTGAATTCTTTGGCAACACCGCCCGCAGCCTCGATCTCGCGCGCGACCAATTGACCCAAGTCTTTGAGGTGCACGTGGCCCGGCACGAACTGGGTGAACGAATTCACTACGGCGATGATGGGCTTGCTGAAGTCAGCATCCTTCATGCCGGTCGCGCGCCACAAAGAGCGTGCACCGGCCATGTTGCGGCCGGCAGTGGAGGTCTTGGAACGGTAAGCTGGCATGGTGTGAAATAGATATTCGGTTGAACAGAATTGGGGGCGCCAGAGATTATCCTCCAGCCCCTCAACGACGTTTTTTAGACCCCTGCAGCCCCATGGCTTCCCGCTGGCGGTCTATGCGGGCCTGTTTGCGGGCATTTTCCTTGTCCATGGCCTTGCGTTTGGTGTAACCGGAACTGTCCGCCCACGCCCACCAGGCAATTGCCAGTGCAAAGGGCACCAGAACCTGCCACCAAGCCCACGCGGCTACCGGCTCGATCAGCAGGTATTTCATGGCCAGCAGAATCAAACCCAAACCCAGAAAATACATAGTATTTGCTCCAATGTGTTGCCCCTGTTTCTGTTGGGGGGGTCAACCTGCGTTACTACAATCCCGTTGTAGAGATGTTAGCGAAACAACAGAGGCTTCAGATGAATCATTTTCTATCGCGTAGTTGGGTGCTCTCCGTGGTGTTGCTCAGCCCCCTCGCTTGGGCGGATCAGGGCTTGGCCAAGTCCAAAAACTGCATGACCTGCCACATGATGGACAAAAAAGTGCTCGGCCCTGCGTTCAAAGACGTGGCCACCAAGTACAAGGGGGACAAGACCGCCGCAGACCGGCTTGCCACCAAGATCATGAAAGGTGGTAGCGGCGCCTGGGGCACCGCTTACATGCCAGCGAATTCGCAGGTCAGTGAGGCCGAGGCCAAGAAATTGGCGGCTTGGGTTCTCTCGCTGAACTAAGCTGGTCACTCACAACGAAAAAAGCCGCTGAGACCCAGCGGCTTTTTTTATGGGCAGGCGCCACAGGCTCCCACCGTATCGAGAAACTAGGCTGACTTAGTAAGCCTGTCCCAGTTGGTCCAAGATGGCTGGATTCTCCAGGGTGCTGGTGTCCTGGGTAATGGACTCTCCCTTGGCCAAGGAGCGCAGCAAGCGGCGCATGATCTTGCCGGAACGGGTCTTGGGCAGGTTTTCACCAAAGCGGATGTCCTTGGGCTTGGCGATAGGTCCGATTTCTTTGGCAACCCAGTCGCGCAGTTCTTTGGCAATCGCTTTGGCTTCGTCGCCGCTGGGGCGGGCCCGCTTAAGCACCACAAAAGCGCAAATCGCCTCGCCCGTCAAATCATCGGGCCGGCCGACCACCGCAGCTTCTGCGACCAGATCGGACTTGGACACGAGCGCGGACTCAATTTCCATGGTTCCCATGCGGTGGCCGGACACGTTGAGCACGTCATCAATGCGGCCAGTGATACGGAAATAGCCACGGTCTGCACTGCGCACCGCACCGTCACCGGCAAGGTACAGCTTGCCACCCATTTCCTCGGGGAAATAGGCCTTTTTGAAGCGCTCGGGGTCATTCCAGATGGTGCGGATCATGGAGGGCCACGGGCGCTTGACGACCAAGATACCACCGGTTCCATTGGCAATGTCATTGCCAACTTCATCCACGATGGCGGCCATGATTCCAGGCAGGGGCAGTGTGCAGCTACCGGGCACCAACGGTGTGGCGCCGGGCAGCGGGGTCATCATGTGGCCACCGGTTTCGGTTTGCCAGAAGGTGTCCACGATGGGGCATTTCTCGTGGCCGACGTTTTTGTAGTACCACATCCAAGCTTCGGGGTTGATGGGCTCACCCACCGAACCGAGGATGCGCAGGCTTGACAAGTCGGAGCGGTCGGGGTGCACAGAGGCATCGCTCTCAGCCGCCTTGATCAGCGAACGGATCGCAGTCGGCGCCGTGTAGAAGATGGTGCACTTGTGGCGCTCGATCATTTGCCAGAAGCGGCCGGCGTTCGGGAAAGTGGGCACACCCTCAAAAATGATCTGGGTAGCGCCAGCAGCCAAGGGGCCGTAGGCCACATAGGTGTGGCCCGTGATCCAGCCGATATCAGCCGTGCACCAGAACACATCCTCAGGCTTCAAGTCAAAGGTCCAATCCATGGTGAGCTTGGCCCACAGCAAATAGCCACCTGTGGAATGCTGCACGCCCTTGGGCTTGCCGGTAGAACCCGAGGTGTAGAGGATGAACAAGGGGTGCTCAGCGCCCACGGGTACCGGTGCACAGTCGGTGCTTTTGCCGGCAAGTGCTACATCAAACGTTTTGTCGCGCCCTGCCACCATGTTGCAGGCCGTTTTGGTGCGCTGGTACACGTACACATTCTTGATGGACTCGCAGCCACCCATGGCAATGCCCTCGTCCACAATGGACTTCAAGGGCAACTCTTTGCCGCCGCGCATCTGGTAGTTGCTGGTGATCACCGCCACCGCGCCTGCGTCAATGATGCGCTCTTGCAAGGCCTTGGCCGAGAAGCCGCCGAACACCACGCTGTGGGTTGCGCCGATACGGGCGCAGGCCTGCATTGCAATCACGCCTTCCAGTGTCATAGGCATGTACACCAACACACGGTCGCCCTTTTGGATGCCGTCTGCCTTGAGTGCGTTGGCAAACTGGCTGACCCGTGCCAGCAGCTCTTTGTAGGTGGTTTTGGTGACAGTACCGTCATCGGCCTCAAAAATGACCGCTACTTTGTTTTCGGTGGGGGTGCCGATGTGCTTGTCCAGGCAGTTCGCGGACGCATTCAACTCGCCGTCATCAAACCATTTGTAAAACGGTGCGTTGGACTCATCCAAAGTGCGGGTGAAAGGCTTGTTCCACACCACGTTTTCCTTGGCCAAGCGGGCCCAGAAACCTTCGAAATCTTTCTCGGCTTCGGCGCAAAGGGCGTTGTAGCCCTCCATGCCGGAGATGCGGGCCGCTTTGACCGTGGCTTCACTGGGTGGGAACACCCGGTTTTCAACCAACATGGACTCGATAGCAGAAGATGATGCGCTCACAGGTTTGTCTCCTCGGATTTTTTGAAAACTGCGCGCATGGTTATCCCATGCACTTACAAATCACTGACTGATATCGGTCAAGGCCCGCCGTCAGGCTGGTGCAGGTGTGATTCGATAAACTCAGCGGGTTTGCCCTTCACTGCTATCCAATCTCTGAAAAGACCGACCATGACCACCTCTATCCGCCAGGCTGACCTGATCGAATCCGTGTCTGCCGCGCTGCAGTACATCAGCTACTACCACCCCGCCGACTACATCGCCCACCTGGCCCGCGCCTACGAGCGCGAGCAGAGCCCGGCCGCCAAAGACGCGATTGCCCAAATCCTGACGAACAGCAAAATGAGCGCGACCGGCCACCGCCCCATTTGCCAAGACACCGGCATCGTGAACGTGTTCCTCAAAGTCGGCATGGATGTGCGCTGGGAAGGCTTCACTGGGAGCTTGGACGACGCCATCAACGAAGGTGTGCGCCAAGGCTACAACCACCCCGACAACACCCTGCGCGCCTCGGTGGTTGCGGACCCTGAGTTTTTGCGCAAGAACACCAAAGACAACACCCCGGCCGTGATCTTCACGGAAATCGTGCCCGGCAATACGGTCGAAGTGACCGTGGCAGCCAAAGGCGGCGGTTCCGAGAACAAAAGCAAAATGGTCATGCTGAACCCCGGCGACTCGGTGGTGGACTGGGTCTTGAAGACCGTTCCCACCATGGGCGCTGGCTGGTGTCCGCCCGGCATGCTGGGCATCGGCATCGGCGGCACCGCTGAAAAGGCCGTCCTGATGGCAAAAGAGAGCCTGATGGACGATTTGGACATGTATGAGCTGCAGACCAAAGCCGCAACCGGCGCTGAACTCAGCAATGTGGAAAAAATGCGCTTGGAGCTGATGGAGAAGGTCAATGCGCTGGGCATTGGCGCACAGGGCCTGGGCGGTTTGACCACCGTGTTGGACGTCAAAATCAAGATGTATCCGACGCACGCGGCCAGCAAACCGGTCGCTATGATCCCGAACTGCGCCGCCACCCGCCACGCCCATTTTGTGTTGGACGGCAGCGGCCCCGTGTATCTGGATCCACCAAGCTTGGACCTCTGGCCCAACGTCAACTGGACACCTGACTACGAGACCAGCAAAAAAGTGGACCTCAATACCCTGACGAAGGAAGAAGTCGCCAGCTGGAAACCAGGCCAAACTTTGTTGTTGAACGGCAAGATGCTCACCGGCCGTGATGCCGCGCACAAACGCATCCAGGGCATGCTGGCCAAGGGCGAAAAGCTGCCCGTGGATTTTGCTAACCGGGTGATTTATTACGTCGGACCCGTTGACCCGGTTCGCGATGAAGCCGTGGGCCCCGCCGGCCCGACAACCGCTACCCGCATGGATGGATTCACCGAGATGATGCTGGCGCAAACCGGACTGATTGCCATGATCGGCAAGGCAGAGCGCGGCCCCGTCGCCATCGAAGCCATCAAGAAGCACCAGAGCGCCTACCTGATGGCGGTGGGCGGTGCGGCCTACCTGGTATCCAAAGCCATCAAGACTGCCAAAGTGGTCGGTTTTGAAGACATGGGCATGGAAGCGATTTACGAGTTCGACGTCGTTGACATGCCTGTCACTGTGGCGGTGGACGCTGGTGGCACCAGTGCTCACATCACAGGCCCTGAAGAGTGGAAAAAGAAGATCGCTACCGGCGAGTTCAAGTCCATTCCTGTCACTTCGCGTTAAGCCATTGCCGATCGAAAGCATGCACCCCATCGGGGTGTTTGACAGCGGCCTGGGTGGCCTGAGCGTCCTGCGGGCGCTCAGGACCGAGTTGCCGCTCGAGAGGTTTGTCTATGTCGCCGACAGTGGCCATGCGCCCTATGGTGAGCGGGATGACGATTACCTGATCCATCGGTCCGGCACAATCAGCCGCTGGCTGCAAAGTCAGCACCAGATCAAAGCACTGGTCGTAGCATGCAACACTGCAACCGCGGCAGCCATCCATGTGCTCCGGGCAGAGCACCCTGGCTTGCCCATCATCGGTATTGAGCCGGCACTCAAACCTGCCGTGGCAGCGAGCCAAACAGGCGTGATCGGGGTGATGGCGACACCAAGCACCCTGAAGAGTGAGAAGTTCCAACGTTTGCTGGCCAGCCTGCAAAGCCAAGCACGATTTGTTCTTCAACCCTGCCCCGGACTTGCACTGGCCATTGAACAATTAGACGCTACAAAAACAGGAGCATCCTGCGCAACATTTACGAGGGCTATGGGCACTTTTGGCACTCAAACTGGCGAGATGGACACCTTGGTATTGGGCTGCACACACTACCCATTTGCCGAGTCTTCGCTGCGCATGGGAACCGGAGACAGAGTGCGCTATCTGGAAGGCGGCGCACCGGTCGCTCGCCAGACACGACGACTGCTAGCGGAAGCCGATCTTCTGCAGACCCAAGAATCCCCCGATGCAGGCCGGATTGACTTCCACAGCACTGGCGATCCACAAACATTAGCCCGTGCGGCTGAGCACTGGCTTGGGATCTCAGATACCGCACATGAATTGAGGATTTAGGGAAAGAGAGCGACTTGGCGTGCCCGGAGGGGATCGAACCCCCGACCCACAGCTTAGAAGGCTGTTGCTCTATCCGACTGAGCTACGGGCACAAAGAACAAAGGCCCCAAAGCGTTAAAACTTCAGAGCCTTTGATTTTTAAAAAGTGGTCGGGGCGGCGGGATTCGAACTCGCGACCCTCTGCTCCCAAAGCAGATGCGCTACCAGGCTGCGCTACACCCCGACAACTGGTATTCTAACCTGATAAAACCGCTGTTTCCAGCTTCGTCATCGTTTTTTTGCACCTACCTTCCATGCCTACATCGTCACCCCTGTTGCCATGGTTGGAACCCGGCGAATCATTTCCGAGTACCTCTGCGGCTTGGGGAGAGGACTCGCCGGCCCCAGGCTTGCTCGCAGCCGGCGGCGATCTGGAGCCCGCGACATTGCTCCGCGCCTACTCTAATGGCATCTTTCCCTGGTACAGCGAAGGCCAACCCACACTTTGGTGGAGCACAAACCCACGGATGACGTTGTGGGTGGATGAGTTCCGGCTCCACAGGTCACTCAAGAAAACCATCCGGCGTTTCCGGGACACCCCGGGTTCTGAAATCCGGGTGGACAGCTCTTTCGAAAAAGTCATTGAAGCCTGCTCTTTGACCCCTCGCGATGGACAAAACGGCACATGGATACTGCCGGAAATCCGGGCGGCATATCTCCGCTTGCACCATGCAGGGCACGCGCACAGCATTGAGACTTGGCAAGATGGTGAATTGGTTGGCGGCTTGTACTGCGTCTGCATTGGTCACGCCGTGTTTGGCGAATCGATGTTTGCAAGGCGAACCGACGCATCCAAACTGGCTTTGGCCGCACTAGTGGCAATTGCCCGCCACCACAAGGTCGCATGGATTGATTGCCAGCAGGTCACCTCACATCTGGCCTTCATGGGCGCACGGCCGATCGACAAAAGAACGTTTCAACAGTGCCTCGACTCCGCCATACCCAAGCCTCCCATCGATTGGCGCTTTGACCACCTATACTGGAATCACTTGTAGTCAGCTTGCGAAACTCTGCCATGACCGATCTGACGGATCTCCCCATCCAAACACTGCAGTTTTATGCCACCGCGCCGTACGACTGCAGTTACCTCTCGGACCGACAAGCCCGATCCCAAGTCGCCACGCCAAGTCACATCATTGACACGGCGACCTACTCCAGCCTCGTTGAGAAGGGCTTCCGGCGCAGCGGCATGTTCACCTACCGCCCTTACTGTGATGGGTGCCAGGCCTGCACCCCGCTACGCATTCCGGTGGAACAATTCCAAGCCAATAAGAGCCAGAAGAGAGCGGCAAGACAGCACGCCAACTTGCAGGCCCGCGTACTGAACCTCGGCTTTTCGAGAGAACACTACGACCTCTATCTGCGCTACCAACTCGCCAGACATGCCGGAGGCGGTATGGATGAGGACAGCATCGATCAGTACATTCAGTTTTTGCTGCAGAGTCGCGTGAACTCCCGCCTGGTTGAGTTTCGAGAAGCGACAGATAGCGAGCAAAGTTTGGGTGCACTCAAAATGGTGTCCATTTTGGATGTCCTCGACAACGGCCTATCCGCGGTGTACACATTTTTTGCTCCCGATGAAGGTGCCAGCTATGGAACCTTCAATGTGCTCTGGCAGATTGAGCAGGCCAAACAGCTTGGGCTGCCTTATGTTTACTTGGGCTACTGGATTGAGAGCAGCCCGAAGATGCAATACAAGGCCAACTTCAAACCGCATGAAATTTTGGTTAATGGCAACTGGAATGCAACAGGGCTATTGAACCCACAGGTGTAGGGGCTTTGACGGGTTAACATCGGCCACGAAGCACCATGACTAAAAAAGAACACGACCCCCAATCCGCCCCCGCAGTTCAAGTGCTGGAGCGCATGTTCACGCTGATTGACGTTCTCGCTTCCAGAGAAGAGGCGATCCCGCTGAAAGAGATCAGTGAACGCGCTGGTCTGCATCCCTCTACAACGCACCGGATCTTGAATGACTTGGTGTCCGGGCGGTTTGTCGATCGCCCCCAATCAGGCAGCTACCGCCTCGGGATGCGCCTGTTGGAGCTGGGTAATCTTGTGAAGGCCCGCCTAAACGTCCGTGACGCGGCGCTGGGCCCTATGCGCGAGCTGCACAAGCTAATTCAGCAGCCCGTTAACCTGAGCATGCGCCAGGGCGATGAAATCATCTATGTCGAGCGTGCCTACAGTGAACGTAGCGGCATGCAGGTTGTCAGGGCGATTGGCGGACGCGCACCACTACACCTCACCTCAGTGGGCAAATTGTTCTTGGCCGCTGATGATCCCCTGCGCATTCGTTCTTATGCCACCAGAACAGGGTTGCAAGGCCACACCAAAAACAGCATCACCGACTTGGATGTGTTGGAGCGCGAGCTCTCCAAGGTCCGTCAGTATGGCCAGGCAAGTGACAATGAAGAACTTGAACTCGGCGTCCGTTGTATGGCTGCAGGTATTTACGACGATCAAGGCAAGCTGATAGCGGGCCTGTCCATTTCTGCGCCTTCTGGTCGCTTGGAAGACGACTGGCTACCCAAACTCAAAGAGACCGCGCGACACATCTCTGAGACACTGGGGTTTAGATCCCCCCAAAGATAAAAGCCTGCAAGAGCAGGCTTTTTTGTTATCAGTTTGTCGCAATACGACTGTCAAATCCCTTGAGGGCGAGCGGTGAGCCTTTCGTAGCGACTGGGTGCCCTGTTTCCACCCACTTGCGCACACGTTCCGCGTCAGCAATTCGCGTCAGCTTACCCGCAGAGTCCAGAAAAACCATGATGAGTTTTCGGCCTGATATTTTTGCTTGCATCACCAAACACTGCCCTGCTTCAGCGATGTAGCCCGTCTTCTGCAGCCCGATTTCCCACGCAGGGTTTTTCACCAAGCGATTGGTATTGTTGTACTGCAAGGTACGGTTACCCACTTCAACTTGATAGCCGGTTGAGGTGGACAGTTCACGCAAAGTTTGATCGCTGTAGGCATAACTCACCAGCGTAGCCAAATCCTTGGCGCTGGACTGATTGCGGCTACTCAGGCCAGTGGGCTCCACATACTGCGTGTCTGCCATGCCCAATAGCTTGGCTTTGCGGTTCATCAAGCTGACAAAATGCTGCAAGCCACCAGGGTACGTCCTGCCCAGTGCATGCGCAGCTCGGTTTTCACTCGCCATCAAGGCAAGGTGAAGTAGCTCACCGCGAGACAACTCGGTACCTACGCGCAAACGTGAGGAGCTGCCTTTTTCGGTATCCACATCAGCTTGGGTAATTTCAATGGATTCTTCCATCGGAAGCCGTGCTTCGCTGATAAGCACTCCGGTCATCAATTTGGTGATCGACGCGATCGGAAGCACTGCATTCTCGTTTTTGCTGAAAAGCACCTCCTTGGTGTCCTGGTCCACCACGAAGGCGACGCTCGACTTCAAGTCCAAGGCGTCTTGCTTGCCATGCAAGCCTGCGAGCTGCCCGTAAGAAGGTTTCGGAGCGACGGCGACTACGGCCTTTTTGATATTTTTGGCTACCGGCTTTTTGGTTGAGACCCGCTTGGTAGCGGAAACCGCCTTTTGTTTGCGTACCGCCTTAACTGCCACCTTTTTGCTTTGCGAAGCCTTCACTTGTGAAGTTTTGGCAGTAGCCTTCTTGCTCTGCGTAGTGGCAAGTGCTGAGAAAGGAAGTAGCAGCACGGAAGCCATAAGACCTGCGGCGCTGAGTTGAATAATGATGCGTTTCAACATAGTTCCTTTGAAAAAAACGCCTGCAATTCATTTGCAGACGCTTTTCATAGTGTTCCCCGCCAGTTTAATCAAAAAACTTCAAATAGATCAAATACTTGCGCGCTGAACCTCAACTATTTTCAACTTAACTCGCTCACCCCTGTGCCGCAACACGGTCTGACTTGCTTTGCAGCTTATTCAAAGCACTCAAGTAAGCTTTCGCCGACGCCACCACGATGTCCGGATCAGACCCGACTCCGTTGACCACACGACCGCTGTTTTGCAGTCGTACTGTCACTTCGCCTTGACTTTCCGTCGACCCGCTGATCGCGTTCACCGAGTACAAGACCATCTCAGCCCCGCTTTGCACCAGAGACTCGATCGCTCTCAGCGACGCATCGACGGGTCCATTGCCATCAGAAGCACCCTTCATCTCTTTGCCGCCAGAGGTAAACACAATCGTGGCTTGGGGCCGCTCCCCTGTTTCACTGTGCTGAGACAATGAAACGAAACCATATTGCTCGATCTCAGACGACACACTCTCATCGCCAACCAGCGCCAAGATGTCTTCGTCAAAAATTTCGCTTTTACGATCGGCAAGTTCCTTGAAGCGGGAAAACGCTGCGTTGATCTCAGTCTCGCTGCCGAGTTGGACTCCTAACTCCTGCAGACGTTGTTTGAAAGCATTGCGGCCGCTCAGCTTGCCCAGCACGATTTTGTTGGCCGTCCAGCCCACATCTTCCGCGCGCATAATTTCATAGGTATCACGGGCCTTCAAAACGCCGTCTTGGTGAATGCCAGAGGCATGGGCAAACGCGTTGGCACCGACCACCGCTTTATTGGGCTGTACAACAAAACCGGTGGTCTGACTCACCATGCGACTTGCTGCGAGGATGTGCGTTGCATCAATGCCCAGCTCCAGTCCGAAATAGTCTTTACGGGTCTTCACGGCCATCACAATCTCTTCCAGACTGCAATTTCCGGCCCGCTCACCCAAGCCATTCACGGTGCATTCCACCTGACGAGCTCCTCCAATCTTCACCCCAGCCAAGGAGTTGGCGACCGCCATACCCAAGTCGTTGTGGCAGTGCACTGACCAGATCGCTTTGTCGGAGTTCGGAATGCGTTCGCGCAATGATTTGATGAAGTTGCCATACAGCTCAGGCACCGCATAACCGACCGTATCGGGCACGTTGATGGTGGTAGCCCCTTCAGCAATCACAGCTTCGAGAACGCGGCACAAAAAATCAGGGTCGCTACGGTAACCGTCTTCCGGGCTGAACTCGATATCAGCGACCAGGTTGCGAGCAAAGCGCACGGACTGTTTGGCCTGTTCCAGCACTTGCTCTGGCGACATACGGAGCTTTTTCTCCATGTGCAGTGCAGAGGTCGCAATAAAGGTGTGGATGCGCGCGCTGTTGGCGCCTTTGAGCGCCTCGGCAGCTCGGGCAATATCACGGTCGTTTGCACGCGACAGCGAGCACACGGTGGAATCCTTGATCGAGTTGGCAATCAGCTGCACTGCCTCGAAATCGCCATTTGAACTTGCAGCAAAACCGGCCTCGATCACGTCCACCCGCAAGCGTTCCAGCTGGCGGGCAATACGCAGCTTCTCATCACGGGTCATCGAGGCGCCGGGCGACTGTTCGCCATCGCGCAAAGTGGTGTCAAAAATAATCAGTTTGTCAGACATGGAAATTCCCCTCTGTTTATCGATGCAAGCCGCGCTCTTCAGGCTCGTCGGTCGACGTGCTGATCACGCTGGTTCGTACACCACGAGCGCGACGCACCAGATACACCACGTACCCGCTAAATCCATACACCACGAACACGCCGAACATCACAATCGGCGGGTGGATATTGATCACCGCAATGCCTAGAGCGATCAGAACAATGACGACAAATGGAACACTTCGTTTCATTTGCACGTCTTTGAAGCTGTAAAACGGAACATTGGTCACCATGGTCAGACCCGCATACAAGGCTAATGCGAATACCGGCCAAGCCACCGATGGGCCAGATATACCTTGGTCTGTAGCAACCCAGATAAAACCCGCTACCAACGCTGCAGCTGCTGGAGACGGCAGGCCCTGAAAGTAGCGCTTGTCCACGACCGTCGTGTTGACATTGAAGCGGGCCAGACGGAGTGCCGCGCAAGCGCAATAAACAAAGGCAGCAAACCAGCCCCAACGCCCCAGCCCCCGCAACGCCCACTCATAGGAAATCAACGCAGGTGCAGCGCCGAAAGACACCATGTCGGAGAGCGAATCCATTTGCTCACCAAAAGCGCTTTGGGTGTTGGTCATCCGGGCAACCCGGCCGTCCAGACTGTCGAGCACCATCGCGCAAAAAATACCAGCAGCAGCAAGATCAAAGCGCCCATTCATCGCCATGACAATGGCGTAAAAGCCACCGAACAAGGCGGCCAAAGTAAACAGGTTCGGAAGCACATAGATGCCTTTGCGCCGGTTTTTAATACCGCCACCATTACCGGTCGAACCTTGGGTTTCTATTCCATCATGCATGCCATCTCCAGGGAGGGCCTTTGAGGCCCAATACGTTCCAAAACAACCGGAACAAAGTCAGGCACGCAGTGTAAGCCAGTGCGCGATCCATCCATAGAAGAACCCCCAAAGCAAAAGGCCACCGAAGTGGCCTTTTGCGTTAAGCCATAGCGGCTTAGTTGCGGGTCTGGTCAACCAGCTTGTTCTTGGCAATCCAAGGCATCATGGCGCGCAGTTGTGCACCCACCACTTCGATTGAGTGATCAGCTGTGTTGCGGCGGCGTGCGGTCATGCTTGGGTAGTTCAAACGGCCTTCCTGGATGAACATCTTGGCGTAGTCACCGTTCTGGATGCGCTTCAATGCGTTGCGCATGGCCTTACGGGATTCTTCGTTGATGACTTCAGGGCCTGTCACGTACTCGCCGAACTCCGCATTGTTAGAGATGGAGTAGTTCATGTTGGCAATGCCGCCTTCGTAAATCAGGTCTACGATCAGCTTCAGCTCGTGCAAGCACTCGAAGTACGCCATTTCAGGCGCGTAGCCGGCTTCCACCAGAGTCTCGTAACCCATCTTGATCAGCTCGACAGCGCCACCGCACAAGACAGCCTGCTCACCGAACAAGTCGGTTTCAGTTTCTTCCTTGAAGTTGGTCTCAATGATGCCGGCCTTGCCGCCACCGTTGGCCATCGCGTAGCTCAGAGCCAGGTCACGGGCTTTGCCGGACTTGTCCTGGTGCACAGCAACCAGGTGAGGCACGCCACCACCTTGGGTGTAAGTGTTGCGCACAGTGTGGCCGGGAGCCTTGGGAGCCACCATCCAGACGTCCAGATCTGCTCGGGGCACGACTTGGTTGTAGTGCACGTTGAAACCGTGGGCAAAGGCCAAAGAAGCGCCTTGCTTGATGTTGGGCGCTACGTTGTTGTTGTACACCTCGGCGATTTGCTCGTCGGGCAACAAGATCATGACAACGTCCGCGGCCTTGACCGCATCGTTCACTTCCAGCACTGTCAAGCCGGCTTTGCCGACTTTGTCCCAGGAGGCTCCGCCCTTGCGCAGACCGACGACGACCTTCACGCCACTGTCGTTCAAGTTTTGCGCGTGTGCGTGGCCTTGGCTGCCGTAACCGATGATGGCAACTGTCTTGCCCTTGATCAGGCTCAGGTCACAATCCTTGTCGTAAAAAACTTTCATTTTTCTCTCCGAAATAAATATTGGCGAAAAGCGCCCTGTTGCAAAAACTACCTAAGCTCGGGGCGAACGGTTAACACTGTCGCCAAACAATCCCTGTGTGTTGAGCCAGCCGAAGCGCACACAGGAAAACCTTCATCAAACCCGCAGAATGCGCTCGCCGCGACCGATGCCGCTAGAGCCGGTTCGCACCGTTTCCAGAATGGCGGTGCGCTCAATAGCTTCCAGGAACGCATCATTCTTGGATTGATCGCCTGTAAGCTCGATGGTGTAACTCTTTTCAGTCACATCGATGATGCGGCCACGGAAGATGTCAGCCATACGCTTCATCTCTTCCCGCTCCTTTCCTACCGCACGAACCTTCACCATCATGAGCTCACGCTCGATGTAGGCGCCTTCCGTCAGGTCCACCACCTTTACCACTTCAATCAGGCGGTTCAAGTGCTTGGTAATTTGTTCGATCACGTCGTCTGAACCATGAGTCTGGATCGTCATGCGCGACAAGCTCGGATCTTCCGTGGGTGCCACGGTCAGGGATTCGATGTTGTATCCGCGGGCCGAGAACAAGCCCACGACACGCGACAAGGCGCCGGGCTCGTTCTCCAGCAAAACTGCAATGATGTGTTTCATAAATACCGATTCCTCTTTTCGCTGCCCTCCCCGCACGGCGGTAACCGCACAGCTCGGCAGACAATAGATTCTTCAAAAATGATAGCAGCTCGCGCACACAGGGTGTGCGCTAGAGCACTATTTGACGCTAATCCGCTTAAAGGTCCTCCGAGCCGAGCAGCATCTCTGTGATGCCCTTGCCGGCTTGGACCATAGGGAACACGTTTTCAGTCGGGTCCGTGCGGAAGTCCATGAACACCGTCCGGTCTTTGAGTTTGCGGGCCTCGCGCAGTGCGGGCTCCACATCCTGGGGACGCTCAATCAACATACCGACGTGACCGTAGGCTTCCGCCAACTTCACAAAGTTCGGCAGTGCGTCCATGTAACTGTGGCTGTAGCGCCCCTCATACTCCACTTCCTGCCACTGACGCACCATCCCGAGGAAACGGTTGTTCAAGGAGCAGATCTTGATAGGCGTGTTGTACTGCAGGCAGGTGGAAAGCTCCTGGATGTTCATTTGTACCGAGCCTTCGCCGGTAATGCAGAACACCTCGCTTTGCGGCTTGGCCAGTTTGATACCCATGGCATAGGGAATGCCCACGCCCATGGTTCCCAGACCACCTGAGTTGATCCAGCGACGGGGCTCGTCAAACTTGTAGTACTGCGCAGCCCACATCTGGTGTTGCCCCACATCGGACGTGATGTAAGTGTCGGCGTCTTTGGTCATATTCCAAAGAGTTTCCACGACATATTGCGGCTTGATCACATCGCCGTTGCCGGGGTTGTACTTCATGCAATCACGCTTGCGCCAGCCTTCAATCGTGTCCCACCACGCGCCCAATGCATTCGCGTCAGGCTTGGTCGAACCCTCACGGATCATCGCGATCATTTCGTTGAGCACGTCCTTCACATCGCCCACGATCGGGATATCGACCTTCACCCGCTTGGAAATGCTGGATGGATCAATGTCAATATGAATGATCTTGCGCTCATTCTGGGCGAAGTGCTTGGGATTCCCGATCACGCGGTCATCAAAACGGGCGCCAACCGCCAAGAGTACATCGCAGTTCTGCATGGCGTTGTTGGCTTCGACGGTACCGTGCATGCCCAGCATGCCGAGGAACTTGCGGTCGCTCGCAGGATACGCACCCAAGCCCATCAGGGTGTTGGTGCAGGGGTAACCCAGCATATCCACCAGCGTGCGGAGTTCGCTGGAAGCGTTACTCAGCAACACGCCGCCACCTGTGTAGATGTAAGGACGCTTAGCCGCCAACAACAGTTGCAAGGCCTTGCGGATTTGACCGCCGTGGCCCTTGCGCACCGGGTTGTAAGAGCGCATTTCCACGCTCTCGGGGTAGCCGTGATATGGCACTTTCTTGAAGGACACATCCTTCGGAATGTCCACCACCACAGGGCCGGGACGGCCACTGCGCGCGATGTGGAAAGCCTTCTTCATCACGTCCGCCATGTCCTTGGCGTCTTTCACCAAGAAGTTGTGCTTAACAATGGGACGCGTGATACCGACGGTGTCGCACTCTTGGAAGGCGTCCAGTCCGATTGCGTGCGTAGGCACTTGACCAGAAATAATCACCATGGGAATGCTGTCCATGTAAGCGGTGGCAATACCGGTCACTGCATTGGTCAGACCCGGACCGGATGTCACCAGCGCCACGCCAACATCACCGGTCGCACGGGCATAGCCGTCGGCAGCATGCACAGCTGCTTGCTCGTGACGTACCAGAACGTGCTGAATGGTGTCTTGCTTGTAGAAGGCGTCGTAAATGTGCAGAACTGCACCACCGGGGTAGCCCCAGATGTACTTGACGTTTTCGGCTTGGAGCGCTTTGACGAGGACTTCCGCGCCCCTCAACTCGGGAACAGCGGCGGATTTGGATGCGGATGCTGCCGAAGCGATTTCGGCTTTAGAAATTTCCATGATGAACCTTTGTGAATTTCTCTGACGAAAAACCTTGGGTGCCCCTTCGCAAACACTTGTGGAGTCGCGTCGGGACTTAAGATCAAAGCCATGAGCGCATTGAATGTTGCGCCGGACCAGGACCCGTTTGCCTTTTAATTGCGCCCCTATTATGGCATTGTCGGCACTCCATCCCTGAGAAGGCAACGAGCAGACAAGATTGAAGTGCAATAATCTGCGACGTAGATGCCGCCGAATGCACACTCCAAGTGCACGGTGCGCCCCCTTTTTTTGCCAGCGATGGCCTTGTCAATTGGCAACCGAAAAAGAACTTTCCGACTTTTTGAAGAGTGTTGAAAAACGGGCCTTCAAACGTGCGGCATACCATGTCCGCAACGATGAGTCCGCCCTGGACATTGTTCAAGACAGCATGATGAAACTGGCTGAACACTACGGACACAAGCCCGTGGAAGAGCTGCCTATGCTGTTTCAACGTATTCTGTCCAACAGCACCCTCGACTGGTTTCGCCGGCAAAAGACTTATAGCGCGTTGTTTTCGACGCTCAGTGACTTCGAATCAGGAACTGAAGACGAAGATTTCAATCTACTCGAATCTCTGGTCACCGACCAAGGCGGCGAACAGTCAGAGAGCACAGAGACCCAGACAGAACGGGCACAAACCCTAAGATCTATTGAAGAAGAGGTTTTACGACTGCCGCCCCGTCAACGGGAAGCCTTCCTGATGCGTTATTGGGAGGATATGGATGTCGCGGAAACTGCGACTGCGATGGGCTGTTCACAAGGCAGCGTAAAAACACACTGTTCCCGAGCGGTGCAAGCCTTGGGCAATGCGTTAAGAGGAAAGGGAATCCGGCTATGAAAAAAACTGTAGCGCACCGTTCCGGTGCTGATATTGAGAAAGCCGTGGCCCGTGCAATTGCTTCGCGCCTCCATGAGGGAGCACAAGACCTGCCTCACGACATTACCGAGCGGCTCAAAGCGGCCCGTGTTCAAGCGGTAGCGAAACGCAAAATTGCTCTCGAACCAGTATCAGCCAGCCAAGCGGTATTGGCGTCTGCCGGGCAAGCCGGCATGCAGATGGGATCCGGATTCAAAAATCTTTGGATGCAGCTGGGTTCTTGGTTGCCTTTGCTCGCCTTGATCGCCGGTATGTTGGTCATAGACACCTTGCAGGACGAGTTCAGCGCCCAGGAAATCGCCGATGTGGACATTCAACTGCTGACAGATCCTTTGCCACCGGCGGCCTATACTGACCCTGGTTTTGCACAATTTTTACGTACGAACCAAGAAAAATAAGTCAGAGAGCACCCGACTCTTTATGAAGCACTTCTCCAGCAACCTCAACCTCATACCTGTGGGCTTGATCACTGCATGCCTAGGAGCAACTTGCTTGGGTATCAGCGCTCCGGCCCATGGTCAGACCGGATCAGTGCTGCCGAGTGTTCCCGCCTCGACCAATTTGAACTGGACGGCCTTGGGTGCGGGACAAAAAATTGCACTAGCTCCTCTGAAAGAGAGCTGGGACACCTTGGCCGACGGACACCGCAGGAAGTGGATCGCTTTGTCGCAAAATTTTTCTGCCATGTCCGCGGCAGACAAAGAGACACTGCACAGCCGGATGGCCGAATGGGCTGCACTGAAGCCGAAGGAACGGCAGCAAGCACGGTTAAATTTCGCTGAGACAAAGAAGACACCTGCAGCGGACCGGCTGTCCAACTGGGAGGCCTACCAAGCACTGAGCCAAGAGGAAAAGGACGCTCTAGCGCGCAAAGGGGCTGCCAAACCAGCAGGTGCAGCGGTAGCCGCCAAAGCGCCTCCGCCCCAGAAGTTAACGCCTGTACCCGTGACCAGGAATTCACCGGAAACCCACCGGGAACGACTGGCTGCTCAGCAGCCCGTTGATCGCAACACACTCCTGCCCCTCGCCCCAGCTTCCAAAACAAGCAGCGCAAACTAGCGGGTTGATCCACCTGCCGCTCTTTGGTGCTTGCGCCTGCCTACAATCGCAGCTTCTTTGACAACAGAACGGGCTCGGGATGATCAATGGTGCGATAACCCCAGGACTCTGGCGACGCATGGCATGCTGGATTTATGAGGGTATCTTGTTGTTCGGCGTGGTGTTTTTGGCGGGTTACATTTTTGGTACTCTGAGCCAGACGCGGTATGCACTGGACAACCGCCATGCCCTTCAGGGCTTTTTGTTCCTTGTGCTGGGTATTTACTTTGTTTGGTTTTGGGCGCATGGCCAAACGCTCGCGATGAAAACCTGGAACATCCGCGTGGTGGGTGTCGATGGTCAAAAAATCACCCAGCTGCGGGCATTGGGGCGCTACGTATTGAGCTGGGTCTGGTTTTTGCCACCGTTAGCAGCGGTGTATCCATTTCAACTGTCTGGCCCAGAGATCACGGTGATCTGCACAGGCTGGATCGCCGTCTGGGCGATTTTGAGTCGCTTTCACCCCCAAAACCAGTTTTGGCACGATGTACTAGCGGGCACTCGCCTGGTCCATTCCGCGCCCATGAGCCGCTGAATACAAAAACATCCATCTATGCCAGCCCCATCCCTGCCCCCTGTTGATCCTGCGGTAAATCCTCAGAAGCTGCGCCGGGGTTTAAGCCGTGTGCTCCACGCTACCCGCTACTCATGGGCCGGATTGCAGGCGGGGTGGAACGAGACAGCTTTCAGGCAAGAGTGCATCTTGGCATTGGTACTCTTGCCAGCCTCTTTTTTCATCGGGCAAACTTGGGTTGAGTGCGCCGTTTTGGCGGCCAGCGTCGTCGCAGTGATGGTCGTGGAGTTGCTCAATACGGCGGTCGAATCTGTTGTCGACCGCGTCGGCCCCGAATGGCATTCGCTGTCCAAACGGGCCAAGGATATCGGCAGCGCTGCAGTGCTACTAAGTTTGTTACTGTGCGCTGCGATATGGGGTGCGGCTCTATGGGCGCGCTTTGCGCCTCACCTGAGCTGAAAGCTTAGACGGCGGACTCGTCCTGTTCGCCAGTACGAATACGCACCACACGCTCTACACTTGTGACGAAGATCTTTCCGTCGCCGATCTTGCCGGTATGCGCGGCTTTCACGATGGCGTCTACACAGCGATCCACATCTTCGGTTTTCACCACCACTTCCACCTTCATCTTGGGCAGAAAGTCGACAACATACTCAGCGCCACGGTACAGCTCGGTGTGACCTTTTTGGCGACCAAAGCCTTTGACTTCCGTCACTGTCAAACCCGTCACGCCGCATTCAGCCAGAGCTTCACGGACCTCTTCTAGTTTGAAAGGTTTGACGACTGCGGTAATTTGTTTCATCTGCTTGTCCAGTTAAAAAATCAGGCCCGAAAACGGTTGGTAATAGGATAACGCCAATCTTTGCCGAAGCTGCGGTGCGTCACGCGGATTCCTACAGGTGCTTGGCGGCGCTTGTATTCATTGATTTTGATGAGTCGAGTCACCCGCTCTACATCTTCCACACGGTAGCCAGCGGCGATGATCGCCTCGATGCTCTCGTCATTTTCCATGTAGCGCTCCAGAATGCCATCCAGCACCTCATAGGGTGGCAGACTGTCCTGGTCTTTCTGGTCAGGCCGCAGCTCGGCACTAGGAGGACGGGTGATGATGCGCTCTGGAATCGGGGCCAGACCGGTGTCGTAAGGGTCATGGGCATTACGCCACCAGGCGAGCTTGAACACCGTGGTTTTGGCCAGGTCTTTGATGACTGCGAAACCACCCGCCATGTCTCCGTACAAGGTGCAATAGCCGGTTGCCATTTCGGACTTGTTTCCAGTCGTCAGCACAATACTGCCGAATTTGTTGGACAAGGCCATCAGCAAAGTCCCACGGATGCGTGCCTGGATGTTCTCTTCGGTCGTGTCTTCTGCACGCCCCGCAAACTTTGAAGCCAATGAAGCCTTGAAAGCCTCGAACTCCGGCACGATGGAAATTTCGTCGTACCGCACGCCCATGCGGGCCGCCATGTCCCGGGCATCGATCCAGCTGATGTCCGCGGTGTACGGAGAAGGCATCATGACCGTGCGGACCCTGTCGGCCCCGAGCGCATCGACAGCGATCGCCAAGACCAGGGCCGAGTCAATGCCACCCGACAGGCCCAGCAAAGCGCCGGGGAAACCATTTTTGCCAATGTAATCGCGCACGCCTAACACCAAGGCGTCCCACAAATCAGCCTCCGCAGAGCGCTCAGGCTCGATGGGCGCTCTTAAATGAATAGCACTACCCGATCTATCTACGGTAACCGGAAAGACATTCTCTTGAAAACTCGGCGCCCGGCCAGTGACGGAGCCGTCTGCATTTAAGGCGAAGGAGTGGCCTTCAAAAACCACCTCGTCCTGCCCACCCACCAAGTGTGCGTAGACCAGGGGCAAACCGGTAGCCCTGCAACGCTCGCCCATGCGGGCCTCGCGCTCGTAACCCTTGCCCACATGGAACGGAGATGCGTTGATCACCGCCAGCAACTCAGCGCCCGCCTCTTGGGCCAGGCGGGCGGGTTCTTCAAACCACGCATCCTCGCAAATCAGCAGCCCTACTTTGACGCGGCCTTCGCCCTCGCCCGCTTCAAACACACACACACCCTGACCCGGCGTGAAGTAGCGGCGCTCATCGAACACTTGGTAATTGGGTAATTCGCGCTTGGCGTAGGTGGCAACGACCTGCCCCTCGCACAGCACCGAAGCTGCATTGAAGCGGCTTTGCACGGCAACAGAACGTGTGCGGCTATCACCCCCCGTTGGATGCCCCACCACCACCGCCATCCCTTTTAACCCGGCAAGCTGCTGCGCGACCGATTTCACGGCATCATCACAGGCCTGCATAAATGCGGGGCGCAAAAACAGATCTTCCGCGGCGTAACCGCAGATGGAAAGCTCTGGCGTTAATAGCAAGCGCGCGCCGTCCGCATAAGCCCGGTTGGCCGCATCGACGATTTTTATGACATTACCGTTCAGGTCACCGACGATGAAATTGAGTTGCGCAACGCACAGTTTGAGAGTCATGAACCAGCAGAAGGAAGTTCACAGCCAGGCCTGCATTGCAGACCCTTTGCGGCTGCCGCGCGGAGCGCTAAATGGGTAACGCTGATTATGTCATCCGGGTGTCAGAAGCGCCCTCTGCGGTCAACGCGTCCGCATGGGACGCCCTGCTATTCAGCCAAAGCCACCCGACGCCATTTATGCGGCATGCCTACCTGGCAGCCTTGCATGACAGTGGCAGCGCAACATCTGCCACCGGCTGGCGCCCCCATTTCTTCACCTTGTACCAAGGCGCGGAGCTGGCAGGCGCCTGCGTGGCCTACCTCAAAGACCACTCCTACGGGGAATACGTGTTCGACTGGGCGTGGGCCAGTGCCTATGAACAGCATGGCCTTCCCTACTACCCCAAAGCAGTGATTGCGGTGCCTTTCACCCCGGTGCCGGGCAGCCGATTGCTTGCCAAGGACGCGGACGCTAGAGCTGCCCTGACCCAAGCGGTGCAGCGCTGGTGCGCAGACCAGCATATTTCGTCTGCGCACATGTTGTTCGGTGCCGAGGCTGATCTGCAAGCCACAGACTCCGCCCACTGGATGCAGCGGCACACCGTGCAATTCCACTGGCACAACCGTGCGGAGGGCTATGCCGACTTTGACGATTTTTTGGCCAGCCTGAACCAGGAAAAGCGCAAAAAAATCAAACAAGAACGCCGCAAGGTGGCAGAAGCGGGCGTGCACTTCAGGCACAGCCGTGGCGCTGAGATCAGCCCTGAGGATTGGGCTTTTTTCTACCGCTGTTATGCCAATACTTACAGGGAACACGGTAACCCACCCTACCTGACGCCAGACTTCTTTCAGCGCATGGCTACGCGGATGCCGGAGCATTGGCTCTTGTTTGTGGCTGAGCGAGACGGGCAGCCAATTGCTAGCAGTTTGATAGCAATTGGTGCAACATACATGAGCGCTGATGGCACATTTGAGCCCCAAAACCGTGTGGCCTACGGACGCTATTGGGGTGCCTTGGAGCAGGTGGATTGCCTCCACTTTGAGGCTTGCTACTACCAACCGCTCGCATGGTGTATTGCCAACGGCTACCGGCGGTTTGAAGGTGGCGCACAAGGCGAACACAAAATGGCCCGCGCCCTGCTCCCCACCCGGACCAGCAGTGCCCACTGGTTGCAACACCCGGCTTTTGCGGATGCCGTGCAGCGCTTTTTGGAGCGCGAGGGAGACGGCATTGCCCAGTACCTAGAGCACCTCGAGCACCGCAGCCCCCTCAAGCAGTCGCCTTAAAAGGTTTCCCAATCATCATCCCCGCCAGCAGGGGTGACCTTGCTGCTGGTTTTGGGTGGGGTCGGCGCATGCGCTACCAATACGGGTGGCGCCTTGGCAGGAGGCCGCTTGGCGGCTTGTGCGGCCGCTGGCTTGGCGGGAGATGCCTTCTGAGCGGTGTGTGTGACGGCGCGCCGCTCCGGCCCGGCAAAATTATTTTGCTGCGGGGGGTTGCTGCGCACTGCAGCCGGCTTGGCTGGCGCTGCCACATGGCTTGCTCCGCTGTAGCCACCGGTGTGGCCTTCATTGCCCAGCTTAAAGACCGCCACCACTTGCACCAGGTCGTTAGCCTGGCTCTTGAGGCTGCTGGCGGCGGCTGCCATCTGCTCCACCAAGGCTGCGTTTTGCTGCGTGGCCTGGTCCATTTGGGTAACCGCTTCACCGACCTGGTTCACCCCGGCGCTTTGCTCGTTACTGGCCGCGCTGATTTCACCCATGATGTCGGTCACCCGGCGGATGCTGCTGACCACTTCGGTCATGGTTTCACCAGCCTTGTCGACCAAAGTGCTGCCCTGCTCTACACGCTCGACGCTGGCGTTGATGAGTGTTTTGATCTCTTTGGCGGCTTCCGCAGAGCGCCCCGCCAAGGAGCGCACTTCCGAGGCTACTACGGCGAAGCCTCTGCCTTGCTCGCCGGCACGGGCGGCTTCTACCGCGGCATTAAGGGCCAGGATGTTGGTTTGAAATGCAATTCCGTCAATGACGCTGATGATGTCGGCAATCTTGCGGCTGGCCTCGTTGATGCCCTTCATGGTTTCCACGACTTGGCCCACGACCTCACCGCCTTGAATGGCCACGGTAGAGGCGTTCATCGCCAGTTGGTTAGCCTGGCGGGCGGAGTCTGCGTTTTGTTTGACGGTGGAGCCAAGCTCCTCCATCGAGGCCGCAGTTTCTTCGAGAGCACTGGCTTGGCTCTCGGTACGGGCGCTCAGGTCATGATTCCCCTGCGCAATTTCCGAGCTGGCGGTCGCCACCGCATCGGCGCTGGAGCGCACCTGTTGCAAAACGCCCTGCGTTTTTTCGACGAATTGGTTGAAGCCAGTGGCAATGACCGCGAGCTCATCCGAACCGCCCGCCTCGATACGGCGGGTGAGGTCTCCTTGACCGGAGCCAATGTCTTGCATGGCATCTTTCAGCAACACCAGGCCCCCCAACAAGCGGGTCAACACGCCACTGATGAGCACCACCGCAATCACGGCAATCACGATTCCACCCACAATCGACGACCACACCATCGCAGAAATGCCACTCAGCGCCTCGTCGCGATTCAAGGCGATCACCAGCATCCAGTCGGTACCAGCGATCGGTGTCGCAAACGCCAGACGGCGCTCGCTGGCAATCGTCGTGTCACGGACAGATCCCGATTTGCTCAAGGCCTCCAACGCGCCACCACCGAGGTCAGGCGCAATGTCAGTCACCGGCTTGAGAACTTTGGCGGTGTCCTCATGCACCATGATTTTTCCGGATTTGTCCGCGATGAATCCGTAAGTCCCTGGCGTTGGGCGGATGGATGCCACATTGCGAACCACGGCATCCATGAAGACGTCGACCGACGTCACGCCTTTGATGGCCCCACCCTCCCGCACCGCGGCGGAGAAAGTAATCACCAGTTTCTTGGACCCCGCATCCACATAAGGCGGCGTCAGGGCAGGCCCTTGCGCTGCGGCCGCCAATTGGTACCAGGGGCGAGCGGTAGGGTCGTAGTCCGGCGGGAGATTTTGCTGCTCTGAGAATGCCGTGCGCTTGTCAGGAAAGCCGATGTAAGCAGAGTCCACCCCCCCCGCCACCTTGGCCTGCACCAGATACTTGAGCGGATCCGGCTCATTCACCGCAAAACCGAAAGATTTGACGATCTGGTGACGCCCTGCAACCCATTCGGCGATCTCAGAGGCGTGGGCCTTGGCGAGTGCTCCGGTTTGGCTATCCAAGGTGCGCAATGCGTGGGAGCGTGCGGTTTGGACATTGGTGATCGAGAGTGCCGCCAAGCCCAGAAACACCAGGAGCCCTACCAAGGCCACAATCTTCCCGCGCAATGAGTTCAAAAACACAAAGGACATCGCTTACTCCATTCTTGTTTAAGCAGCTTGCTGAGCCGCAATTTAACGCACTGCGCGCCAATTCACACCATTTTTGGCAATACCGCGAGGCCGCTGTGGCCCATGAGTGTCTCTATGTTCATCACGATCAGCATACGTTCGTGCAAAGTCACCAGCCCGACAATGAATGGTGCCTCCATGGCCCCGTCAAATTGCGGCGCGGGCTTCACCGACTCTCGCTCTAGGTTCACCACGTCAGACACACCGTCCACCACGGCGCCCATGGTGCTGCCCAGGATATTCAAAATCACCACCACCGTGGCGTCGTTATAGGCCACTGTTGGGAGTTGCAGCTTCAAACGCAAGTCGACGATGGGCACGATGACACCCCTGAGGTTTATCACGCCCTTCACGAAGCTCGGGGAATGGACCATCTTGGTCGGCATTTCATAGGAGCGAATCTCCTGCACTTGCCCGATATCGATCGCATATTCCTCGGTGCCCAAGCGCAGGGTCAAATACTCGCCCGATAAAACCGGGCCGGCTCCCTGCGTCAGGGTGTGAGTGAGCGTCGCATCCATAAAGCCCCAAATTTAATTTAAATGTTTTTTAACAAATATTTTGTTTTATGATACACCGGAGACAAAATCTTGGAAAGCTTGACGCATCACGTTCGTATCCATATCGACCGTTGCCCTAGCGCCTAAAGCAAAAGAAGCCGTGTGAATCGCGTCATCTGTGGCAGCGTCCTGCGTGGAAGGTACGCTGTCAGCCAGCAGACCTTTGCCCCGTGGGACTAACGGCTGGCGACTCCAATCGGTACCCCAGACCGCGAACGGTGTGAATCATCGGGTCTGCATGGCCGTCGTCAATTTTGCTGCGCAAACGGCGAATGTAGACGTCCACCACATTGGTTAGCGGATCCTCGCTGGCCCCCCACACATTCGAGAGAATGCGTTCGCGGCTAAAGAGGCGGCCCGGTGCACTCATCATCAGCTCTAAGAGGGCCAGTTCGCGTGCAGTGAGCGCGAGGATCTGCCCGCTCCGGCTAGCTTGCATCCGCTCCCGGTCAAACACCAAGTCCCCCACTACCAGCCGAGCACTTGCCACCGGCACCACTTCCCGCCCCCGCCGTGACAGGGACTCCAAGCGGGCCAACAATTCATCGAAATCAAAGGGTTTGGCCAGATAGTCATCCGCGCCCAATCGCAGGCCGGCCACCCGGTCTTCCACAGCCCCCAGCGCCGACAACATCAGGATCGGTAGTGCCACACCCTCTGCCCGCAAGGTCTGGCAGATCTCGAGGCCGCTCATGCCGGGCAGCATCAAATCCAAAACCAATACACAAGAAGGACCGTGAACGTTCCGCTCGCGTGCGACACGGCGCGCCAGCTCCAATCCCTCGGGGCCCGTCGATGCGACCTCGACCCTGTGCCCTTCAGCACGCAAGCCACGGCTCAAAAAATCTGCGATCCGGGGATCGTCTTCAATCACAAAAATATTCATACCAAAGACCCACCAATCAACGCTTGCGAGGCCAACGGCAAACGCAACACCGCCCGGGTCCCCGCTTTGGTGCTGTGCAACTGCAATTGGCCTCCGTGGGCATCGGCCAAAGCCCGGGCAATCGACAAGCCCAGTCCACTTCCATCCGGCGAATGCTGGCGCGCAGCGGTCCCGCGAAAGCGGCGCTCAAACACCCGCCCTAACTCGTCGGGCGGGATACCAATCCCGTCGTCCGACACTACCACCTGCACCGCACTGGTGTGGCCTGCGCTGTCAGCTTCAGACTCCACCATCAGGGTGACCTGCCCGCCGGGGCGTGAGTAACGCGTAGCGTTGTCCAGCAAGACACCCAAAAGCTGACGCAGGCGCAGCGAGTCACCGGACACGATGTGCTGCCCGGTCGAAGCCGGTGGCGGGCCCAGCCGAAGGCCCAACCGGGTGGCTGTTGCGCTCACCTGCGCCAATGCGTCAGCCGCCAGTTCATCCATATCCACGGCTTCGCGCACTAGGGATAAGCCGTCCATATCGCTGCGCGCCATGGCCAGCAAATCGTCGATCACCGCCCCCAGCTGTCGGGCAGTGCTGACGATCCGGCCCAAGGCTTCGCGGTATTCGCTGGCAGGCTTATCAATACCGCGCAAGGTAATCTCCGCCTCCCCGCGGATCACGGTGGTGGGCGTGCGCAGCTCGTGGCTGATATCAGCAAATAGCCGGCGCCGCTGGCTATCTACCTTGCGCAAGGACGCCAACGCGTCGGCCAATTCAGCTGTGCGGGCTGCGACCAAGTCTTCGAGTCGCTGGCGTTGTACCGACTCACGCTCGCGATGCTGCTCCAGCTCAGCGGCCAGGGCATTCACACTTTGAGCCACGCTGGCAAATTCGTCGTGCCCCACCAGTGGTATGCGGTGGGAAAGCTTTCCACTCTGGAGGGCTTGCGCCCCCTCATTGAGCTGCAGCAAGGGGTAGCGCAATGCACGGCCAAAGTAGACCGCAGCGATCAGTGTGGCCCCCGCGAGCACCGCCGCAGCGCCCAGCCACAACCAGCGCACCCACGCCAGGGTGGTGTCAGCCGCGGCACGCTCGCGTTGCACTGCAGCCCCCTCCCGGGCGATGTTTTCGGCAATCAACATGCGCATCTCCCCATCGTCTGCCATGTCAAAAACCCGGGCCAACAAGAGGCTGTCCTGGCCCAATAGCAACCCACGGCCAGTGACTTGCGCCTGGGCCTTGGCGGCTGTGCGACCGAGCTCTGCAATGCTTTCTTCCAGCGTGGCCAAGGCGGCTGATCGGCGCCGGTATTCGTCTACTGCAAAGCTGCCGCTGTCGAGCTCCATCGCCTGCACGGTGAGAACTTTCAAGCGCTGCAATGTCCCTTGCATGGCGGATTGCAGCTCGGCGCGGGCACCGTCGTCCACCTTGACACCCAGCTGCACTTGGGCGACCCAGGTCCGCAGGCGCTGCTTCTGCGCCGACAACTGAATAAACCCCGTGGCGATATCACTAGCCACACGGCCGCGCAGCACTTGCCGCTCGCTCACGGCCAGCGAAGCCGCCGCCAACAGCGCGGCAAACACCACGATGGACGCAAAAAGAGAGAGAACAAGAGTAAGACGGCGCCGGAACATGACGGAATTGTCAGCGATGGCGCGGATGTGAGGTGGTGTTCATCTGGCGTTCATCTGAGCGTCAGCGATTGCTCATCTGACCGTCAGACCGGTTTCAAGTGGTAGGGCTCCAATCACTCCGTGGCAGCGTAAGGCGCTGCAACATGCACCACTTTCTGAACATAACCGGAGTTGCTTAATGAAAACCATGCTTTTGACAGGTATCAGCGCCCTGATGTTGGCCGGCACAGCCCAGGCACAAATCGCCATCGTGAACCAGACCATCAGTCCCACCGAAGTACATGCCGCACAGCAGGCGTGGTGCAAGGCCTTGGTCGACATCAGCAAGACACACGCCACCAGCGGCCAACCCGCCGCCAAAGCGCTGGCTGAAAAAGTGATCGACTCCGCCTACGGCTACCAAATGGGCGCCGTGCTGTTCAAACCCACCTTGACGGTCAATCCGCAAACCTTCCGCACAACCCGGGCTGGCGCATTGGCCTATTTTGTTGGCGGGGACGCTGCATACCCCAAAGACAACGGCTTTGCCCTCAAAGGCTGGACCCAGTGTGAAATCTCCAATGCCGGCATTTTCATCACTGGCAACAGCGCAACCAGCATGGGCAAGGTGAGCTTCACCGGTAAAGACGGCAAAGTCACAACCGTGGACAAGACCTGGGGCTACGTGAGAGACGACGCAGGCAAACTGCGCATCACGCTGCACCACTCTTCGCTGGAATACAGCGGCAGCTGAGCGCCTGGTAATTGACACCCTGCGCCGCGTGTGCAGGTCAACGCCATAAAAATAGCGCCCCACAGATCACTCTGTGGGGCGCTATTTTTTTAGTAGCACCCCATGCAGTTTACGCGGGGGTGAACAGGCTTATTGCTGGTTGTATGCGGCAATGCCGTCCAGAATTTCTTTGTGGGCCTCGTCCTTGCCGCCCCAACCTTGCACCTTGACCCATTTGCCGGCGTCCAAGTCTTTGTAGTGCTCAAAGAAGTGCTCGATCGCCTTCAGGCGCATCGGATTCAAATCTTCCAGCGATTGCCAGCGGGAGTACAGGGGCAGGATCTTGTCGGTGGGCACGGCCAACACCTTGCCGTCCATGCCGCCTTCGTCTTCCATCTTCAAGATGCCGATAGCGCGGCAAGGCACCACGACGCCTGGAGGCAAGGGAACCGGGGTGATCACCAACACATCGACCGGGTCACCGTCACCGGCGATGGTCTTGGGCACATAGCCGTAGTTGGTGGGGTAATGCATCGCGGTGTTCATGAAACGATCCACAAAGATGCAGCCGGAGGCCTTATCCACTTCGTATTTGATCGGGTCGCCGTTCATCGAGATCTCGATGATCACGTTGAACGAATCAGGGACTTTATTACCGGGGGTCACGTTGTCTAAGGACATGCAATCTCTCTTTGTTTGAGTTGAAACAGGAAACGGGTGGATTAACACGGATTTTACTGACTTGGCACTTTCGTTTTTGCCCCATCGGCCCCAAAGCGCGCTACATTGACTGCGTTGGCCAATCAACGCCCCTTGACCTGCCGTCCAGGCGCAATGAGGAAGCAACGCAGCGGGGACAACCCTGGCGTTGCTCCCACCTTTGCGACTCAGCCATCAAGGAGTGCTCTACATGACAGGCAACACTGCACTGGTACTGGCGTTTGGTTCTGGCCTGATTGCCGTGATTTACGGGATCTGGGCGCGACACTGGATTCTTTCTCAAGACCCGGGGAATGCGCGCATGCAAGAGATTGCAGCCGCTATTCAAACCGGCGCGGCCGCTTACCTTGCACGCCAATACAAGACCATCACGTGGGTTGGCGTCGCGCTGGCCATCCTCATCGGTGTTTTTCTGGACAGTCTTTCGGCGATCGGCTTTGTGTTGGGTGCCGTGCTCTCGGGAGCGTGTGGCTTTATCGGGATGAATGTGTCCGTGCGGGCCAATGTGCGCACTGCACAGGCAGCCACCCGTGGCATAGGCCCGGCTTTGGAAGTGGCCTTCCGGGGTGGCGCCATCACCGGCATGCTGGTGGTGGGCCTGGGGCTGCTGGGGGTGACCGGTTTTTATTGGTTTTTGGTGCCGGATGGTGCAGTGACTGCGGCCAAGCTCAATCCTCTGATCGGCTTCGCATTCGGCTCGTCGCTGATTTCCATTTTTGCGCGCCTTGGTGGCGGAATTTTCACCAAGGGCGCTGACGTCGGCGCCGACCTCGTAGGCAAGGTGGAAGCTGGCATCCCGGAAGACGACCCGCGCAACCCCGCCGTGATTGCTGACAATGTGGGAGACAACGTCGGTGACTGTGCAGGTATGGCCGCCGACCTGTTTGAGACCTATGCGGTCACGCTGATCGCCACTATGGTTTTAGGAGCACTCCTCGCAAGCAGTGCGGGCGCGAACGCTGTTTTATACCCACTTGCTTTGGGGGCAGTGTCCATTGTGGCTTCCATCATCGGCTGCTTCTTTGTCAAAGCGTCGCCGGGCATGAAAAACGTGATGCCTGCCCTCTACAAGGGCTTGGCGGTTGCCGGCACGTTGTCGCTGATTGCGTTTTATTTTGTGACCCAATCGATGATTGCAGACAACGCCTTGGGCGGCACCGGTGCTGCCAGCAAACTCTTTGGCGCCTGTGCGGTCGGCTTGGTATTGACCGCAGCGCTGGTCTGGATCACCGAGTACTACACCGGCACACAATATGCGCCGGTGCAGCACATTGCACAGGCCTCTACGACCGGCCATGGCACCAACATCATTGCGGGCTTGGGCGTGTCCATGCGCTCTACAGCTTGGCCGGTGGTGTTTGTGTGTATCGCGATCTACACCGCTTATTCACTGGCGGGGTTGTATGGCGTTGCCATCGCTGCCACTTCCATGCTCAGCATGGCCGGCATTGTGGTGGCCTTGGATGCCTACGGCCCTATCACCGACAACGCAGGCGGTATTGCTGAAATGGCGGAGCTACCCGCCAGCGTGCGCGATGTGACAGACCCGCTGGACGCTGTCGGCAACACGACCAAAGCGGTCACCAAGGGGTACGCCATCGGCTCTGCAGGCTTGGCCGCACTGGTGCTGTTTGCCGACTACACCCATAAGCTGGATGCCTATGGCAAACACATCAGCTTTGACCTGAGCAATCCCATGGTGATAATCGGGCTGTTTATCGGTGGCCTTATCCCCTACCTTTTCGGCGCTATGGCCATGGAGGCGGTCGGGCGGGCGGCAGGCTCGGTGGTGGTCGAGGTTCGCCGGCAGTTCAAAGAAATCAAGGGCATCATGGACGGCAGCGGCAAACCCGAATACGACACGGCCGTCGACATGCTCACCACCGCCGCTATCAAAGAGATGATGATCCCGTCTCTCTTACCGGTGGTCGTGCCCATTGTGGTTGGCTTGGCTTTGGGGCCCGAAGCCTTGGGCGGCTTGCTGATGGGAACCATCGTGACCGGCTTGTTCGTGGCCATTTCCATGTGCACCGGCGGTGGCGCCTGGGATAACGCCAAAAAATACATCGAAGACGGGCATCACGGAGGCAAGGGCTCCGAAACGCACAAGGCTGCCGTTACCGGAGACACCGTCGGCGACCCCTACAAAGACACCGCTGGTCCTGCCATTAACCCGCTGATCAAGATCATCAATATCGTCGCTTTACTGATCGTCCCTTTGATGATGAAAATACACGGCGGTTGATATTGGATACCTGTGTTGCTCTGCGCAAAACTGTTCTTCAAGAGACAGGCAGATGCCCACCTTGCGCTAATATGTAAAGGGAAGCAATTTAAGCATCGACGAAGAGACTGAAGTGAAAATTCTTGTGATCGACGACCACGCCCTGGTGCGTGAAGGACTGCATCAGGTTCTGAAGGGACTGGACGAGGACGCCGTGGTGCTCCAAGCGGGTACTTGCGCTCGCGGTTTCGAGTTGTCTGCGGAACATGCCGACTTGGACCTGGTTCTGCTGGACTATCACCTGCCCGACATGACAGGCTTGGCTGCACTCGACATCTTTGGAAAGCGCCACCCGGAGCTCCCGATCGTGATGCTGTCCGGCTCCGCGAATACACAAATCATGCGGCAAGTACTACAAAACGGTGCTTCCGGCTTCGTGACCAAATCCACTTTGAGCGACGAGTTGCTCCACGCCGTCCGCTTGGTACTGAATGGCGATGTGTACTCCCCACGAGAATTGGACGCACCTCCAGCGGCGGGGCTGCAGGAAGACCTCAACAACAAGCCGCCCCTGACGCAACGTCAAGAGCTGGTGTTGCGCGAGCTATTGGATGGCCGCTCCAACAAAGAAATCGGAACAAGCTTGAACGTGTCCGACGAAACCGTCAAAACCCACGTGGCGGCCATCTTGCGCTATTTTGATGTGCAAAACCGGACGCAAGCTGTCGTTGCAGCGGCTCGTAGCGGCTACCGCCCTGCCACCAGCTCTTGAGTGCTGGCCTCGGCGTCCGAGGCATTGCTAATCGCCAAACGACGCATCAAGCTGCGAAGCTTGGCCGGCCGCACGGGCTTGTGCAATAGAGTCAAGTTACGGGCTTTGGCTGCATGCAACAAATTGGCGTCGGTATCGCCACTCATGAGGCAAGCGGCAATCGGCCTGCGCGAATGTGCGCGGACCATATCGATAACGTCCATCCCGTTGCGATCTTCGCCCAAGCGGAAATCCGACAACACCAAGTCAGGCGCCGGGTAGGCGTTTACAAAATCCAATGCCTGCTGAACGTTGGCAGCCGCATTGACCACGCAGCCCCAGGATTGCAGCAAGCTCTGCAGCGCCTCCAGTGCGAAGCCATCGTCCTCAACTATCAGGATCCGCATCCCCTCGAGCTCACCGCCTTGGGCAGAAAGCGTCAGTGGCGCGGGAGCTGAGAACTCTTGCGGCAAAGCCCTAGGCAACACAATAGAGAACCGGGTACCGCAGCCCAAATCAGAGCGCAGGCTGATGCTATGGCCCAGTAGCTTGACGGTACGCTCCACAATATTGAGGCCGAGGCCCAAGCCCTGTGTACGGTCGCGGCCGCTATTTCCGACTTGGTAAAACTCCCGGAAGATTTCTTGCTGGTGCTCAGGCGAAATACCGATACCGCTGTCTGCTACATCGATCCGCAAATTGCTACCGCCATCGATCACACGGCATGCCACCAACACAGTACCTTGCTCGGTGTAACGCACCGCATTGTTGGCGAGGTTCATCACCACACGCTGCAAAAGAACGGGGTCACTGAGAAACCACTCCTGCGTGGGCCGGATGCGCAAGCGCAGCCCTTTGCTGCTGGCCAAAGGAATCAAAGCCTTGTGCACTGCCTGAAAAAGCTTGTCCAAAGGCGCATCGGTACGGTGCACCTGAACAGCCCCTGCGTCCAAGCGGGAGACATCCAGCAACCCATCCAACAAATCCTGCATGGAAGACACCGACGCTTCTAGGCTGTCCACGACTTGGCGGGCAGATACATCCAAGGGCAACTGCCCCAAGCGGGCGACAAACATACCCAATGCGTGCGTGGGTTGGCGCAGGTCGTGGCTTGCTGCGGCCAAAAAGCGCGATTTAGCCAGGGTGGCGCTTTCCGCTTCTTCTTTCTTGAGGCGCAACTCGCGGGTCGCGACCTCCACCCGGTATTCCAACTCCTCGCGCCCCCAAGCCAAACGCTGGGCCATTTGATTGAGACGGGTCTGCAAATCGAACAAAGGGTCTGAAGGCAGAGCCTCAGAGCTCGGATTCAAATCACCCTCGCCGATGCGCTCAATCGCGCGCGACACACGCATCACGGGTCCGATCACCCCCTCCCCAAGTCGGGAGGCCAACCAGCCGCCCAGCATCAGCCCCACCAGCCCGATACCGAGTGCGACCAGCAAAGTCTCTTGGCCGCTTTGATCCAGTCGATCCCGTGACACCTCCAGCACCACGTATCCCAAAACGTTGCTGTTCAACCCTTGCGTCGGCCCGGAATAAAAGTCATCCAACGCGACATTGCTCGGCCACACCCGCTCCCAGAACACATCGACCCCGAGCCGCTTCTGGCGCGCAATGTAATTAGCCCCCATAGCCTCGGGCAGCTCTGCATAACGGGTTTCACCTGCCTTCGCCAAAACCTGCCCGTTGCCATTGAAAATAGCAATCGAGCGGACATCCGGCTCGGTTTTCAGACCGTTCGCGATGGCTTGCAGACTCGCAGCATTCCCGGAGAACAAACCATACTCACTGGCCCGCGCCAGTTGCTGAACGATCAATCGCGCACGCGTGGTGTGCGCCGAATCCAGATCAGAAACACGGGTCGTCCAGAAAACGGCCATCAAGGCCAGCACTACCAAAAACACCGGCGTAATGGCCGCCAGCAACATGCGAAAGCGAATCCCCCGGAATCTCATGGGCGACGCTCCGAACGCTTGAGCCGCTCTGTCAAGGAGCGCTCGTCCAGCACCAGGTCCAGCGAACGGGCGACTTGCTCATTCAATACAACGGTGAAATCCGTCGGGTATTGCAGCGAAATCCCCGTGTTACCCGTCAAATGTGTTTTAGCAATTGCAAAAGCTTGAATACCAATTTGCCGCGGCGTGCTGTGCAAAGACATGAGTGCCCCAGCCCGCACATAGGCCGGTGAAAAGGCGATGACCGGCACACGAGCCCTATAGGTCGCCAGTAGCACATTAGAAATAGTGGATCCGTTGTAAACCTTGGAGTCAGGAACTGCCAACAGCACATCGGTATCGTCCAAAACCGCCTTCAAAGCGGAAAACAGGGTCCCTGAGCCACCAATATAGCCACTGACCAACTCCATGCCCTTTGATTGCAGAGCCGACTGTAGTGTCGGGCTCTGTTGACTGGACTCCGAACCGAAGAGAACGCCCACCCTTCTTGTATTGGGGAGCGCAAGACGCATCAACTCGACTTGACGACTGAAAGGCTGATCCAGGTACACCGCGCTGACAGAGGCTTGCGATTTGGAGGGTGCCTCCCGCAAGATACGCTCCATGCCAGCGCGCGGAATCAGCGAGGCAACCACCGGAATCCGCACATCGAGCGCCAAAACGCTGGCCAATGCATCACTGCCCAACGTCATGACGACACGCGCACCTTGAAGGAGCTCAGCTTCTTGCAGGCGGCTATCGCTAAGGTACGAAATCGACGGCTGGGCGCGCTCAGGGTAAGCGCGCGTAAATTCAAGCGCAATAGTTTGGGCAGTTTCTACGTGGCCTGCCGTCTTTTCACTGCTGACGATGACCAAATCAGCCGCTTGCACCTGCGCGAACACACTGATCGAAAGAACCCAGCCAACGATG
Organism: Rhodoferax potami; assembly: GCF_032193805.1. Taxonomy (NCBI): domain Bacteria; kingdom Pseudomonadati; phylum Pseudomonadota; class Betaproteobacteria; order Burkholderiales; family Comamonadaceae; genus Rhodoferax; species Rhodoferax potami. The sequence continues at coordinate 3,360,772 of NZ_JAVBIK010000001.1, read as the reverse complement.
AAGTGAATAGCGCGCAAACCCATTTGTTCAGAGCTCGGCTTTCAAGGTTACGAACGCGCGACGATCGAAAAAGAACTTTCTATCGCCGTCACGAACCGGCTGATCTAGGTTTTGGATCACCAACGAAAGTTCGGCCTTGCGGCCGGACAAGCGAAAGGATTTCGCAATACGCGCATCGGTACGGACGATGTTGTAGACCCCATCGTTAGAGGACATCAGCGCGATATCCTCTGACTGGGCATGCATCAGTGAGACCATGTAGCCGCTATTCAGGGCATAACTACCAATCAGTGACATGGCGTACCGTGCGGCACCCTTAAGGACCCGCAGCTGCTCTACCCCGGAAATATGGGTCCAGGTCTGAGTCACCATCAGGAGGGAGGGGGCCGATGGCTTCCATTGAAGCTGGTGCTCCAACCCTTGGATGCGATAGTTTTGGATATTCAGATGGTCGTTGGGACTTACGAAGTCACTCGGTTGATCTATCCGCCTTGGCCGCTCTATACCGTCGGTAATCCGCTCATCAAAAATCCTCACGTCTCCAGACAAACCGCGCGCAGGCAGTGCCAGGTTGTATCCGAGTTCACGACTCTCAATTTTCTCAGGCCCCACATTGCCGCTGCTCAACACGGTAGTGATCGGGTTTTTCCCGCTCTGGTCATAGTACCGAACGGCAGCATATTTCTCGAAAGCACTGGGGGGCCGGAATGCAGTGGACACGCCAGCCCTCAAGGTATGCCCTTGAGATACATGCCAGTTCAGCATCAAGCGCGGAGACACGGTTTTCCCGCCGAGTTCGCTTTGCTCCAACATGACCCCGCTATTGAGTATCCAGGCAGGCAAGGGCTTCCACTCCAAGTTCCCAAACAGGCGTTGGAAGTCTGTAGAGACGCTACCCCTACCATCAAAGGTCGACGGGGATGTCAAAACTTCTTTGCGGAGCTCAGCCCCCCACACCGATCTCCATTGGGGATTCAATACGGTGGTGTGTTGAAGGGAGACCGCTTGGTTTACTTCGTAGCCACTAAAGTCCACCGGAATCCCGAAGTAATTGGTGCCCGCGTTGTTGCTGAGATAAGGAAAAACATCCCTGTGGGTGTTTTCGGTATGGGAGAGCGAAACTTTCAAATCCTGCTCGGGTGTCAAAATTTTGTGCCAATCAGCTTGCACAAATTGCGCCCCGATAAATCGACTGCGCTCTGCGTTGCCAGGTGAATCCGCATTTCCGCGTCCGGCATCTATCCCCGCACTGCCTGCTCGTAACTCCAACTCCAAACCGCTTTCGAGGGCCAGCGCACCAGTGACATTCACCCGTGAAACTCGGTTGACCCCGTAGGCCGAACGCAAGCCCATGTCACCCCGCGTGTCCGCGGACACCCGATAGGCATGGTCTGAATCGCCCCAACCAGTGCTAACAAATGCGTCTGCCACACCGCCATCCCCGGCACTCAGCCTCGCCCGGGAACCTGCGGTTTCGCGAACATCGCGGGAAATAATGTTGATCACGCCTAAAAACGCGCGCGCACCGTAAGCGGCCGAATTAGAACCCCGCAGTATCTCAATCCGCTCGATATCGTCCATGGCCAATGCCTGTAAGCCCAGACCGGCCGAGCCTTGCAGGTGACCCGAATACACCGAACGGCCGTCGACCAATACCTGAATCCGGTTGGCCCAGTCGTCATTGCGACCGTGGTAGCTGGCCATGGGCGCATCCGTTTCAAACGATGTGGTCGTCTGGAAACCGGGAACGAGGCGCAGCAAATCCGTAATGTCGCGCGCACCCGAAATACGGATGAAGTGGCGGTCCAAGATAGTCACCGCGCCGGGCGCTTCGTCCACCGGCTGTGCGAGGCGAGAGACCGATAAAACGACCGGAATATCACTCATGAAATCACGTTCGGACACCGCCACGGGCCCGGTTTGCTCTGCAGCAACCCAAGGAGATACCAATGTCAGTAACATTACGGTGATAGATGGCTTCATGGTGTTCGATCCAACAACGGTTGCTATTCTTTCTGCAGCAGATTTTGCCCTGATTACGGCGACTTTGACGAACATTCCTACAAACCGCATGGCAAGCTCTACCCAACGCGTTTTCCCTCTGATTGACAAACGAACCCTCGGGCTCCCCATGCCATCGCAACCCGTGGGCACATCCCGGGCGGCGACTGCAGCACCGACCGTGGATACCCTCGGGCGACCCTTGAGGGACCTGAGAATAAGCGTCACTGACCGCTGCAACTTCAGATGCAGCTATTGCATGCCGAAGGAAGTATTTCACAAAGATTACCCTTACCTCCCCCATCAAGATCTGCTGAGTTTTGAGGAAATCACACGAGTGGCCCGACAGTTCGTGGCGCTGGGAGTTCAAAAAATACGCCTGACGGGCGGCGAGCCACTCTTGCGTAAAAATCTCGAAGCGCTGATCGAACAACTGGCGGCCATACCCACTCCATCAGGCCTGCCCCTGGACATCACCCTCACCACCAATGGCTCTGTGCTTGCAAAGAAAGCCGCTTCGCTCCAGCGTGCGGGCCTGCGAAGAGTCACCGTGAGCCTGGATGGTCTGAATGACAACGTCTTCCAAGCGATGAACGATGTGGCATTCCCGGTCCGGGATGTCCTCTTGGGCATTGAAGCGGCGCAAAAAGCAGGCCTCGGCCCCATCAAAGTGAACATGGTGGTCAAACGCGGCACCAATGAACAAGAGATCCTGCCCATGGCACGGCACTTCAAGGGCACAGGTGTCGCCCTCCGCTTCATCGAATACATGGATGTCGGTGCAACCAATGGTTGGCAAATGGACCAGGTAGTGCCGAGCAACGAAGTGCTAAAGCGAATTCAGGCGGAAATGCCCCTCATCGCTCTGGAGAGCACACAGTCGGGCGAAACCGCGCAGCGTTGGGGCTACACAGATTCCGCCGGGCGGCACGACACCACAGCTGGTGAGGTGGGCTTTATCAGCAGCGTAACGCAAGCGTTCTGCGGGGACTGCAACCGGGCGCGCCTGTCTACCGAAGGGCAACTCTACCTCTGTCTTTTTGCCAGCCAAGGCCATGATTTGCGGTCACTCTTGCGCTCTGGAGCGAATGACCAGCAGCTACAAGACGCCATTGCCCGCGTGTGGGGCGCGCGAAAAGACCAGTACTCCGCACAACGGGGGGCCGAGCCCATAGGGGCCGGTACGGCCACCCGCCGCGTCGAGATGAGCTATATCGGAGGCTAGCTCCGCTGGCGCAGCGCTTGCTCCACGCCACGGTTGGCCAGTCCATCGGCACGTTCGTTACCCGGATCTCCGGCGTGCCCTTTGACCCAGCGCCAATCAATTTTGTGGCCCGCAGTACTCACCAAGGTGTCCAGGCGCTGCCACAAATCCACATTTTTCACGGGTTGCTTGGAGGCTGTTTTCCAGCCTTTGACCTTCCAGCCTTGCAGCCACTCCGTGATGCCTTTCAAAACATATTGACTGTCAATATGCAAGGTCACGTCGCAGGGTCGCTTCAATGCGGTCAATGCCTCGATCACTGCCATCATTTCCATGCGGTTATTGGTCGTACCCAGCTCGCCGCCTGACAGCTCCTTTTCAGCGCCGTCGGCAGACCGGAGCAGCACGCCCCAGCCCCCGGGCCCCGGATTGCCCTTGCAGGCACCATCGGTGTAAATCACTACTTTCGCCATCAAATCTGTCACACGGTTTCCTTCCCATTTCTCTCATTCACCGAGGCATGCGATTGCTGTGCCACCGGCACTGCGGCGGCGCTGCGCTTGGTCGACAACTTCCAATTCGCTCCTAACAGCCGCATGCCGCGCACGCGCTTGGTCGCCACCACGAAATACGCGGCGCCAAAAATCGGCCATGACCTCGGCCCGACGCGGTCCATCCAGGCGAATCTCCGCAGCCAATCCGCAGACTCCACCGCAGGGCGGTAGCAACCAAATCGGCCGACCTCCACCTCAAAACTCAACAAGCGCAACCAATCCCGTAAACGCCAGTATCCAATCAAGTCACCCCACTCGGGCAAAAAAACCTGACCCCAGCCCGCCCGTAGGTACCAGCGGCTTCGCCGTTGGCGCAAGCCCCACAGACTCACAGGATTCAAGCCGCAAATCACCACTTTTCCCTCCGGAACCAAGACGCGCTCCACCTCGCGCAGTGTGGCGTGCGGATCCGGACTGAACTCCAAGGCATGGGGCAGAATCACAAGATCAAGGCTGTTGGCGGGGAAAGGCAGGGCGGTAAAGTCGGAGTGAAACGCGACGACCCCATATCGGGGATCCGGCCCTGCGGTGGCAAGCCATCGATGCGGCATACGATTGAGCTGCAATGCCTGAAGCTCCGGCACGCCCAACTGCAAAGCATGGTAGCCAAAAAGGTCTGCAACCGCCTCATCCAGTTGCGCCTGCTCCCATTCCAGCAGATAGCTGCCCGCCGGAGACTTGAACCATTCCTGCAAACCTATAATTTGATCGCTCATGACCTTGCTACCACTACCCGCTTTCACTGACAACTACATCTGGATGTTGCACAACGGGCATGACGCACTGGTGGTAGACCCGGGGGACGCGCAACCCGTGCTGGATGCCCTGCAACGCAACTCCCTGACGTTGCGCTGCATTCTAGTCACCCATCACCATGCGGACCATACCGGCGGCGTGAATGTTTTGCGCGAAGCCACCGGAGCCCGCGTCTACGGGCCAGCGCATGAAAAAATGCCGGAGCCGATAGAGCGCCTGAGTGACGGTGATCAAGTATCCGCCCTCGGGATGGATTTCACAGTGATGGACGTGCCCGGACACACCAGCGGACATATCGCTTTTTTCGCCAGTCCTTCAGGCGAAGTTCCTTTGCTGTTTTGTGGCGATACTTTATTCAGCGCAGGTTGCGGCCGCTTGTTCGAAGGAACGCCCGCACAAATGCTGGAGTCTTTAAGACGCCTGGCAGACTTACCCCCCGAGACACGGGTTTGCTGCACCCATGAATACACTTTGAGTAACTTGCGCTTTGCCAGGGTTGTCGAACCTGACAACGAGGCGATCGCAGAGTACCAAACCCATTGCCAGCAATTGCGCAACGCCGGTCAGCCCACACTCCCGAGCACCATTTCCCGCGAGCGGCTGATCAACCCTTTTTTACGCACTCACTTGGACAGCGTCATGCACGAAGTCATCCGGCATGACGCCCAAGGAGTCTCCGCAGAGGGCGTTTTCGCCACTCTGCGCCAATGGAAAAACAATTTTTAATGATCCGTTTTCACCTATTTGCCGTGGGTGTCGTCGCCCTCCTATCAGGATGTGCTGGCACACTCAACAGCCCGATGCCACAAGACGGGCTGCACTCACCGGCTCCATCTCCCGCCGCAAGTAGCGCTGCGCAAGCTACTCCTAACGATCCAAACAGTTTGATCCTGCGTCCGAGCCGAGAAATTGCACGCCCTGGCGCCCCCATCAAAGCGCCGCCGGCTACCAGCACCGCTCGGCCGGGCGAGACGGTTCCGCTGACCTCGATGGAGCTTGGAAGAAGCTCCCGGAGCGTGGCCGCCGTTGCCCCTCCGGTAGACCTATGGGAGCGTATCCGCCGCGGCTACGGCATGAATGACCTCCAAAGCGAACTGGTGCAAGACCGGGAGGTCTGGTATTCGCGGCGTCCTGACTACATCTTCCGGATGACAGAGCGCTCCAAAAAATACCTGTTCCACATCGTGGAGGAGCTGGAAGTCCGCAACATGCCAACGGAGCTGGCCCTGCTGCCGTTTATTGAAAGTGCCTTCAACCCCCAAGCCGTGTCCAGCGCCAAGGCGGCTGGTATGTGGCAGTTCATGCCTGCCACCGGCAAGTATTTCGAACTGAAGCAAAACAGCTTCCGGGATGACCGGCGCGACGTACTCGCCTCCACGCGTGCTGCGTTGGACTACCTGCAAAAGCTCCACCGCATGTTCGGCGACTGGCATTTGGCGCTCGCCGCCTACAACTGGGGCGAAGGTAGCGTGTCGCGGGCGATTGCAAAAAATCAGCGCGCGGGCTTGCCAACGGGTTACCCCGACCTCAACATGCCCATGGAAACCCGCTTTTACGTGCCCAAACTCCAAGCGGTCAAGAACATTGTGTCGAACCCGGCCCAATTCAATTCCAAGCTGCCCCTGATTGAAAACCACCCCTATTTTCAAAGCGTAACGATCCGGCGCGACATCGACGTTGCGCTCGCAGCCAAGCTTGCCGAGGTCAGCGTGGACGATTTCAAAGCCTTGAACCCGTCGCTGAATCGCCCTGTCATCTTGGCAGCCGGCACCCCGCAAATTCTTTTGCCTTGGGACAATGCAGAGGTTTTCCAATCGAACCTGGAAAGCTACAGCGGGCGCCTTGCCAGCTGGACAGCCTGGGTAGTACCCAGCACCATGCGCCCCGCAGAGGTTGCGAAAAAAGTAGGCATGAGCGAGTCCGACCTGCGCAGCATGAACAACATCCCGCCCCGAATGGTCGTCAGGGCGGGCTCCACCCTGTTGGTACCGCGCAGTCACCAGATGCCAGACGTGCCCATCAAAGTGGCAGACAACAGCCAACTTTCTGTTGCCCCCGAGATCGTCCTGAGGCGGGTCACCGTCAAAGCCGGCAAAAACGATACGGTGGCCACCATTGCCCGCCGGTACAAAACCAATCCCGCGCAAGTCGCGGAGTGGAACAAGGTATCTGCCAGTGCCCGCTTCAAGCCGGGCCAGTCTGTTGTGTTGATGCTGCCGCCACAGGCTAAAAGTGCCAAAGCAGCGCCAGCAACCTCGAAGGCGGCAAAGCCCGCTGCAGCGAAATCAAAAGCAAGCAGCGGCCAGAAAGCCGCCAAGCCTAGTGCACCCGCAAAAAAAGGGGCCACGAAGGCCCCGAGCAAAAAGCAGGGATAAGCGCTTAGCGGTAGCCGACCAGCAAGATACCGACGTTCACTGCCAAGGCGGCAAACCACACCGCTGAGCGCAAGTTGCCCATGCCTGCGACATACATCATGATGTAGAGCAAGCGCAGGACAATGAACAGAAATGCCAGCACGTCCAACCGGGCTTGCGGGGCGCCGAGTTGGTGGGCAATGATGACCGCGCCAATAAAAAAGGGCAGCGCTTCGAAGCTGTTGGCCTGGGCACCGTTGGCACGGGCCCGCCAATCGGTCTGGCGCGCCAACCACTCGCGGGGATTCACGTTGTCGTAGCCGCCTTTGCTGCGGGCTACTCCGATCCGGCCGGACTTGGCAATTCCGGCACATACGATGGGCAAAAGCGCCGCAATCAGAACACACCAATAAGCGACGGTGAAGTGGGCGAATTGCATGAACAAACTGTCTTTCAAATGAATTTAAAAATGCGCTAGCGTCGGTCTACCAGCGCGTGGGCGATGGTGCCCAGGTCCACATATTCCAGCTCACTACCCACCGGTACACCGCGTGCCAGCCGAGTCGGGCGCAAGCCGCGAGCCTTGAGCCCCTCGGCGATCACATAGGCGGTGGCCTCCCCCTCTGCGGTGAAGTTGGTCGCCAGGATCACCTCTTGTACCAAGCCATCGCAAGCACGGTCAAAGAGCTTTTTAAAGCCCAAGTCGTTGGGCCCTACGCCATCCAGGGGGCTGAGCTTGCCCATCAACACAAAGTACAGCCCTTTGTAGGCGCCGGTGCGCTCCATCGCACTTTGGTCCGCGGGCGTTTCCACCACACAGAGCTGCGTGCGGTCGCGGCGATCGTCGAGACAGGTGGCGCATACAGCATCTTGCGTGAAGGTATGGCACCGCTCGCAGTGGTGCACCGCGTCAGCTGCCTCTTTCAAGGCCCTGGAGAGAAACTGCGCGGCAGGCCGGTCGTGCTGCAGCAGGTGGAAAGCCATGCGCTGCGCTGACTTCACGCCCACGCCCGGCAAGCCACGCAGAGCCTGGATCAAGGTGTCAAGGGCGTTCAAGTCAGACATGCGGTGCGGCGCCGGTGATCAGAACGGGAACTTCATGCCGCCGGGCAAACCGGGCATGCTAGCTGTGATCTTGCCCATTTTTTCAGCGGACGTTTCTTCCGCCTTGCGCACTGCGGCATTGAAGGCGGCAGCCACCAAATCTTCGAGCATGTCTTTGTCGTCCGCCAGCAGGCTGGGGTCAATCGCAATGCGCTTCACGTCATGCTTGCAAGTCATGGTGACCTTGACCAGCCCAGCGCCGGACTCGCCGGTAACTTCAATATTGCCCAACTCGTCCTGGGCCTTTTTCATGTTGTCTTGCATGGTCTGGGCTTGTTTCATCAGGCCCGCGAGTTGTCCTTTGTTGAACATGGTTTTCCTTAAAAAGAATGGGATTAAAAATAGGGCGGCCGCTTACAGCGGCTTGATAGAGCCGGGGACAATCTTGGCGCCGAAGTCGCGCATCATGGCCTGTACAAATGGTTCCTGCAGGATTATCTGCTCCGCGGCGTGCTGCTTTTCCGCTGTGGCCACCGCGTTGCGCCGCGCAGGGCTATCCACGACGCGGCCGACCTCGATCGCAAGTTGCACCGGATAGCCAGCGGTGTGCAAGGCCTGCGTCAAACGCTCCCGGGTGCTGGCTTGGTTGAGAGACTCCCGCTCGAGCCGGAGGTGCCACTGGTCGGTGTCACGCGCTATCAGTTGCGACTGCAAAGCCAGGACCCGCACCATCGCGGTGATCGCCTCCGTCGCAATCAAGTGCTGCACTGTTTGATGCCAGAAATCACCTTCTTCGGTGGGCTCAAAGCCGACCGTGGCCGGCGGCTCATCCAGCGAGCTTTCCTGAATTTCCTGCACGGGTATCGCTACAATTTTTGTAGCTACCGGCGCACTATTCAACGGGGCTAGAGGCGCATTTTGCTCATAATCTTCGTCGACATCATCGACCCACGGCGCCTCATAGGCATCGTCCTCTGCGGGGTCTATGTCCACGATCTCTTCGTTATCCGAGGAATCGGCTGTCGCAGATACAGGGCTGCTGTCACGCACCGCGAGCACCTGCCCCGGGGGAATCACTGAAGGCGTTGCTGCAGGAGCTGCAGAGGCAGGAGCCGCCCCCGCAGGCGCCAATGCAGGCGAATGAACCGGTACCGGCGCATCCTCCCAAGGCTGGACAACCACCTTGCGTGGAGGCGGAGTTGCAGGTCTGCCAGGCGGCAACTCAGCCGCCGGGGACGCCGCAGGCACCGGTACTGCCGAGGCTAAAGGTACCGAAGAAACTACGGGTGCCACTGCAGCTGCGGCTGCAGGCACTGGCGCCGCCGGGCGCTCAGGAATCGCTAGAGTTTTTTTTTCAGCCGCGGGCTTGAAGGCCAACAAACGAAGCAAGATCATCGTCAGCGCTGCGTATTCATCGGGGGCCAAGCCCAGATCTGCACGGCCGTGCAGGCACATGCTGTAGAGCAACTGTGTCTCGTCTGCCGGCATCGCCTGTGCCAGGCGGGCAGTCTCTGCAGCTTCCGGGTCGCTGTCGTCCAAACCGGAATGCCCGGTGGCTTGTGCCACCGCCATCCGCTGCAGCACTGAGGACATTTCCTCCAAGGTAGAGGCAGCGCTCAATCCATTCATCCGCAAGGTTTCGCAGGTGTCGACCACAGTTTTACCGTCACCGGCCGCCAGCGCCTCAATCAGGCGGAAGACGTATGAGCGGTCCACGCTGCCCAACATCTGGCGCACCGCAGCCTCTTGCAACTGCCCGGAGCCGAATGCAATCGCTTGGTCGGTGAGACTCAGAGCATCACGCATCGAGCCGCGCGCCGCGCGGGCCAACAAGCGCAGGGCCTGGGTTTCGGAGTGCACTTGCTCGACATCCAGCACTTTGGTCAAGTGCTCGCGGATGGTTTCCGGCGCCATGGGGCGCAGGTTGAACTGCAGACAGCGCGACAGCACGGTCACCGGCACTTTTTGCGGGTCGGTGGTGGCCAACACGAACTTGAGATATTCAGGCGGCTCTTCAAGCGTTTTCAACATAGCGTTGAACGCGGTGTTGGTGAGCATGTGCACTTCGTCGATCATGAAGACCTTGAAGCGCCCTTGGACCGGCTTGTAAACCGCTTGCTCCAGCAAGGCCTGCACTTCATCGACGCCACGATTGGAAGCCGCGTCGAGCTCGGTGTAATCCACAAAGCGGCCGCTATCGATATCGCTACATGCGTGGCACACGCCACACGGGGTCGCGGTGATACCGCCCTGCCCGTCTGCACCTTGGCAATTCAAGGATTTGGCCAGAATGCGGGAAACGGTAGTTTTGCCCACACCACGCGTGCCGGTAAACAAATACGCGTGATGCAGACGCTGCGTCGTCAGCGCATTAGTCAAGGCCTGCACCACGTGGTCCTGCCCTACCATTTCTGTGAAATTGCGGGGGCGGTACTTGCGGGCGAGCACGAGATAAGACATGAGGGGATTCTAAGGTCTTGGCAGGGTTACAATAGCGGTTGACGGGCCTTCCCGCATGGTGAAGCGGCCAACCGGGTCAGGTGGGGAACCAAGCAGCCCTAACTGTGGAACCAGTGCCGGGGTCAGGCTCGTCAACTACCCTTTCTTAATCTCAGTCGGCCACGCCACCATGGTTTTGGGTTTCCTGCGATGGGCCCTTGCCCTTTGTGTTGTACTGAGCGGGTCTGCAGGTGCCCAACCTGCCGGCGTTTCTGCCACGCTCCCCGTTATTCCCCTCACTGCCGACAGCCCGACCTCCGTGGACATCGGCGCGAACGTAGCCTATTTGCTGGATGACGGCCGCCAGCTCCAACTCGAGCAAGCCATGGCAGAGGGCCAGCCTTGGATGCCGGTGGCCCGCACCATCCCGAACTTCGGCTTTACCAACCATGCGTACTGGTTCCGCTTGGTACTGGACAACCAGACGGCCATGCCCATGGCCCGCGTTCTGGAACTGCCACGCCCCTTCTTGGATGACGTGCGGTTGTTTCACCTGCTGGAGGGCCGCATGGTCAACCGCTATGCGCTGGGCGATGAGCAGCCTTATGCGCAACGGGCGATTCAGCACCAGAACTTTGTGATGCCGCTGAACTTGGAGCCCGGGCGCAACCTCGTGGTGCTACGGATCGCTTCCAGTGGCACGGTAGAAGCCCCGTTGCGCCTGTGGCAGCCGGCGGCATTCTATGAAGCATCTGCCCGCGGCCACCTGATGTCGGGCGCCGTGTTCGGCATGTTGGTGGTGATGATTGTTTACAACTTGTTTGTGTATCTTTCCACCCGGGACAGGAGCTACCTGCACTACATCTTCTTTGTCACCAGCTACCTGGTGTTTTGGGGCACGCTCAATGGCTATGCATTTGCCTATGTATGGCCCGAAGCGATTCGCTGGAACAGTGTGGCGGTTCCGGTCGCCATTGCGAGTGCTTGCTTGTCGGCCAGCCTGTTTGCCGTGAGCTTTTTGAAGCTGGAGCGCTTTTCCCCAACTGCCCATCGGGTCATGATGGGCATGGCGTGGACCAGTGCAGGCCTGATATTGAGCGCCTTCGTTCTGCCCTACAGCTGGTTGATCCGGGTCACGTCGGGTTTCATCTTGGTGGTGTCCGTCGCCGCACTCTCGATCGGCTATTGGCGCTGGTGGCTGGGCGCGCGGTTTGCCCGCTTTTATTGCCTGTCGTGGACCGCAGTTTTTGTAGGGGTCAGCGTGCTGACCATCAGCAAATTCGGCTGGCTGCCGAGCAACTTTCTCGTCGACAACGCCTCGCAAATCGGTATCTTGATGCTGGTGCTGCTGCTGTCACTCACCCTGGCAGACCGGATCAACACTGACCGCGGCCTGCGCATCGATGCCCAAAGCGCGGCTCTCGCGCACGCCAAAAAAGCCCGCGCCTCGCAGCAGGCCTTGCTCGACGCCACCGCTGACGCGAACCGTGCGCTGGAAGAGCGGGTGCGCGAGCGCACCACCGAGCTGAACCTCACTCTCGACCAGCTGCGCCTGGCCAACGAGCAATTGCAGCGCCTCTCCATGACAGACAGCCTGACCCAGGTCGGCAACCGGGCGTTTTTCGACCAGTCTCTGGTCACCGAGCACAAGCGCGCCAGCCGCTTGAAGCAACCACTGGCTCTGGTACTGCTGGACATCGACCACTTCAAAGCCATCAACGACACCTATGGCCACCCGGCGGGCGATGCCTGTTTGCAGGCGCTGGCGCAGCTCATGCGGCAACAAGTGCAGCGCGCAGGCGATTTGCTGGCCCGCTACGGCGGCGAGGAATTTGTGGTGCTACTGATCAACAGCACCCTGGGCGACGCGCTGGAGCTGGCCGAAGAATTCAGGTCGGATATTGCGGCACTGGAGGTACCTTTTGAAGGCCGCACCCTGCGCTTCACCGCCAGCTTCGGCGTCGCCAGTGCAATCCCCGACATGCTGTTCACGCCCTCGCAATTCGTGGGCGATGCGGACCGTGCGCTCTACGAGGCCAAGCACAGCGGCCGCAACTGTGTGCGGGCCGCATCTCCCCGGCTGCGCAAGACCGAGGCCACTGACACGGTCTGACCCCGGGCCACAGACACGGCCCTAATTGCTATCAAATCAGGAGCTACCAGCGCAGGTAAATCGTAGGCTAGCGGCACTTTTTATGCTGAACGCAGGTAGTCCACCACGCCCTGCCCCGCCGCCTTGCCACTGGCAAAACAGGCTTGCAACAGATAGCCGCCGGTTGGGGCTTCCCAGTCCAGCATTTCGCCGGCGCAGAACACGCCGGGGAGTTGCTCCAGCATCAGCTGCGGTGTCAGCACCTCAAACAACACGCCACCGGCGGTGCTGATGGCCTCGTCAATCGGGCGTGCTGCCTGCAGGTTAATGGGCAGCGCTTTGATAGCAGCCGCCAGTTGCACAGGATCGTTGACCGCCTCTTTGCCCAGGCGCTCGTACAGCATGGCGGCCTTGATGCCTTCCAGGTGCAAACGGCTCTTCAGGTGGCTGCTCAGGGAGCGGGTGCCACGCGGGTGGCGCACCTCAGCCAACACCTTTTCGGCAGACATGTCGGGCAACAAATCGAGATGGATCGTGGCACTGCCGGTGCGCAATATCTCGTCGCGGAGCAAGGCCGAGGCGGCGTAGATCAAGCTGCCTTCCACGCCGGTGGCAGTGGCCACAAACTCGCCCTTGCGCTGAAACGCGACACCGTTCGCATGGCTGACCGAGATGGCCACTGACTTGAACGGCTGGCCGGCAAACTTGTCGCTGAAAAACGAGGTCCAACCGCCTTGCACATCAAAGCCGCAGTTGGCGGGCAGTAAAGGCGCAACCGCCACACCCTTGGCGACCAACAAGGGCACCCAAGCACCGTTGGAACCCAGCCGCGCCCAGCTGCCGCCGCCCAAGGCCAGCACCACAGCACGGGCGTGCACCAAGCGCGACCCAGACGGCGTCTCGAACACCAGCGCAGAGGTGGCCTCGCCTGCTGCTGCATCGGTCCAACCGGTCCAGCGGTGGCGCATATGGAACTGCACCCCGTGGCCTTCTGCCGGGTGACGCAGCCGGTGCAACCAGGCCCGCAGCAGGGGCGCTGCTTTCATATCCACCGGAAACACCCGGCCGGAGCTGCCCACAAATGTTTCCACCCCCAGCGACTCGGCCCAGGCGCGCAAGCCGGTGGCATCCAGCCCGGCCAGCAAAGATTCAATGGCGCTGCGGCGCGCTCCATAGCGTCCGGCAAAGGTATCGGCCCCCTCGGAGTGGGTCAGGTTCAGCCCCCCCTTGCCCGCCAGCAGGAACTTTCGGCCCACCGAGGGCATAGCGTCAAACACATGGGCGGCAACGCCGGCATCGCACAGCACCTGCGCAGCCATCAGGCCGGGCCCACCGCCGATGATGGCCACGTCCACCGTCAAGGGAGGCAGAGCAGTAACAGGAGCAGCGGAAGAATTCAGTTCAGTCAAAGTAGTCAATCAAAAAGTTCAATGAGTCGGCCTTGCGGCGTCAAAAAGGCAATGTGCACCTGGCTGCCCGGCTGGATCAGCTGCAGTGCGGTGCGGTACTCGCGCAGCTGGTCGCACAGATCGGGCTGGTCTTGCGGCGTGGCGGTGGACTTGAAGTCCAGCACCCACCACGCCTGGGTCGCCCGGTGTTGCACCAGGCGGTCCAGCCGCAAGGTGCGCCCCGCGTGGGCCAGCGCCACTTCGTTGGCATGCCATACCACCGACGGCCGTTGCCACGCCCAAGCTGCTTCGCCTGCGAGTATGCCTTGCGCCATGCGCTCGGCACGGGCCACATCATCCGGCCCCAAACCAAAGGCGCGTGCGACCTGGGCGCGTTGCGCAGCAGACCACCGCGACTCCGAACGCTGGGGACCTTCTTGCAGCGGCACCCATTCCAGCAGCCTGTGCATGGCCTGGCCGACCCGGGATTCGAGAGAGTCTGTCGCGTCCGCCGCAGGTTTTGCTACCAAATGTATAGCTGGTCGCGCACTATGAGCGGGCGATACAGGCACATTTCGCTGCAAACCAAGCGACGGAATCACTTTCAGCAAGACCTCCTTGGGCTCCGCGCCCTGCCCCACTGTTTCGCCTGGCAGCGCAGCGGCCACACCCGGCTCGGGCAGGGTGCAGGCCGTGGACAAGGCCTCGAGGCGCTTCCACCAACTGCCTTCGCGCTCACGGTGGGGCTCCACACTGGAAAGCACCAGGGTTTGGCGGGTACGGGTCAGCGCCACGTACAGTGCATTGAGTTCTTCGCGCTGCCGGGCCGCTTGCTCGATGGCCAGCGTCGCGGCTGCGCACGCAGGCGGGCGCGACTCGCTGGCCATGAACACCAGCTTGCGCGGGTAGGCGTCTTCACCGGGCCAGTCGACCAGGATGCCCATGCTCTCAGGGCGGGCGCTTTCGGCATCGGTGTCGAGCATCAGCACCAGTGGGGCCTCCAGCCCTTTGGCGCCATGAATGGTGAGCAAGCGCACTGCAGCGGCGTCTGCACGCACCGGCGCTTTATTACCCTCTTGCCGCAAGGCGCGCACCAAGCTGTAGGCGGTGGTGTAGCGCCCGCCATCGACTTGCAGAGCCGCGTTGAGCAGCGCCCGCACATTGGCCAACACACTCTCGCGCAACACCGGCGGGCTGGCAGCCGCGTAGCGGGCCAGTACGGCGCCTTCTTCATAGATGGCACTCAGCGCATCGTGCACCGGCTGGGTGAGCACGCGGTTTTGCCACCGTTGCAACTGCACGGCTGCGGCGGCAAGCACACTGTCTGCGGGCCAAGGCGAAAGTGGCTGGCACAGCACGGCTAGCCACGCAGGCACCGCCGCCTCGGGGTCCGTGGCGCGGGCTTCGCTGCGGGCGCGGCGGTGCGCCACGGCCAGAGTTACCAGATCAGCATCGGTCGCTCCGAAAACCGGGGACTTGAGCACCCGCGCCAAAGACAGGTCATGGGCGGGGGATACCAACACATCCAGCAGCGCCACGAGGTCTTGCACCTCGGGCATGTCGCCGAGTTCATTTTTTTCCGGCTGCTGGGCAGGAATGCCCAAGGCGGCCAGCTCTTGCTGCATCAGCCCCAAGCGCTCGCGGCGGCGCGCCAGCACCATGATGTCTTGCGGCCGCCAAGGCCCGCCTTGAGTGACCAGCTGCCCGGCCAACCAGGCCGCGGCCTGCCGGCACTCCAGGGTTTTGATGGTGTCTTCTGCCTCGTGGCGCGGGGTGCTGAGGCTGTCTCGCCATTCGCTGGACGCATCCTCCTCGCCCTCTGCTGTTTTAGCGGCCCGCCCAATGCGCGGCAGCTTGAGCACCGCACCGGTGTCTGCTGATTCGGAGGTGTGGGCCCGGTAGTCACTGAACTCGCCCGCCGCCTGCGCCCCCAGCATGGCGGTGTTGACCAGCTGGATGATGGCCTGCGCATTGCGGCGGGTGTGATCACAGCTGAGCACATCGCCTTGCAAGCCGTCGCGCACAAAGTTTTTGGCCGCTTCAAACACCTGCGGCTCGGCACGCCGGAAGCGATAAATGCTTTGCTTGGGGTCCCCCACCACAAACACCCCGGGCTTGGCACCGTTGCCGCCGTAGCCTTCAAGCCAGGCAAACAGGGCCTGCCACTGCAGGGGGTTGGTGTCTTGAAACTCGTCAATCAGCAGGTGTTTGATGCGCGCATCGAGCCGCTCCTGCACCCAACCGGACACAGTCTCATCCGATAGCAAGCGCAATGCGGTTTGCTCGAGGTCGGCCATATCGATCCAGCCGCGCTCGCGCTTGAGCGCCGCATAGTCTTGCAGCAGTCCGCGGCTGAGGCGGGCCATGCGCTGCTGGTGCAGCCAGGCCAGATGCTGCTCCAGCGCAGCCCGGGTGTCGGCCAGCAGGGCCTGGGCCTCCCGCACGGTTGCGATGCCCACGACTTTTTCACTGAGCTTTCGTGGGCTCCCGCTCTCGGTAAACAGGGCCTTGTAGATGCCCACGGTATCTGCAGCGCTGAGCGCCTGCTCCAGCACTGCACCGGCTTCCACACAGGTTTTGAGCGTACTCCCGCCCAAGGCTTTGGCACTGGCCCAGAGCAGGGCCTGCACCGGCTCGCTCTGGAGCCGGTCATCGGGGTGCGCCCACGCAGCCATGGCCGGGAACTGCACTGTGAAATGCACCACCGACGCATCGACCACGCCCTGCGCATCTGCCAAGGCAAACTCGGTGCGCTTGTGGATGGCGGCCTCCAGGGCCTTCAGGGTGCCGTGCCTGCCGTAGACGGCAACCGCCTCGAGGTAGTCGGCGCGCGCTGGCTGGTCTTGCGCAATCCGGGTGTGAAACCGGCGCCACACCTGGGCAATAGCTTTGGCATCGTTCTCCAGCAGCTCGTAGCTGGTGGGCAAGCCGAGCTGGTGCAGCAAGCCCAGAGGGGCGCTGCGCAACAAGGCGGCGAACCAGCTGTGGAAGGTGCGCACCTGCACCGGCCGGCCGGTGGTCAGCAGGGCAGCGTGCAGCCCACGCAGTGTCTGGAGCTGGGCCTCGGTGATCTCGGTGCGGACGCCGCGCAGCTGCAGCTCGCGGCGCAAGGTGGCGTCGTCCGCCTGCGCGAAGTCGCGCAGCCACTCCTGCAAGCGCTCCCGCATTTCACCGGCCGCTTTTTTGGTAAAGGTAATCGCCAGAATCTCGTGGGGGGCAGCCCCATCCAACAATGCACGCACCATGCGCGACACCAGCATCCAGGTCTTGCCGGCACCGGCACAGGCCTCGACTGCCACGCTGCGACGGGGGTCGCAGGCCACCGCATAAAAGTCAGCCCGGTCGACGTGGCAGCCGTTGATTTCGTAGGCTGCATCCATCCGCGCCGTCATAAGGGACTCCAAAAATCTTTGCGGCACAGGCCCCGTGCCTGGCAATAGTCGCAGGCTGGGCCATCGCCCAAGGCGGGGAGCGCATAGCCCTCGGCCACCCGCTGCATGTCGTGGGCAATGCCTTCGATCAAGGCATCGCGCGCTTCCACAATATGGGTCTGCACTTGGGGCTGCGTACCCTCGCGCTCGCCGATATTGATGTAGGCCGCATGCACCGTATCGTGCGGCAACAGGGCGGCGTAGAAGGCGATTTGCGTGTCCTCCATCGGGTTTTTCACCCGCTCTCTGGTTTTGCCCAAGGGTTCGGTTTTGTAGTCCAGCACGCAAATAGCGCCCTCCGGCCCGGTATCGGTGCGGTCGATACGCCCCGCCAGGGTGACCGGCCCCACGGCCTGGGTGTGCGAGGTCTCACCACTTGCAAACGCCCAGCCTTGGCCCTCGTGCTTGCGCAACCAGACGAGGTAGCCATCGCGCACGGCAGGCCAAGCGGCCGCAAAGGGCAAGAACTCGCCGTCCGGGAGGTCCATCGACGCAGTTACCGCATCCGCGGCCGACTGCAACAGTGCACTGCGCTGCGCTGCATCGCTGGTGGGCGCGGCCTGCAATTCGGCGTGGAAGGCCGCCAACACCGCGTGCAGCCAGACGCCAAAGTCGCGCTTGTCGACCTCGGCCTCCAACTCATCAACCGAACTCAAACCCAATTGGCGCAAGGCGAAAAACCGGTAAGGGCAGGTGCGCATGTCTTCATAGGCGCTGGCAGACAGTTGCTTCAAAGGCAGGGCTTGCCCTTGGGGTTGCGGGGGCAACAAGGGCGCCAAGGCGATCCGCTGGTCGAGCCGAGGGTCGCTGGCAGTACGGGCAGCCCCCTCGCCTGCCCAGGACAGGCACTGCACCAGCGCGCTGGGTGCCATGTGCTCGCCGGCATCGTCACTGGTGCGCCAAAGCACATCGCACACCGGCGCCCGCAAAGCCTGCCACCATGCGGCGCGCAGCCGGGCTTCCAGCACTGCGCGGGAGGGTAAGCCAAAAGCCTCGCGCTGTGCAGGTGTCCAAACCCCGGGCGGCTCGGGAGAAGGGTTCAAGCGCACCTCGTCGCAGCCGGCCAACACTACCGCGGCGAACGGGCGCGCCAGCATCTGGCTCATGGGGAGAATGACCACCTGTTCTTCGTACGGGTATGCCGGCTGAAAACTTTGCGACTCCAGAACCTGATTCACCCAGGCCGTGAAGTCGCTGGCATCCAAACGGGTGCCCGCCCACAAGGCGGCATCCAAATAATCGGCCCACGCCTGCGGCTCCGCAGGTAGCAAGCGCAGGGCGGCCAGCATGACGGTGCCGGCTTCATCGGCTTGCAGCGCATTCCACGCGTCGGTGGCGTGGAGCGCTGCCTGCAGTGCGGCCAGCCAGGCCGGCAGCGGGCGATTGCCCGACAAGGTGCTGCGCACCGCTTCGATACGGCTGCACAAGCCTTGCAATGCAGGTACTTTTTGCACCGGCGGGCAGCTCACCGCGTGCCGCCAGTCGCGGATCTGGGCGCGGCGCAGCACCTGCTCCAGCGCCGGCATCTCTGGGGCAAAGGCGGGGGCGAGCTTGAAAGCGTTCAGCACCTCGTCCGTGCTGGCATTCCAGGCCGCTGCGCGCAACAAGGCCATCAGCCCGGCACCGGCCAGGCTGGTGGAGAGCTTCCAACCATTTTCATCGCGCATGGCAATGCCGGCCGCCTCCAGCATGGCGCGCATGCGGCGGGTCAAGGCCCGGTCAGACGACACCAGGGCAACGGGGTAGCGATCGGCTAGCACGTGAGCCACTGCACACGCCGCTGCGCGCTGGGCCTCGTCTTCTGCATCGGCACAGGCATGCAGCTGCCACAGGCTATTGGCCTGCGGTATCGCGCTACCTTGAGCCGCTTCGTCGTGGATCGTTTCGTCTAGCCGGAAAAGCTGCGCTTTGTCGCCCCAATGTGCCTGCAAGGCGGCCGCCAAAGGGTCGGCTGAAATGCCTTGGACCCAAGCCACCGCGTCCCATGGCTCCAAGACGTCCGGGGCAAACAGCCCATCGGTGTTGTAAGCCGACACGGCGGCCCACTCAACGGCCACCCGCATGACCTGTGCCTCCCAGGCCACGGCCTGGGACTCCATACCGATCCCGACCGCGCTTCGGGCACTGGCGGCCCAGGCCGATCGACCTTGCGGGCCCGCAGCCGCCGCCCAGGGGGCCAGCTGCTGGGCGGTCTGGGCCAGCAAGCCCGCCAAAGATGCGCGGTCGGCCATGCCGCTATGGGCCAAGAGCTGCTGGGCAGTCAGGCTGTCGAGCGCCATGTCGTGGCTGATATCGGTGGCTTGCAGCTCTGCCACGCCCAAAGAGGCCAGCCAGTTCGATGTGGTCTCAAACCGGGGCGCAAAGCCTTGGGGATAACGGTCAGACCACAAGCGCCGCGCGAGCGGCAAGAGCTGGGCATAAGGCAGCAACACCAGCGTGCGGCCGGGGTGGGCGCTGCAGGCCTGCATCCAGATGGCGAGACGGTCCAACAAGCCCGTCTCAGGCGCGCACCACAGTGCCATAGCCGGATGGGTCGGCGGATAAGAAAAAGCCCGCAGCCCACGGGCTACATCGTTTTTGGCTATGGATTCGATAGCCGGCGGGGCATCATGGGGGGGCTTGGTTTCTGTCACAATGCCGCAACTTTAGCTGCATTAGCACTCTTCCAAAGGAATCACCATGGCTAGCGAACTCATCAAACACGTCACAGACGCGACTTTCGAAGCCGACGTTCTGCAATCTGCACAACCCATTCTGGTGGACTACTGGGCAGAGTGGTGCGGCCCCTGCAAAATGATCGCCCCGATTCTCGATGAGGTGTCTGCCGCCTACGAAGGCAAGCTCCAGATCGCCAAGATGAATGTG
The DNA here is from genome assembly GCF_032193805.1 of Rhodoferax potami. Lineage (NCBI taxonomy): Bacteria > Pseudomonadati > Pseudomonadota > Betaproteobacteria > Burkholderiales > Comamonadaceae > Rhodoferax > Rhodoferax potami. The sequence continues at coordinate 3,340,644 of NZ_JAVBIK010000001.1, read as the reverse complement.
GACGAAAACCGCGACATTCCTGCCAAATTCGGCATCCGCGGCATTCCTACCCTTATGTTGTTCAAGGATGGTCAATTGGCGGCCACCAAGGTCGGTGCGTTGAGCAAGGCGCAGCTCATTGCCTTCATCGACCAGCAATTGGCCTGATCCGCCCATAAACCATTGCAACCGCGCCGCTGCAGTGCGGTTGCAATTTCCTGTCATAATCATTGTGTCCACCCGCCAGATTGAAGGCGGTCAGCCAGATCAGGCTCAGGACACCGAGGCCAAGCTCACGGTCTTGCCTCAATCCCCACTCCCCTGAATTTTTAGACCACTCTGGTTTTTTGCCGATTTCCGGTTAACGCCCTGACGGGACCCACTCCATGCATTTAAACGAACTTAAAGCACTGCACGTGTCTGAAGTGCTCAAGCAAGCTGAAGAACTTGAGATCGAAAACACGGGCCGCATGCGCAAGCAGGAGTTGATGTTCGCGATCATCAAGAAGCGGGCGCGTGCCGGCGAGCAAATCATTGCCGACGGTGTTTTGGAAATTCTCCCGGATGGCTTCGGCTTCCTGCGCAGCCCGGACACCAGCTACACAGCCAGCACCGACGACATCTACATCAGCCCCAGCCAGGTACGTCGTTTCAACCTGCACACAGGTGACATGATTGAAGGCGAAGTGCGCACCCCGAAAGACGGCGAGCGCTACTTTGCACTGAACAAGCTGGACAAAGTCAATGGCGGCCCCCCTGAAGGCAACAAGCACAAGGTCATGTTCGAGAACTTGACGCCTTTGTTCCCCAAGGTGCAGATGCGCCTCGAGCAGGATGGCCTCAAGACCGACGAAAACATCACCGGCCGCGTGATCGACATCATTGCGCCTATCGGCAAAGGCCAGCGCGCCTTGCTGGTAGCACCGCCCAAGAGCGGTAAGACCGTGATGATGCAGCACATCGCCCACGCCATTTCTGCCAACTACCCTGACAGCCACATGATGGTCTTGCTGGTAGATGAGCGTCCCGAAGAAGTGACCGAGATGCAGCGCACCGTGAAGGGCGAGGTGATTGCCTCTACGTTCGACGAACCAGCTGCACGCCACGTACACGTGGCCGAAATGGTGATCGAACGCGCCAAACGCTTGGTGGAATTGAAAAAGGATGTGGTCATCCTGCTGGACTCCATCACCCGGCTGGCCCGCGCCTACAACAACGTGGTGCCCTCCTCCGGCAAAGTGTTGACCGGCGGTGTCGATGCCAACGCTTTGCAGCGCCCCAAGCGCTTCCTCGGTGCAGCCCGTAACGTAGAAGAAGGTGGCTCGCTCACCATCATTGCCACTGCGCTGATCGATACTGGCAGCCGCATGGACGAAGTGATTTTTGAAGAGTTCAAAGGCACAGGCAACAGCGAAGTGCACCTGGACCGTCGCCTCTACGAAAAGCGGATTTTCCCGTCTATCCAACTCAACCGCAGCGGTACCCGCCGTGAAGAGTTGCTGCTGCAACCGGAAATTCTGCAAAAGACCCGCATCCTGCGCCAGTTCCTCTACAACATGGATGAAATCGAATCCATGGAGATGGTGCTCAAACAAATGCGGGCCACCAAGAACAACAGCGAGTTCTTCGACATGATGCGTCGGGGCGGCTGAAGTCGATAGGCTATAATTTAGGGTTTTCGCGACAAGTACGCCGAGTTTTTATATTGCGCAGGGTTTGCGCAAGGACCGGCGCGGCTAGCGCAACTGATGGAGAAGAGTATGAAAGAAGGCATTCACCCCAACTACCGCGAAGTTTGCTTCCAGGACATGTCCAACGGTTTCAAGTTCGTGACACGTTCTTGCGCAAACACCAAGGAAATGATCAAGATGGAAGACGGCCGCGAGCTGCCACTCTTCAAGTTGGATACCACCAGCGAATCCCACCCTTTCTACACCGGCACGCAAAAGTCGGTGGACAACATGGGCGGACGCGTGGAAAAGTTCCGCAACCGTTTCGGCAAAACCGCAGCGAAGTAATCGCCGTTCAGGCTTTGGCCTGGGTTGGTATAAAAGCAGCACGGACATCCGGGCTGCTTTTTTTTGATCACTGTTCTCAACCTCTCAAGATCCGCGTGAACCATCCGACACCTGCTATCGTGGCGCAAACCTCTGTCAGGCGCCTTCCCCGCCTCGCGTTGCTGCTGCTTTGTCTTGCGTTTATTGCAGCGGGCTTCATCGGTCGGGACGCATGGCGAAGCGCGGATCTCAGTGCACTGGGCTTTATGGCCGCACTGAGCCGTGGTGAAGCCTCCTGGTGGTATCCCACGATGTTGGGAGTTGCCCCTGACTTCCCCTCGCTGCTGCCCTATTGGCTGGGCGCATGGGCATTGCAACTCGCACCGCCGGGCGTCAACGCAGACTTCTGGGTCCGTATTCCTTTTATCCTTTTGCTGACACTGGCCTTTGTCAGCACCTGGTACGGCAGCTATTACCTAGCCCGCACTCCTGCGGCTCAACCGGTAGCCTTCGCCTTTGGCGGCGAGGCCCACCCCACCGACTATGCCCGCGCCATGGCGGACGGCGGCTTGCTCGCCTTCATGGCTTCGCTGGGGCTCGCGCAACTCAGTCACGAGACCACCCCCGCATTGGCCCAGTTGGGATTCAGTGCGCTCCTGTTTTATGCACTGAGTGCATTGCCCTACCATCGGGTCGCACCCTTGGTCTGCGCAGGATTGGGGATGCTCGGCATGAGCTTGAGCGGAGCACCAGCACTGGCCCTGATGTTCGGAGTTGGCGGCGCTTGCATCCACGGTGTGGACCGTCGTTCTGCGAATGATGAAGGCAACCCGCTCCGCCATCAGACCCTGGACGCAGCCCTGTTGCTGGTGATGGCTCTTGCAGTCGCTTGGATCGCAAAAATTTTGGGCTTGTGGGTGTGGAAAGTCGAGTGGCCCACCCTGACTTGGGACTACTGGAACGGCCATATCCAGCTGCTGCTTTGGTTTACCTGGCCCGCATGGCCTTTGGCGCTCTACAGCGCATGGCGCTGGCGCAAGCACCTTTTCAACCTGAACATCAGCCGCCATTTGTCCTTGCCGGCTTGGTTTATTGTGACCAGCGTAGGCACCATGTTGCTCTCGGGCGCACCCGACCGTACGCTGCTGTTGGCACTGCCGGCCTTTGCGGCAATGGCAGCATTCGCTTTGCCCACCCTGCGACGCCAAGTCGCCGCCCTGATTGACTGGTTCACCCTCTTGTTCTTTACCGGCTGCGGTATTGTGATCTGGGTCGTGTGGATCGCCATGCAAACAGGCACTCCGCCACAACCGGCAGCCAACGTGGCTCGTTTGGCGCCAGGCTATGAAGCCGAATTCCAGATCTTGCCCTTTGCATTTGCCGTGTTGGCCACCTTGGCCTGGGGTTGGCTGGTGCGGTGGCGCGCCGGTAGGCACCGCGCTGCCATCTGGAAAAGTCTCGTCCTGCCAGCAAGCGGCGCCTCCCTGTGCTGGCTGTTGCTGATGACCCTCTGGATGCCTTTGCTTGACTATGCGCAAAGTGCCAAGACGATGGTGAAACAGACGCGGGCCACGATTCAAACCGGGCAATGTGCCATCGTTTTGAATCTGGACCCAGCGCAAACCGCCGCCTTGGGTTGGTATGGCGGCATCGATCTCCAGCCGATCAACACCACCAAAGCATGTAAATGGATGTTGACCGAACCCGCCCGAAACTCAGAAATGCCCGCGGGCGTTGATCGCACTATTTGGGGGGCTCACACCTTGGTACAGCACCCGGTAGCGGGCTCCGAGATGTTCTGGATTCTGAAACGGCAATAAAACCGATGGGTGCGGCCCACTCAGTGCATGCGTAAACGGGCCGCCTTGAAACGCAATCGGAATGTAGAACCACGGCCCGGCACGCTTTCAATCAAGAGCTCTGCGCCATGCCGCTGGGCCACGTGCTTCACGATGGCCAAGCCCAGCCCCGTGCCGCCCGTGTCGCGTGAACGGCTCCGGTCCACCCGGTAGAAACGTTCGGTCAGGCGGGGCAGATGTTCAGGCGCAATGCCGGGGCCGGTGTCCTGCACTGATAGCTCTGCTTCCCCGTCGCCAGTTTTGTGCCATTGCACCACGATGGATTTGTCTGCGGGGGTGTACCGGATCGCATTGCCGATCAAGTTGAACACTGCACTGTGAATTTCGGTGGCAGAACCTGTCACGGCCACTGCATCCGCAACCGTGAACTGAATATCCTGGGCTCTGCCCCACAGTAGCACCGACAAGTTGTGGGCTTCCTGCTTGCATTGCTGCAAGAGCTGCACCATGTCGACCAGATCAGCACCCGAAGGTGCGGGGCTTCCTTCCAAGCGCGACAGTGTGAGCAAATCGTCCACCAGACTCTGCATGCGCGTGGCCTGCTGAGACATCAAACCGAGGTACTTCCCCTGCTCAGTCTCGTCCAAGGGCAGCGTCTGCAGCGTTTCAACAAAACCCGCCAAGACGGTCAAAGGGGTGCGAATCTCGTGCGATACGTTCGCCACAAAATCTCGGCGCATGGCCTCCGCCTGCTCCAAGGCGGTGATGTCGCGTGACAGCAGCAGATTGCGACCTTCGCCGTAGGGGTGTAAGTGCACAGAGAGCTGAACAGGCTTGGATCCTGTGTTTTCCCGCCCGGGCATCACAAGCCCATGGCTGAATTCTTGACCCGCGTAATAACTAGCAAAGCCCGGGTCCCGCACCAGATTGCCGAAGTGCTGCAGCATGTCACGGCGCGCATCAAAACCGAAGTGTTGGCCAGCCATCTGGTTGAACCACTCGATACGACCGGCAGCATCTAGCAACACCACCCCGTTGGGAGAAGCCTGCAACGCGGCCAAAAAGTCTTGGAGCTTGGTGTCGCCTTCAGCGACGCGGCGCTCCCGCGAGCGCATTTGCCGGCGCGTACGGTCCGCGACTTCGCCCCAAAAGCCAAAACCCAAATGCAGTTCGGTCGACTCACCGGCCTGTAACCACCGCATCAGGCGAAAACCGCGTGCTGAGTCCAGGAGCATCCACAGGAAACCACCTGCGAGCGCCCCAGCCAAAGCACCCCAGAGCGGCTCGAACCGTTGGACTAAAAAATAGCCGGCAATACCACCCAGCCCCTGCAACAACAGGAAAGAAACGAAACGAAGAAACATGCAGAAACTGTGACGCCTCAGGCGCTGGCGCGATCAGCTGAGGGTTGTGAAGAAACAATCGGCATTGCAGGCTTGGCAGTTAAGCGATAACCAGCACCCCGCACGGTTTCCACCATTACGCCAGCATGTGACAAGGCTTCCCGGAGACGCTTCACATGAACGTCTACGGTCCGCTCTTCAATATAGACGTGATCGCCCCACACGTTGTCCAACAATTGGGCACGGCTATGCACCCGCTCGGCATGCCCCATCAGGTAATGCAACAGCTTGAACTCTGTGGGTCCGAGTTTGAGCGCAGCGCCTTCAAAAGACACACGATGGGTCGACGAATCCAGGGTCAAACCAGCAATAGTCAGCGCTTCGCCCGTACTCTCGGGAGTGCGACGACGCAAGACCGCACGCACCCGCGCCAACAACTCTTTGGTTGAAAATGGCTTGGCAATGTAATCGTCAGCACCCGCATCCAGACCGGCAACCCGGTCTGCCTCATCGCCACGCGCGGTCAGCATGATGATGGGCACTTCTTTGGTCCGGGGATCCGCGCGCCAGCGTTTGGCCAATACCAGGCCACTCTCACCAGGCAACATCCAGTCCAGCAAAATGAGATCGGGGACTCCGTCATCAATCTCGCGCTGAGCAGAGTCACTGTCCATCGCCCATCGCGGGCGGAACCCGTTATGTCGCAGGTTGACGGCGATCAATTCAGCGATGGCCGACTCGTCCTCGACCACCAGCACGGCGGGCATATTTTTCATTTCACAACCGACTCAATTTTCTCCATCGTGGAGTGGCGCACATCCTCGCCCTTCACCACATAGATGATGAACTCTGCAATGTTTTTGGAGTGGTCACCGATGCGCTCAATGGCTTTGGCCAGGAACAGCAAGTCAAGGCTTGGCGAAATCATGCGGGGATCTTCCATCATGTAGGTCACCAGCTTGCGGACGAAACCGTCAAACTCCGCATCGATCAAGTCGTCTTCTTTGAGAATCGAGACCGCTGCGTTCACATCCAAGCGCGCGAATGCGTCCAACGCCTTGTTGAGCAGGCCGGAGGCCAAGTCGGCCGCCACCCGCAACTCCAACGATGGCAAGGAACGCGGTGCTCCACTGTGAATAATCGAGCGCACCATACGGGCGATTTTTTCTGCCTCATCCCCTACGCGCTCCAGGTTGGCGGTCGTTTTGGAAATAGCGATCAGCAAGCGCAAATCACGGGCCGTCGGCTGGCGACGCGCAATGATGCTGGACAAGTCGCGGTCAATCTCCAACTCCATCGCATTGACGCGAGCCTCGCGAGCAGTCACCTCATCGGCCACTTCCACGCTGAACTGGGACAAGGCGTAAATCGCCTGGCGGATTTGTGACTCCACCAAGCCACCAAGCTCCATCACCTGCGAGGAAACCGAAGTCAGTTCACTGTCGAACTGCGTAGAAAGATGTTTATCGGGCATATCGTCCTCTCCTTGCTTAGCCGAAACGGCCGGTGATGTAGTCTTCTGTTTCTTTGCGTGTCGGCTTGAAGAACATCTGCTCTGTCGGGCCAAACTCCACCAGATCGCCCAAGTACATGTAAGCGGTGTAGTCGCTGCATCGAGCGGCTTGCTGCATGTTGTGGGTCACGATCAGCACGGTGTAATCGTTCTTGAGTTCGACGATCAACTCTTCCACTTTCGCAGTCGAGATCGGGTCGAGCGCCGAGCAAGGCTCATCGAGCAGCAAGACTTCAGGCTTGATCGCGATACCGCGTGCGATACACAAACGCTGCTGTTGGCCGCCCGACAGGCTGGAGCCGCTCTGGTGCAACTTGTCTTTCACCTCAGTCCACAAGGCTGATTTGCGCAGCGCCCACTCGACGCGCTCTTCCATATCGGTGGCGCTGAGCTTTTCGAACAACTTCACACCGAAGGCAATGTTGTCGTAAATCGACATCGGGAACGGTGTTGGCTTCTGGAACACCATACCGACCTTGGCACGCAACAAAGCCACGTCTTCTTTGCTGGTCAGCAGGTTCTGGCCGTCCAACAGGATTTGGCCTTCAGCGCGCTGCTCGGGATACAACTCGAACATGCGGTTGAAGATACGCAACAGAGTGGACTTGCCGCAACCGGAGGGGCCGATGAAGGCGGTGACGCGCTTCTCGGGGATTTCCATGTTGATGCCTTTGAGGGCGTGGAACTTGCCGTAGTAGAAGTTCAGGTCCTTGACGGAGATCTTGGACTTGGTCGGGGCGCTAGGTGTGTTCAACATACAAGTAATCCTTTAAACGTCAGTGCGCTGCGCGCATCAGGCCTTGGAACGGGTCAGTACCCGCGCCAGAATGTTCAATCCGAGCACAGTCAGGGTGATCAAGAAGACCCCTGCCCAGGCAAGTTGCTGCCAGTTCTCATACGGGCTCATGGCAAATTTGAAGATCGTGACCGGCAAGCTGGCCATGGGTTCGCTCAGCGACGATGTCCAGAACTGATTGCTCAGAGCAGTAAACAGCAGCGGCGCAGTCTCACCAGCAATACGGGCAACAGCCAACAACACACCGGTAATCACACCGGCACGGGCCGCCTTAAGGGTGATGCTCAAGATCACTTTCCACTTCGGGGCACCCAATGCGTAGGCCGCTTCACGCAAACCGGCAGGCACCAGCTGCAGCATGTTCTCCGTGGTGCGGATCACCACCGGAATCACGATCAGGGACAGCGCCAAAATGCCAGCGTACCCGGAGAAGGATTTGAACCGCGATACCACCACTGCGTAGACAAACAAACCGACCACGATGGAAGGTGCAGACAACAGAATGTCGTTCACAAACCGCACGGTGGCTGCCAGCCAGCTCTTGTTGTCGAACTCGACAAGGTAAATACCAGCCATCACACCGATGGGCGTACCCAAGCAGGTGGCGAGAAACACCATCAAAAACGAGCCGTAAATCGCGTTGGCCAGGCCACCGGCTTCATTGGGTGGAGGCGTCATCTGGGTCAGCGTGGCAATCGACAAGCCACCAAGACCCAAGCGGACGGTTTCCCACAAAATCCAGAACAACCAGAATAGTCCGAACGCCATGGCGGCCAGCGCCAGGCCAGTGACCAGCACGTTGACGCGCTTACGCTGGGCGAAACGTGCGGAGCGGGTTTGGGCGAGTGTGGCACTCATGACTTGGCACCTTCCGATTTGCGCAACTGCGCCAAAAGAACTTTAGACAAAGACAGAATTACAAAGGTGATGAAGAACAGCACCAAGCCGAGGTACATCAGGGCAGCCTGGTGGAGCCCCTCGCCGGCTTCCGCAAACTCGTTGGCGAGTGCAGAGGTAATACTGTTTGCAGCCTGGAACAGGCTGAGTGAATCCAACTGGTTGAAGTTACCGATCACAAAAGTGACCGCCATGGTTTCACCAATCGCACGCCCCAGACCCAGCATGATGCCGCCGATAACACCGGTCTTGGTGTAAGGCAACACTACCTTGGAGACAACTTCCCAGGTCGTTGCGCCCAAGCCGTACGCAGACTCTTTGAGCATGGGCGGGGTTACTTCAAACACGTCACGCATCACTGATGCGATGAACGGAATGATCATGATGGCCAAGATGATGCCGGCCGACAGAATGCCGATACCGACCGGTGGGCCCGAGAAAAAAGCGCCCACATAGGGCACGCCTGCAGTCATCGCCTGAATTGGTTGCTGCACATACGTTGCGAGCACCGGGCCAAACACCAGCAGGCCCCACATGCCGTACACGATCGATGGCACAGCAGCCAGCAACTCAATGGCGGTACCCAGAGGGCGCTTGAGCCAAGCGGGCGACAACTCTGTCAAAAACAGGGCGATACCAAAACTGACAGGCACTGCAATCAAGAGCGCAATCAACGAGGTCGCCAAGGTGCCGTAGATCATGACCAGACCACCGAAGTCTTCCTGCACAGGATCCCAAGTGGTACTGGTCAGAAAAGACAAGCCATATTTGCTGATGGCCGGCCACGCGCTCATGGTGAGGGTGACGAGGATAGCTACGAGCAAAATCAGGGTGATGAGCGCAGACGCTTTGGCTGCATAGCCAAATAAACGGTCTGCCATCGGCCCTGAGCGGGCTCTCTTTATCGGTGGTGGTGTGGTCATGGCACGGGAAGGCGGTTGAACAATCGTTTGACTCGGGGAATCCCCACGAACGAGTGTAGATGACATGGGGATTTCCTCCGTCAAGATCGATTCAACAAGGGCTTACTTGAACGCGATGGGCTTGCCAGCGCCGTCCTTGATCTCGCCCCAGGATTTCTGGATAGCGGCGATCACGGGTGCAGGCATGGGCACATAGTCCAGGTCAGCAGCTGCTTTAGCGCCGTTGGTGTAAGCCCAGTTGAAGAACTTCAGGGTTTCGGCTGCATTGGCAGGCTTGTCTTGCTTGAGGTGCATCAAGATGAAAGTCGCGCCGCTGATGGGCCATGAATCTTTGCCGGGCTGGTTCGTCAAGATTTGGTAAAAGCTCTTAGCCCAGTCAGCGCCTGCGGCTGCAGCCTTGAATGTTTCGTCATCAGGCTTCACAAAGTTGCCTGCAGAGTTTTGCATGATGGCGTAGTTCAGCTTGTTTTGCTTGACGTACGAGTACTCGACATAACCCATGGAGTTGGGCAAGCGGGCCACAAATGCAGCAACGCCTTCGTTACCCTTGCCACCGGCACCCACGGGCCAGTTCACGGCTGTACCTTCACCCACTTTGGATTTCCACTCGGCATTTACCTTGCTCAGGTAGTTAGTGAAAATGAAGGTAGTGCCGGAACCGTCTGCGCGGCGCACTTGGGCGATCGGCGCATCAGGCAGGTTCAGACTGGGGTTCAGCGACTTGATCGCTGGGTCGTTCCACTTGGAAACCTTGCCCAAGTAAATGTCACCCAACACTTGACCAGTCAGCTTCAACTGGCCAGGCTCAATACCCTTCACGTTGATCACAGGCACCACGCCACCCAACACGGTGGGGAATTGCATTTGGCCTTTGGACTTCAAGACTTCGTCGGTCAATGGAGCGTCAGAAGCGCCGAAATCCACAGTCTTGGAGTCGATTTGCTTGATACCACCACCGGAGCCGATGGACTGGTAGTTCACTTTCACGCCGGTAGCTTTGTTGTAGTCCGAAGCCCACTTGGAATAAAGAGGCGCAGGAAACGACGCACCGGCACCGGTGATTTCTTGGGCGCCAGCAAAGCCAGCGGTGGTCAGCAGGGTGCCGGCAGCGACTGCCAGAGCGATTCGGTGGAAAGTCATTGTCATGGGAAGCCTTTAAAAGCAGGTTTGGGAAAACTCAGACAGGTTGAACTTTAAGAACCTTTTGTGACAAGTTTGTGACGCCAATGCAAGAAGCGCTGGCGGCACGAACTGACGCGGTATTTTGCACAAATTTGTCATATTTTCGTCATAAAAAATTCTTACGCTCTGCCGCTTTCAACCTAGGAGCTCACCATGTCTGCTTTTGCACACCCCCGCCGTTCTCTGTTGGTCGCAGCTGCGCTCGTAGCGGCTTTGAGCGGCTGCGCCACCGTGTCCCAACCCAGCAATGTGGCCGACACCATTGCCCGCACACCCGAGCTCAGCACCCTGAACAGCCTGGTCACCAAGGCAGGTTTGACCGAGACCCTGAAGTCCGCAGGCCCTTTCACCGTATTCGCGCCCAGCAACGAGGCTTTCAAGGCAGTTCCCGCCAAAACCCTCGATGAGCTGGCCGCCAGCCCTGACAAGCTCAAGGCGGTGCTCACCTACCATGTAGTCCCCGGGAAACTGATGGCCGCCGACGTTAAAAACAGCAACGTCAAGAGCGTGCAGGGATCCAACCTGGCCCTCGCCAAGGCCGGTACCTTTGTGATCGTGGAAACAGCCACTGTCACCACCGCAGACATCTCCGCGACCAACGGCGTCGTGCATGTGGTGGACACCGTCCTGCTGCCACCTGCCCCGGCGAAGTAAGCACCCCACGAATTCAATCAAATCGGCTGCTAGCGCACATAAATAGTGCGCTAACAGCTATTATTTTTATAGCATTACAAAAAATACCATGACTTTCACGTCGTTGTGCCAAACCCGCCGGACCACCCTTCGCCAACTCGCATGGGGTGGCCTCGCCTTAAGTGCCACGCCTGCGTTTTCCCAGACAGGCAAAGCGGGCGTAGCGGCGGCAGGAGCCACCGTAGTACAGATCGCGGATATGTCGGCCTCACAAATCGACGTGTCCAAAGATTTTTTGGTGGGCTCGCGTGCGGCGTGGCAAGACCTCAATGCCCGCGGCGGCCTGCGGGGCAAGCCGGTGCGGCATCTGGTCCTCGAGGTGGATGGCAGCCCGAAGGCGCTGCGCGGGGTCGCAGACGCCCTCAAGGCCATGCCCGAATGTGTCGCAGCAGTGGGCACCGTGGGCGACAAAACAGCCGGTCAGCTGGCCGCCATCCTGCGGCGCGAAATACCCGAGCTCCCCCATGTCGCCCCCTGGCTACACAACCCGGGCGATGGCAGCGACAACACCTTTGGCATTTTTGCGACCCGCCAAGAACAAGTCGCCTATGCCATCAAGTCTCTCGCCGTCATGGGCGTGCAGCATGTCGGAGCGGTGTACGCCAGCCCCGTCGAGATGGCGCTGTACCGCGAAGACATGGACCGGGCAGCGGCCGAGCTGCAGCTCAAGTTGCACACCTATTCGCCCAGCACCTCGCTCGACAAGCTTGCCGGCACCCTGAACGCCCAGAGCCCGCGGATTCTGATTTTTTTGGGTGGCACGCCCGAGTTGGCGCAATTTGCCCAGGGTATCGAAAAGCAGGCCGCCCAGCGCTACCTGGTCGCCATGTCTGATGTCAATGTGGTGGCCCTGCAGCAGCTTGGCATTTCGCGCTTCAGCCCGGTCATCTCCACGCAAAGTGTGCCGCCTGTGAACAGCAACCTCCCGCTGGTGCGGGCTTACCGCGAGGTCATGGGGAGGCTGTATGACGAGCCGCCTACTGCCCAGAGCCTGGCAGGCTTCATTTCCGCACGCTACTGCGCGGAGGTGCTGCAGGGCATGGAAGGCAACATCACCCGTAACAGCGCCATGCTGGCCTTCAGCAAACGAAACGCCGTCGATCTCGCAGGGCTGCGCCTGAACCCCGACACACGCAAACGCACCAGCGTGCTCGTAACCCAAAGCATGCTCGGCGCAGACGGCAAAATAGTGGGGTAAGCCGAAGCCCCTGATTGCCGCGGGGGTACCATGCGCACTAAGCCGAACAACTTCTCACCTGACACACACATGACAAATGGAAACCGCCTGGCTGCCGTGGACTTAGGGTCCAACAGCTTCAGGCTCGAAATCGGGCGGGTAGACCACGGCGAATTTCAACGCACCGAGTACCTCAAAGAGACCGTGCGCCAAGGCGGCGGCCTCGACGAAGACCGCAACCTCACACCGGCTGCCATGCAGGCGGGTTGGGAATGCCTGGCCCGCTTCGGCGAGCGCCTGGCCGGCTTCAAGCCGCATGAGGTCAAGGCAGTCGCCACCCAAACCCTGCGCGAGGCCCGCAACCGCGATGTGTTTTTAGAGAAGGCCAACGCAGTACTGGGCTTTCCGATCGACGTCATTTCCGGCCGTGAAGAGGCCCGGCTGATCTACCAAGGCGTTGCGCACATGCTGCCGGTGACCACAGAGCGCCGCTTGGTGATCGATGTGGGCGGCCGCTCGACCGAGCTGATTTTGGGGCAAGGCCTGACGCCCGGCACCATGGAGTCGTACCGGGTCGGCAGCATTGCCTGGTCCAAACGGTATTTCCCGGACGGCCAATTCACCGCCAAGGCGTTCGAGATTGCAGAGGTCGCGGCCAAAGCGGTCCTCGATGAGGCGTTTGATGCCTATCACCCCGACCTCTGGGACACGGCCTACGGCTCTGCGGGCACCGTCAGCGCTATCGGCGATGTGCTGGTTGCGGCCGGCTGGCCCGAGGGTGTATTGACACAAGAGGGTCTGGACTGGTTGCTCGAACGCCTGATTGCCGCCCAAAGCGCGGACCGTGTCCGCATGCCCGGCATGCGGGAAGACCGCCGCGCCATCATCGGCGGCGGCCTGAGCGTGATGCGGGCGATTTTCAGCCTGCTGGGCATTACCGAAATGCAACAAGCCAGCGGCGGCCTGCGCCACGGCCTGATTTGCGACCTTACCGGCGGTGCCCGCGACTATGGCGACTTGCGCACTAAGAGCGTGCAGCGGCTGGCCACCAAGTTTTCCGTGGACTTGGTGCAAAGCGCGCGGGTCAGCAAAGTGGCAACACACCTGCTCAAACAAGTACTGGGCACCTATGAAACCACAGACCCCGACCGCTTGATGCGCAAGCTGGGTTGGGCGGCTGAGCTCCATGAAATTGGCAGCCATATTGCCCACAGCGACTACCACAAGCACGGCGCCTACATTTTGGACAACGCAGACGCTGCAGGCTTCTCGCTTTCAGAAATGCACCGCCTGAGCTTGCTGGTGCTGGGGCACCGGGGCAAATTGCGCAAGCTGGAATCGGTGCTAAGCCAAGACGACCTGGTGTTGCAACTGATTTGCCTGCGCCTGGCAGTGATTTTGTGCCATGCGCGGCGGGACCCCGACCTGAAAGGCATGGCGCTCACCACCGGCCCGCAAGGCACACACCGCCTGCATCTGGCCTGCCGCACCAGCTGGGCGGTCGCTTACCCTCAAAGTGCGCACCTTTTGCGGGAAGAAGAGCTGGCGTGGCAAAAGGCCCCCTGGACCCTGCATATCAGCGGGATTTAAGCCAGCACCGTTTCGTGTAACCCGGTGGGAGACAACTTGGCATCATGCTTGGCCATGGCCGCCAAGTTCGCCACATCTTCCGCACGGGTGAACTGATGGCCATCGACCACCACCGCACCGATCGACAAGGTGGTGCATGGGAAAAAGCGGCGCACGCCGTGCCTGTCTTCGGCTTCAATGCCCCCCGCCTGACGCGCGTTTTCATCAAACAAGGCGCGGGCACGCTCTCCAAACTCGGCGACCAAGCGCTCACAGCGAGCGCGCCAGTCTTCGCTTTGGAACAGCAAAATGAAGTCGTCACCGCCCACATGGCCCAAAAAGTCGCGCTGGGCATCGCACTGCTCCATGGCAATGCGCGCCAGAAGACGGATCATCTCGTCGCCCCGCCAGTACCCGTAATAGTCGTTATAAGGCTTGAAATGGTTCAGATCGGCATAACACGCCACAAAGCACGCCTGCTTTTTCAACAGGCGCTCGATGTGCTGGGTAATGGGGATGTTGCCCGGTAAAAACGTCAGGGGGTTGGCGTGGCGGGCTGCCTCGATCCGAGTCTCGGTGACCGACCGGACCAGCTGGTCGCCGGTGCCGATCCCCACATAGCGGCCATTGTCTGTAGCAATGAATCCGTCACTCAGGTAGCGCTGATCCTGCGAGGTCAGAATGCCAACCAACTCGTCCACGCTGTGTTCACGCTCAATCAGGCGGGGCTCCATGTTGGCATGCACCACACAAGGCTTGCGACCCCACACCTCACGGTAATAGAGCTTGCTGTATTCATTCATGAAGTGCGCGCGGTTGATGATGCCCACCGGGCGCTCCCCTTCCACCACCGCGACCGCGTGCAAGGTGCTGTTGTCCAGAAAAATACGGGCCAGCGTGTCATTGTGGGTTTCGGGGCTCACCGTGGGTGCGCGCACCAGCGACAGGCTGCGCAAATGCCCGCCTTGCGACAAGCGACCCAGCTCCGGAAACACTGCCACCTGGCGCTCTTGCAACACCTGCTTGGGCAGTGCCGGCAGCCACTGCAGGGGCACAGCATCCGGCCGGCCGAGAAAATAGCCTTGGCCGTACTCGATGCCCACATCGCGCAACACCCGCAGGTCCTCTGCCGTTTCTATCCCCTCAGCTACCAGGGCGGTACCAAAGATGGTGGCAATGTGTTGCAGGGCCTGAATGGTTTTGAGCTTGTCACCGTGGGCGCTGATATTGCGGGTGAAGTACTTGTCGATCTTCACCACCTCGGGCTTGATCTGCGACCAGAGCCGCAAGCTGGAGCGGCCATCCCCGAAATCATCCAATGCCAAAGCTAAACCAGCGGCGCGGACCTCTTGCACCACCTCTGCGAGACGGTCCATGTTGTCGACCCGCTCGTGCTCGGTGATCTCGAGCACCAGCATACGGGGCGTGACATGGAAGTCCTGGATCCAGTCCAGCAGCCCCTGCTGGCCGCGTCCCTCGTAAGCGGTAATCAGGGCTTCCGCGCTGACGTTCACAAACAAGCGACCCGCCGTTTGCATGCGCCCCCACGAGCGCAGGGTGGCTCTGACACAGGCTGTTTCGAACGCGTAGCCCAGGCCCTCCTCGTCTGCGGCGCGCAGCAAGGCATCCGGGGTGTGAAGCGCGGTGCCTTGCGGGCCGCGTATCAAGGCTTCATGGGCGTACACCGACCCATCGTCGAGTTTGACGATGGGTTGAAAAACCGGGTACAGCGACTTGTTCTGCAATACCGCCTCGAGGGGTCTTGGCCCGCTACTTTTAGGCACACTGCCCTGAACCAATCTCAAAGGAATTGATGACATGGCGAGCTTCCAAACGACAAAAAGGGACGCCAGTTTGCCCAGCCAACGTGACATCTGGATGACACAAATCTACAAGAATAAAAACGGTATAAACTATATATACCGTTTAACAAAAAGGAGAAATTTTTATGTCCAATACCGCGACCCCCACCCCTGAAACCACCGTGGTAGCTGCCGCCCCTGCTACCACAACGCCCGCGCCGAGCGCAGCCACAGCGACCAAAACCGCTGCAAGCAAGCCTGCCGCCAAAGCCGTGCCACAAGCCAAGAGCAAGGTAGCCGCGAAGTCCGTGGCCAAACCTGCAGCACCGGCACCTGTGGCCACCAGCGAAAAGCCAAGCCCCGCTGCCAAGGCCGCAAAACCTGCCAAAAAGGCTGAAACAAAACCAGCTGCCAAACCAGCCGCCAAGCCTGTAGCCAAAGTAGCACCGAAAGCCGCAGCGAAGCCCGCAGAAAAAGCCAAAAGCGCAGCCACCAAACCTGCAGTGAAAGCCGCAGCGAAGCCAGCCGCCAAGCCCGCAGCCAAGACCATCGCCAAGCCTGCTGCAAAAACGGTGACCAAGCCGGTCGCAGCCAAGGTCGAGAAAGCGAAGAAGCCAAAGATGGTGCGCGACAGCTTCACCATCCCCAAAAATGAATACGATGTGCTCGCCGCCTTGAAGGTGCGCGCCGCCAAAATGGGTTTGCCAGTGAAAAAGACCGAATTGGTCCGCGCCGGCATGAAGGCGATTGCCGCATTCACCGATGCCGCGCTCAAGGCCGCTCTGGCTGCAGTACCCAGCCTGAAAACAGGCCGCCCTGCCAAAGGCAAGAAGGCCTGATGTTGGGCCTCCTCGCGGAGGCTCTACAACACCTCGGGCGACTGTACCGTGACCACCACGGTTTGCCCGATGCCATCGCGTTCGCGGTAGCGTAGCCACCAGAGTGCGCCCTTCTTCACGGCGCACTCGCTCTCGCTCAAGCCCAGCAGCTTGGAAATGGTTTGCCCCAACGTCGGTTGGTGGCCAACGACAACCATGCAGCCTTTGGCATTCGGCCACTGCACCAGCCCCAACAAATCATCCACCCCGCTCAGCGGGGCCAATGCCGCATGGGTTTTGAATTTACGTTGCAGGGCCTTGGCGGTTTGCTCAGTGCGCAATGCTGGACTCGCCCAAATCTTGGCCCCTTCGGGCAACTGCCGGTCCAGCCAAGCAGCCATGCGAGCGGCTTGCTTCTCCCCTTTACCGGTAAGTGAGCGCAACATGTCGTCGCCCACCATCTCTACGTCAATGGCCTCTGCGTGCCGCCACAAAATCAAGTCCATGGCTTGGTTCTCCCGTAGCGTTTTTCAAAGCGGCCGTAGCGCTCCATCAGGGCCCGTTGGGCCCCATGGGCGACCTGATGCTCTTTGGGGGCGACATGCGCATACGCGCCGTCTGCGCCCATGTCCCAGGCATCGATACCGTCGTGCAGATAGGCCACCAGGCACTCGTCCACCAGGCGCTGGCGCAAGCCGGCATCGGTAACCGGCCAAGCCAGCTCCACGCGCCGGACCATGTTGCGGTTCATCCAGTCTGCGCTGGAGAGGTACAGCTCGTCGGCCTCTTCCAGACGGAAGTAAAACACCCGCGAATGCTCGAGCAAGCGCCCGATCACCGAGCGCACGCGGATGTTGTCGGTGTACCCCGGCACTTGCGCGGGCAGCACACAGGCTCCGCGCACGATCAAATCGATCTTGACGCCCTGCTGCCCCGCAGCAATCAGGCTGCGGACCAAAGCCTCGTCGGTCAGGGAGTTCATTTTGGCCACGATACGGGTGTCTTTGCCCGCCTCTGCGGCGCGGCCCAGCGCATCGATTTTGGCAATCAAATTGCGATGCAAATGGAACGGAGCCATCCACAAATGGCGCATGCGCGGCAGCTTGCTCTGGCTGGCCAAGTGCACAAACACCTGGTCCATTTCCGCCGTGATGCCGGCATCCGCCGTCAGGTGGCTGATGTCGGTGTAGAGCTTGGCTGTGCGCGGGTTGTAGTTGCCGGTAGAAAGATGCCCATAGCGCTTGAGCGACTTGCCCTCGCGCCGGGTGATCAGCATCATCTTGGCGTGGGTCTTGAGGCCCACCACCCCGTACACCACTTGCGCGCCGATGGACTCGAGCATCTCCGCCCAGTTGATGTTGGCCTCTTCGTCAAAGCGGGCCTTGAGCTCCACCACCACGGTGACCTCTTTGCCCCTGCGCACCGCCTCGCGCAGCAACTCCATCAACTCGGAGTCGGCACCGGTGCGATAGATCGTCTGTTTGATAGCGAGTACCTTGGGGTCGTGCACCGCCTGCCGCAAAAAGGACAAGACGCCGTCAAAACTCTCATAGGGCTGGTGGATCAGGATGTCGCGCTCTTGCAGCTGCTCAAACACCGAACGGCCGGGGTGCATCTGCACCGGAAAGTTCGGCACATAGGGCACAAAGCACAGGTCCGGCCGGTTCACCAAATCAATCAGCTGCGTCAAGCGCACGAGATTGACCGGGCCATGCACCCGGTACAAAGACCGCGCGGGCAGCCCGAACTGCTTGAGCAAAAACTCTGACAAATACTCCGAGCAGCCCGCAGACACTTCGAGGCGGACCGCCTGCCCGTAATGCCGGTGCTCCAGCCCTTGGCGCAAGGCCATGCGCAGGTTCTGCACGTCGTCTTCATCGACCGCCAGATCCGAGTGCCGTGTGACGCGGAACTGCGAAAACTGCCACACCTCACGGCCACTAAACAGCTCAGCCAAGTGCGCGCGGATCACGCTGGACAAGGACACAAACAAGGCCTTGCCGCCGGCCAGTTTGTCCGGGAGGCGTATCAGCCTCGGCAGCACCCGGGGCACCTTCACGATGGCGATATCGTTCTCGCGGCCGAAGGCATCTTTGCCCTTGAGTCGCACAATAAAGTTGAGCGATTTGTTGGCCACCTGCGGGAACGGGTGAGACGGATCCAACCCCACCGGAATCAACAGAGGGCGCACTTCTTTTTCAAAGTACTGCTGTACCCAGGCCCGTTGTGCGGCGTTGCGCTCCCCGTGCGACAAGATGTGGATACCCAAGGCTTCAAACGCCGGCATCAGTTGCTCGTTGTACAGCGTGTACTGCCGCTCCACCAACTTGTGCAGGGCGAGGGCCAGGCGCTCGAAGCTGGCCACCGAGTACTGGCCCTTGCTGTCTTTGGCCTGTGCAGCGCTCAAATGCGGCTCAGCCCGCACCTCAAAAAATTCGTCGAGGTTGCTGGACACAATGCACAGAAAACGCAAGCGCTCCAAGAGCGGCACGTCTTCGCGCACCGCCCAGTCCAACACCCGCTCATTGAATGCCAACAGGCTGAGATCCCGGTCCAGCAGGCGAGGGTCAGCCAGGGAGGCTCGATCCTGAAAAGATGTCCACATAAAGTCTCAATGATGACGTATCGATGTCAGATTCTTGACTGCGCAGATGACGCATTTATGACATTCTGCTCCACGGTACGCACGGTCTGGAACGACGCGCCCGGGCGGGCTGGCACCAAGTGGCCTGCGAACATCAAACTGGCATAGGACCAGCTGAATTGCATGGCGCGTTGGCGGGCCTCGTGGCGCGGCACACTGAGTGCACGGTACCACGCTTTGTGCAGGTCAGAATCGGTCACACCGCCCTCGGCCGGCACGCCAATCACCTCGGTCGGGCCCTCTACCGGATAGGCCGCCACCGGGGTCCCAGAGGCCATGGATTCGAGCATGACCAGGCCAAAGGTCTCGTGCTGACTCGGCATTACAAAGACATCCGCGGCGGCATACACCTGCGCCAACTCGGCCCGCGGCAACACCCCCAGCCAACGGACCGTGGGGTAGCGCTCGCGCAAGTCTTTTTCTAGCGGCCCGACGCCGCAGACAACTTTGGTACCGGGGACATCCAGCTTCAAAAAAGCCTCGATGTTTTTCTCGTAAGACGCCCGCCCCACAAATAGCGATACCGGCCGCGCCAAGGCACCCCACGCCGGGTAAGGCTGCGGCGTCTCAGCGTACTGAAACAAACGGGTGTCGACCCCGTGGGTCCAGCTGCGCAGGCGGCCAAAACCCTTGCCATGCAGCAGGCGCAGCATGCTCGAAGTCGGCACCATTACCCCGGACGAAGGTTTGTGAAAGTGCCTGAACAGCGCGTAGCCGATCCACAGCGGGATATGCAAGGCCGCCTTCAATATCTCGGGGAAACGCGTGTGATACGCGGTGGTGAACGCCAGCTGGTGCTTGCGGCAGTAACTGCGCGCAGCCCAGCCCAAGGGCCCCTCGGTCGCCAAATGAATTGCATCCGCGCCCGAGGCATCCAGCAAAGCCACCAGGGTTTTGCCCGGACGCACCGCAATGTCGATCCCCGCATAGCCGGGGCACGGGCGGGTGCGAAACAGGCCGGGGTGAATCACTTGCACGGCGTGGCCCAGTGCCTCGAGTTCGCGCACCAATTCAACAAGCGTCGTGACCACGCCATTGACCTGCGGCAGCCACGCATCGGTCACCAGTACCAGTTTCATGCGTGGGTTTCCTGCAAAGAGGCGGGCAGCAAGGCGGCTGCTGGTTGTGCAGGCTGGGTTCCCCAGTGCACCAGCTCCAGGTGGCCATCGAGGTGCTCGACCAGGGCGGTGCGGCTCTCCACCCAATCGCCATCGTTGCAATACAGGGTGCCGTCGATGGTGCGCATTTCGGCGCGGTGGATATGGCCGCACACCACTCCGTCGTGGCCGCGGTTGCGGGCCTCTTGGGCGACCGCTTTTTCAAAGTCGGTCACGTAATTCAGCGCCATCTTGACCTTGTGTTTGAGGTAGGCCGAGAGCGACCAGTAAGGCAGCCCCAGCCGGGCGCGGAAGTTGTTCAAGTGGCGGTTCATCCGTAGGGTGAATTCGTAGGCGTAGTCGCCGGTGTAGGCCAGCCACTTGGCGCGCTGGATCACGGCGTCAAAGTAGTCGCCATGGGTGACCCACAGCCTGCGGCCGTCGGCGGTGGTGTGCACCGTGTCGTCGTGCACCTCAATGCCACCGAACTGCTGCCCGACAAAGGCACGGGCAAACTCGTCATGGTTGCCGGGGATAAACACCACACGGCAGCCTTTGCGGGCGCGGCGCAGCAGCTTCTGCACCACGTCGTTGTGGGCTTGCGGCCAGAACCAGCGGCGGCGAAGTTGCCAGCCGTCGATGATGTCGCCCACTAGGTACAGGTGGTCGCTGGGATGGTGCTTCAAAAAGTCCAGCAGCGGCTTGGCCTGGCAACCCGCGGTGCCGAGATGGATGTCGGACACAAACACCGCGCGGTAACGGCGGTGGCCTACATCGTCATCGGTGTCAGGGCCTTCGGCGCCTGTCACCAATCCGTGGATGTTGGCTCCCATGGCGTCGAAGGTGCTGCGCATCATGCCCCCAGAAAGTGCTTGCGGTAACGGGCCGGCAGGTCGGCAATGCGCATGAGCATCGGCAGATCGGCGGTGTTGAAATCCGGGTCCCAGGCGGGAGCGCCCAGCACTTTGGCGCCCAAGCGCAGGTAGCCCTTGATGAGCGCCGGTGGCTCCACATCGAGGGTGCTGTCGAGCTGGTCGATCGGCAGTGGCAGGCGCGGGCGCACATGGAAGTCAATCGGTGCCAGGTGCGTGGCCTGCACTTGGCGCCAGATGCTGGCCGCCACATCACCACTGACCACACCGTTGTGCAGCATCGGGATGCTGGCGCAGCCGATCATGGTGTCGAGCTGGTTGCGCACCATGAACTCAGCCAAAGCGCCCCACAGCGCCATGATCACGCCGCCATGGCGGTGATCCGGGTGCACACAGCTGCGCCCCAGCTCGACCATGCGCTCACGCAAAGAGCGCAGGCGGGTCAAATCGAACTCGGTGTCGCTATAAAAGCTGCCCACGCGCTTGGCCTGGGTCGGCGTGAGCACCCGGTAGGTGCCAATCACCTGGCCGGTGGCCTGGTCGCGCACCAGCAAATGCTCGCAGTAGTTGTCAAACAAATCGACATCGTGGCCGGGCAATGGGGTGTTCAAGCGGGCGCCCATTTCACCGGCAAACACATCAAACCGCAGGCGTTGGGCCGCGCGCACTTCATCCTGGTGGCGCGCCCACTGCACTTCAATGCCGGAGGCCGAGCGCTCTTGCGGCGCAGCGCTGCGGATGACCAGCGGGGCGACAGGCGACATCACTGCCGCAATGGCAGGGGCCTGAATGGTGGGGGAAGCGAGGGTGGGTGTCGTCTGGGCGGCAGCGAGGTGTGTCATTGTTCTCCCCTTCTGTGAGTGCGGTTTCAATGAGCCTGAAGTGTGGAAAACCGCCGTGACCCGACCGTGGCAGTTGCATGAAGTTTTCGTGACATGCCACCCGCCACGGCTTTTAGTTCAATATTTCAAGTAATATTGAAATATGAACCAAGCCACCGAAACTACTGCCGACGAAGCCCTGACCCTGAAGGCCTTGACCGCCCTCGCCCAAGCCCAGCGCTTGCGCATCTTCAAAGCATTGGTGGTTGCCGGGCAAGACGGCTTGACGCCCGGCGTGCTGGCTGAGCAACTCGGCTCCACACCCAGCGGCCTGTCGTTTCACCTCAAAGAGCTGGCCCACTCCGGCCTGATTGACAGCGAACAGCGCGGCCGCAACCTGATCTACCGCGCCAACTTCGCCCGGATGAACGGGGTGCTGGCCTACCTGACTGAGCACTGCTGCCAAGGCACTAGCTGCGAAGTGAGCACCACAGCCGGTGCTTGCACCACCTGCTAGCAGAATCGGCACCAAATCGACCTCTAGCGCCAATAGATATTGCGCAAGTAGCTACTAAATTCATAGCAAAAACTTCACATCACTTTCTACTCACCAAGGAACCCACCATGTCTGCCAAACCCATCAATGTGCTCTTTTTGTGTACCCACAACTCCGCCCGCAGCATCCTGGCTGAGGCTACGCTCACCCACATCGGTGGCGGCCGCTTTCAAGGTTTCTCGGCGGGCAGCAGCCCGCGCGAGAACCAGCAACCCAACCCCATCGGCCTGCAAACCCTGCGCAATGCCGGTATCAGCACCGAGGGCCTGCGCAGCAAAAGCTGGGACGAATTCGCCCTGCCCGACGCACCGCATATGGATTTGATCATCACCGTGTGCGACAACGCCGCCGGCGAAGTCTGCCCCTTCTGGCCCGGCAAACCCGCCACCGCCCACTGGGGCTATGCCGACCCCTCTGCCGGGGATGGCAGCGACGAACAGAAGGCCGAAGCCTTCAAACACACCCTGCACGCCATCCGCCGCCGCCTGGACCTGCTGGTCAACCTGCCGGAAGAGAAGCTCGATGCCATGGTGCTCCAGCGCACGGCCAAGGAGTTGGCAGCAGCATGAGCGAACCGACTCCACTGCCCAAGCAACTGCTTGCAGAGTTCGCAGGCACCGCCGCCCTGCTCTGCGCCGTCATAGGCTCCGGCATCATGGCCCAGCGCATCAGCGGTGGTAACGACGGCGTGGCACTCTTGGCCAACACCCTGGCCACCGTGTTCGCGCTTTACGTGCTGATCGAAAGCCTGGGCCCCATCAGCGGCGCGCACTTCAACCCGCTGGTTACCCTGGTGATGTGGTCAAAAGGGCAGCTAGCCCAGACAAATGCTGCGCAAGCAGCTACGCTTTTTATAGCAGCCCAACTCTCCGGCGCCGTAGCAGGGGCCGCGCTTGCCAACGCCATGTTTGAGTTGCCCCTGCTGCATTTCAGCCAACACCTGCGCGGCGGCTGGGACGCTGCCGGCCAGTTCACCGGCTGGGGCCAGTGGGTGGCAGAAGCCGTGGCCACCGGCGGGCTGCTGTTCACCATCCTGCGCGCACCCGAGGGCAAAGCGCCCGCGCTGGTGGCCTGCTACATCGGCGCAGCCTACTGGTTCACCGCCAGCACCTCGTTTGCCAACCCGGCGGCCGTCATGGGCCGCATGTTTAGCGACACTTTTGCCGGCATCGCCCCGGCCAGTGCGCTCGGCTTTGTGCTGGCGCAAACCGTAGGCGCTGCGCTGGGCGTAGGCTTGGCCCAAGCACTTTCCCCCAAAAAGACCTCTGTATGACCATCACCATTTTTCACAACCCCGCCTGCGGCACCTCGCGCAATACACTGGCCATAATCCGCAACAGCGGCGTGGAGCCCACGGTCGTTGAGTACCTGAAAACCCCGCCCACCAAAGCCCGCCTGCAAGAGTTGCTGGCCGCTATGGGCACCGGCCCCCGTGAGCTGCTGCGCGAAAAAGGCACGCCCTTTGCCGAGCTGGATCTTGCTAATGAAAAGTGGACCGACGACGAGCTGCTGGACTTCATGTTGGCCCACCCCATCCTTATCAACCGCCCCGTGGTGGAAACGCCCCTGGGCACCCGCCTGTGCCGCCCCTCCGAGCTGGTGCTGGACATCCTGCCCAACGCGCAGCAAGCCGCCTTCACCAAAGAAGACGGCGAAGCGGTGGTAAATGACAAGGGCCAACGTGTCTGATTTGCTGAACACCCTGCCCCAGCTGGAGGCCGCGCACTTCCGACTGCCGGATGCCGCCGCGCTGCGCCCGGCACCCTCCACCCATGCGCCGCGCATTGCGCTGCTCTACGGCTCGCTGCGGCCCCGGTCCTTCAGCCGGCTCCTGACTGAAGAAGCGGCCCGCCTGCTGCAGGCCATGGGCGCCGAGACCCGCATCTTCAACCCCAGCGGCCTGCCCCTGCCCGACGACGCACCCGACACCCACCCCAAGGTGCAAGAGCTGCGCGAGTTGACACAGTGGAGCGAGGGCATGGTCTGGACATCGCCCGAGCGGCACGGCGCCATGACCGGCATCATGAAAGCGCAGATCGACTGGATACCGCTCAACAGCGGCGCGGTGCGTCCCACCCAGGGCAAAACGCTAGCGGTGATGCAGGTGAGCGGCGGCTCGCAAAGCTTTAACGCGGTCAACCAGATGCGTGTGCTCGGCCGCTGGATGCGCATGGTCACCATCCCCAACCAAAGCTCGGTCGCCAAGGCCTTCATGGAATTCGGCGACGACGACCGCATGAAGCCCTCTGCCTACTTTGACCGCGTGGTCGATGTGATGGAAGAGCTGATGAAGTTCACCCTGCTCACCCGCGATGCTTCCAACTACCTGGTGGACCGCTACTCAGAACGCAAAGAGAGCGCTGAGCAACTGATGAAGCGGGTGAATCAGCGTAGCCTGTAAACCATGAACCCACTCGAACTCCTGCAGCATCCCACCCGCCACCTATTCTTCACCGGCAAAGGCGGCGTGGGTAAAACCTCGCTGTCCACCGCTTGTGCCATCGCACTTGCCGACAGCGGCAAAAAGGTGCTGCTGGTGAGCACCGATGCTGCCAGCAACCTGGACGAGATGCTGGGGATCACGCTGGCCAACACGCCGGTGGCTGTGCCCGGTGTGAAAGGCTTATCGGTGCTCAACATCGACCCCGACAACGCGGCCCAAAGCTACCGCGCGCGGGTGCTGGCGCAGATGGACCCGGCCAGTACCGAGGCCGAGCGCAGCCAGGTGCAAGAGCAGTTGTCCGGTGCCTGCACCACCGAGATTGCCGCGTTTGACGAATTCGCCAACCTACTCAGCGGGGATGCGGCGGGCTATGACCACGTGGTGTTTGACACCGCGCCCACTGGTCACACCCTGCGCCTCTTGAGCCTGCCCAAAGCATGGACCGGCTTTCTGGCGGATAACGATCGCGGCGCGTCCTGCCTCGGGCCGCACTCGGGCCTGAAGATGCAAGAGGCTCGCTTTGCCCAAGCCCTGCAGACCCTGAGCGACCCGGTGCAGACCACCGTGGTGCTGGTCACGCGGCCGGATGTAGGCGCCATTGCGGAAGCCGCGCGCACCTCGCTGGAGCTACAAGACTTGGGGCTGCACAACCAGCGACTGGCTATCAACGGCGTGTTCTATGCCAGTGTGGCGGGCGATGCGGTCGCTACTGCTTTTGAAGCACTGGGCGCCCAAGCCCTGGCCGCCATGCCCGTGCACTTGCAGGCCTTGCCGCAAGACCGCATTGCCCTGCGGGCGTTTGACACCGTGGGCCTGTCTGCTCTTCGCGCACTGCTGTCTACCAAAGAACCAGTAGCTCAGGTGCAACCCGCAGTGGCGCATGCTGGCATCCACCCTACCCATACCCTCTCCGCACTGACCGACGCACTAGCTACCCAGGGCCGCGGGCTGATCATGGTCATGGGCAAGGGCGGCGTGGGAAAAACCACCATCGCGGCTGCCATCGCTGCGGGCTTGGTGCAACGTGGTCACTCGGTGCACCTGAGCACCACCGACCCCGCCGACCATCTGCAAGTGACGGTGGATGGCAGCCTGCCCGGTCTGAAGGTGGACCGCATAGACCCCAAGGCCGAGACTGAAAAGTACATCGCCAAAGTGATGGCGGCCAAGTCCCCGGGCTTGGATGCTGAGGGCATTGCCCTGCTGCGCGAAGATTTGCAGTCGCCCTGCACGGAAGAGGTGGCCGTGTTCCATGCGTTCTCGCGTATCGTGAGTGAGGCGCGCAGTGCCTTCGTGGTACTGGACACTGCGCCCACCGGCCACAGCCTGCTGCTGATGGACGCCACCGGCGCTTATCACCGCCAGATGCTGCGTGAGTACGGCGACGCCAACCCCGGCCGCTTGGTCACTCCGCTGATGCGCCTGCAAGACCCCGACCACACCAAGATCGTGCTGGTCACGCTGCCCGAAATCACGCCCGTGTCGCAAGTGGCCGCACTGCAGGACGACCTGCGCCGCGCCAAGATTGAGCCCTATGCGTGGGTCATCAACAAAAGCATGGCCGCAGCAGGCACACGCGATCCGCTGTTGGCAGCACGACTGGCCGGGGAAGTAAAACAGATGGCCCGGATTGCCCACGGTCTGTCACAGCACAGCTATGTCGTGCCCTGGATGGCTGAGCGGCCGGTGGGCCTTGCTGCGCTGGGGTCCTTGACTACGCTATAAAAAGAGTAGCTGCTCGCGCATATTCCACGAGCGCTAGAGGGAGTTCTTACTCAAAAATTGGCAGCCACCTTGCGGAAACCCAGCCGCTTCAAACGCAGCGCTGCCGCACAAGCCAGTGTCACCCCGAGCAGCACTTCCGCCCAGATCGTGAGGTTAGTTGCCAGCGTGTGCTCCGAGCAAAGGCCCAGGGTGTAGTGCAGCAGGCCGTCTACGCCCAGCAAGCCATAGGCAACCAATAGAACAGCTGCCCACCGAGACCAGCCCAGCCGGCTGGCAATCAAGGACAGGCCACCCACCGCAGCTACTGCCAACCAGGCCAGGTACACCGACTCCCGCGTCATCCACACCGGCAAGCCGGGATAGAAGGCGATGTATTCCGCGTTGTGCGCGAAGTGCGTGAGGCTGGCGAGGGTGTAAAGGGCAAACAGCAGGTTCATAAAACTCATTCGAGTCGCCTCAAGTGCGAAATGACTTGAAGCTTGCGCACGATGGTGTGACATGCCCAAACACCCATGGCACCAAATGCAATGGCGAGCCACGGTGAAGACAGGCTGGAATTATTTGGATAGTCCAAGTAGAGGCGATAGAAAACCAAAGAGGCGAAAAAAGCAAAAGCAAGACTCACATAGTCAGCGATTCGTACCGGTGAAAAAACCAGTGTCCCGTCGCGAGAGTCCCGCCAACCAAGAACTGTGTTGGACCCTTGTGCTTTCAGGGGCCGTTCGAGGAAGGCGATGACCGTCATACCGGAATACACCTCTTGCCACCCTGGCACTACCCAGTTGTGCAAACGTCCATCTGACAGCTTGAAAGAAATGTACGTCCAACGACTAAAACGAAATGCGTCTTTGGTGACTCGAACGACCTCATGAATCGTGACACGCTCAGCCCGCAAGTTTGATACTCCGTCAGTGGTCTTTGTTCGTGATGACCTTGTCACCCCTGCGAGGCTTGCCCGCGCGACCGGCTTTGGACCAGTCGTAGTCCTGGCCGTCCGGGGTTTTGCCGTCCACCACGGCGTCCACGCCCTGCTTGCCCACGTTCTGCGGGTTCTCGCTGGCCATGGTCACAAAGGTGTAGCCGGCATCCCGCTTTTCTTTGGTGATTTGCAGGGCGTGCACCAGGTCTGCGGTTTCTGCACCGTGGGATTGACCTTCGGTGTCGGTCCAGTAGATTTTGAACATGGGGAGCCCTCGTCAATTCAGCGCTTGGCTGCTCAGTCCAGCCACTTTTGCATGAAGCCGGCCTGCCCCATGGCGGGGTCCAGTTCGTAGTAGGCAAAACCCACGCGGCGATACAACTTTTCGGCGCCGGTGTTGCCCGACAGCACTTCCAGCGTGAGCTTGCAGGCGCCGCGCTCGCGAGCGATGGTCTCGGCCAAGGCCAACATCTGTTCACCGATGCGCTGGCCGCGGTAACCCGCCAGCACCGCCACATCGTGCACATTGACCAGCGGTTTGCACTTGAAGGTGGAAAAACCTTCGATGCAATTCACCAAACCCACGGGGACCGAGTCGTCTGCAGAGGCAAACGCCAGCACGCTGTAGGCCTGCGGGCGCGCGGCCAGCGAGGACACCAAGTGCGCTTTGGCAAAGTCGCTCAAGGGCTCGCCACCGCCCATGGGGTCGCTGGCATAGGCGTCCAGCAGCATGACCAAGGCGGCCGCATGCACCGGGTTGGCGTAGTCCGCCTGCGTCACTCGAAGGGCTGTGCTCATCGCCTCAGACTTTCAAAGTGTCGGCAATGCGCTGCGCGCAGCTTTGCGCCATGGTGGCATCGCGGGCTTCCACCATCACGCGCACCAAAGGCTCAGTGCCGCTGGCGCGGATGAGCACGCGGCCGCTGTCGCCCAGTGCAGCTTCGGCGGCCTTGGTTTCATCGGCCATGCGGGTGTTGCTCTTCCAATCCTGGCCAGGCGTCAAACGCACATTGATCAGGGTCTGCGGAAACAGCGTGACGCCGGCCAACAGCTCGGCCATGGTTTTGCCGCTGCGGACACAGGCTTGCAGTACCTGCAGGGCAGACACCAAGCCATCGCCGGTGGTGTGCTTGTCCAGCGCCAGCAGGTGTCCCGAGCCTTCACCGCCCAAGATCCACTTGTGCTTTTCCAGCTCTTCGAGCACGTAACGGTCGCCCACCTTGGCACGCACAAACTGCACGCCGCGGGACTTGAGGGCGACTTCCACCGCCATGTTGGTCATCAGGGTACCGACCACGCCGGGCACATGCTCGTCACGGCCCAAGCGGTCATCGGCCATCAGGTACAGCAGCTCGTCCCCGTTGTAGAGGCGGCCATCGGCATCCACCAGTTGCAGGCGGTCAGCGTCGCCGTCCAGCGCGATGCCGAAGTCGGCCTTGTGCTCTTGGACCGCCTTCACCAGCGCTTCGGGGTGGGTGGCGCCCACACCTTTGTTGATGTTCAGGCCATCGGGCGTGCAGCCGATCGCAATGACTTCAGCGCCCAACTCGTGAAACACCTTGGGTGCAATGTGATATGCCGCGCCGTGTGCGGCATCGACCACGAGCTTCATGCCCTTCAGGGTCAGGTCGTTGGCAAAGGTGCTTTTGCAAAACTCGATGTAGCGGCCGGCAGCGTCTTCCAAGCGGCGGGTTTTGCCCAGACTGGCGGAGTCCACCCACACCGGGGGTTTCTCGAGTTCCGCCTCAACAGCAAGCTCCCAAGCGTCGGGCAACTTGCTGCCTTTGGCGTTGAAGAACTTGATGCCGTTGTCTGCAAACGGGTTGTGGCTGGCGCTGATAACAACTCCCAAGGACGCGCGCTGGGCGCGGGTCAGGTAGGCCACCCCCGGGGTGGGCAGCGGGCCCAGCAGCACCACGTCGACCCCTGCTGAGTTAAAGCCACTTTCCAGGGCACTTTCCAGCATGTAGCCGGAAATCCGGGTGTCCTTGCCGATGAGCACCGTGGGGCGCGCCTCGGTTTCTTTTAGCACATGGCCCACTGCATGCGCGAGGCGCAACACGAAGTCGGGGGTAATGGGCGCTTGACCCACTGTGCCGCGAATGCCGTCAGTGCCGAAATATCTTCTTCCCATAGGTTCTTTCTGTTGGTTTTGTATTTGATGAATCAGCCACCGGCAAACCCCAGTGAGGAATGCCAGTGAAAAATGAACGGACTAGCTGCCGAGGTCCCGGGCTGGCGCCTGAGGAACCTGCTCTGCCTGCATGGCAGCCAGCACCCGGAGTCCGCTGATGGTCTCGCGCACATCATGCACCCGCACCACATGCGCGCCGTTTTGGACTGCCAGCACCGCCGCCGTCACGCTAGGTGCAAGGCGCTGTTCGATACCGAGCCCCGCCCCGTGCGGCGAAGCAGTTTGGGTCACTGCTACGAGGGACGATTTGCGCGACCAACCCGCCAACACCGCATAGCCCTGTGGCACGGCCTCCGCCTGGCGTGCGAGCAGTGAAAAATTCTGGGCTACTGTCTTGCCGAAGCCTATGCCCGGGTCGAGACAAATCCGCGTCGAATCGACTCCCAGCCCTTTTAAATCATGCGCGAGCTGCTGCAAAAATGAGAGCACCTGGGGAACGACATCACCCACCATCGGCGCCGACTGCATGGTCTGCGGATCACGGTGCATGTGCATCAGGCACACCCCGCAGTTCGGGTGAGCCACCACCACGTCTTGTCCGGTCTTGCCGCTCGTGTCGCCACGCCAACGCAAAGCCCACACATCGTTGATGATGTCTGCACCCAAGTCCAACGCTGCCTGCATCACCGCTGGCTTGTAGGTATCCACCGACACCGGCACACCCAAAGTCACTGCATGGCGGATGACCGGCAATACCCGGGCAAGCTCTTCCTCCAAGCTCACCGGTGGCGCGCCCGGGCGGGTGGACTCGCCGCCGATATCGAGAATATCCGCCCCTTCCCGGAGCAACGCTTCGCAGTGCGCCATGGCTGCAGAGCTGGTGGCATGCTGACCACCATCCGAAAACGAATCCGGAGTGACGTTGACAATCCCCATGACACGGGGACGGCTGAGGTCAATCGAAAAGCGGGAGGTCTGCCAATGCATAGAACACCATTATCCCCAATGAAAACAGGGCCCGAGGGCCCTGTTTTTCACACAAACGCGATTTAGTTACGCCGCGTTTGGCGCTGGTTCTGCAGCAACTGCTGCCGCACCACCGCCACCGCCGCTGTTGGGCGGCGTGCGAGGGGTCCAGTCCTTCGGTGGACGGGGCTCGCGGCCGGCCATGATGTCGTCCAGCTGGTCGCTGTCGATGGTTTCCCACTCCAGCAAGGCCTTGGCCATCGCATGCATCTTGTCTTGGTTGTCTTCAATCAGCTTGCGTGCCAGGGTGTATTGCTGGTCGATGATGCGGCGCACCTCAGAGTCCACCTTTTGCATGGTTTGCTCGCTCATGCTGGTGGTCTTGGTTACGCTGCGACCCAAGAAGACTTCGCCTTCGTTCTCGGCATACACCATAGGGCCCAGGGCGTCGGTCATACCGTAGCGGGTCACCATGTCACGGGCGATCGAGGTAGCGCGCTCAAAGTCGTTCGACGCGCCGGTGGTCATTTGATTCATGAACACTTCTTCTGCGATACGGCCACCGAACAGCATGCTAATTTGATTCAGCATGAACTCGCTGTCATACGAGTAGCGGTCTTGTGAAGGCAGGCTCATGGTCACACCCAAAGCACGGCCACGGGGAATGATGGTCACTTTGTGCACCGGATCGCACTTGGGCAGCATTTTGCCGATCAGTGCGTGGCCGGCTTCGTGGTAGGCCGTGTTCTTGCGCTCTTCCTCGGGCATGACCATGGACTTGCGCTCAGGCCCCATGATGATCTTGTCCTTGGCCTTCTCGAAGTCCTGCATGTCGACCAAGCGCGCATTGCGGCGAGCTGCCATCAGGGCTGCTTCGTTGCACAGGTTTGCCAGATCGGCACCACTCATGCCGGGAGTGCCACGGGCGATCACGCTGGCACTCACGTCCTGGCCCAAGGGCACTTTACGCATGTGCACGTTCAGGATCTGTTCACGGCCACGGATATCGGGCAGTGTCACGTAGACCTGACGGTCGAAACGGCCGGGGCGCAGCAAAGCGGCGTCCAGAATGTCAGGGCGGTTGGTAGCGGCCACCACGATCACGCCGACATTGGTCTCAAAGCCGTCCATCTCCACCAGCATCTGGTTCAGAGTTTGCTCGCGCTCGTCATTGCCACCGCCCAAGCCGGCACCACGTTGGCGGCCGACGGCGTCAATTTCATCAATAAAGATGATGCATGGCGCGTTCTTTTTGGCGTTTTCGAACATGTCGCGCACCCGAGATGCACCCACGCCCACAAACATTTCGACAAAGTCAGAACC
The DNA here is from genome assembly GCF_032193805.1 of Rhodoferax potami. Taxonomy (NCBI): domain Bacteria; kingdom Pseudomonadati; phylum Pseudomonadota; class Betaproteobacteria; order Burkholderiales; family Comamonadaceae; genus Rhodoferax; species Rhodoferax potami. Next base: position 3,308,656 of record NZ_JAVBIK010000001.1, on the reverse strand, counting down.
GGAGATACTGAAGAACGGCACCTTGGCTTCGCCGGCAATCGACTTGGCTAACAGCGTTTTACCGGTACCGGGAGGGCCCACCAGCAGCAAACCACGGGGAATACGGCCACCGAGCTTTTGAAACTTGCTGGGGTCCTTCAAGAAGTCAACCACTTCCTTCACTTCTTCTTTGGCTTCATCACAACCCGCCACATCGGCAAAGGTCACGGTGTTGGTGTTCTCGTCGAGCAAACGGGCTTTGCTCTTGCCGAAGCTGAACGCTCCGCCCTTGCCGCCGCCCTGCATTTGGCGCATGAAGTACACCCACACGCCGATCAACAGCAACATAGGGCCCCAGCTGACCAGCAAAGTCATGAGCAAGGAGCCTTCTTCGCGGGGCTTGACATCGAATTTGACGTTGTTGGCGATCAGATCGCCAACTAGGCCGCGATCGAGATAAGTCGCTGTCGTGCGGACTTTGCGGTCATCAGAGGTGATGGCCAGAATTTCTGTACCGCCCTGCCCCTCTTGGATGATGGCGCTTTTGATCTGGTTGTTGCGGACCTGCTCCAGGAAGTCGGAATAGCCGACCATGCCAGACGCAGAGGCGCGCGAATCAAATTGCTTGAACACGGTGAACAGCACCAAGGCGATCACCAACCAAACTGCAACTTTAGAAAACCACTGATTATTCAAGCGAAGCTCCATTCAGGACGCGAGGGCCCTTGCCCCGCATACATGGCAACCATTTTAGGCCTTTCAAGGATGTCGCATACTTTTTTGCTTGCGGACATCCATAGAAATAGCATGGGTTTGATCAACTAAGTCTCAAAAGCCCTTCAGGCCCATCCCAATCAGGAAGGTTTCAGAAGACCGGTCCCTTGATGCTTTGGGTTTCAAGGGCTTCACAGTGACAAAGGCCTCCTTGAACTTTTGCACCACGGCGTTGTAGCTCCCGCCATGGAACACTTTGGCGACGAGTGCGCCTTGGGGTTTCATGTGGTTTTGGGCAAATTCGATGGCCAGTTCAACGAGGTACTCAATGCGGGCTGCGTCTGCAGATGAAATGCCCGACAGGTTGGGCGCCATGTCCGAGACCACCAGATCCGCCTTGTGCCCGCCCAGCGCGGCCTCCAGTTGCGTCAAAGTTTCGGCCTCCCGGAAATCGCCTTGAATAAAGGTCACCCCTTCAATCGGCTCCATGGGCAGCAGGTCCAGGCCGATCAAGGTGCCGTTCAGGGCCCCTGCCGCCGCCCCCTGAGGGGACATGCGCCGCCGTAGGTACTGGCTCCAGGCACCGGGGGTGCACCCCAAATCCACCACCAACTGCCCCGGTTTGACCAAGTGCAGGGTTTCATCAATCTCTTTGAGCTTGTAGGCAGCGCGCGCGCGGTAGCCCTCTTTGTTGGCCAATTTCACATAGGGGTCGTTAATATGGTCGTGTAACCACGCTTTATTGACCTTTTTGTTGCCGGCCTTGTTATCGGGCTTGTTACTTTTGCTCTGCGTTTTCATTGCGTTGATAATACCCACATGCCTCAAATCCAATTGACACCCGCTCAGCGCAAAGATCACCGCGCTGAAGCCCACCACCTTGACCCTGTTGTTATGGTCGGTGGCGATGGCCTGACTGCCAACGTAAAAAAAGAAATCGACGCCGCCCTGAATGCCCACGGACTGATCAAAGTCCGCGTGTTCTCGGACGACCGCGTAGCCCGCGACGAGATGTTCAAAGCCCTGGCGGATGAGCTAAATGCTGCACCCATCCAGCACATCGGCAAATTGCTGGTGCTCTGGCGCCCCAAGGCCGCCAAGGAAAAAGCCGTTGACGAAGACCGCATGCCCGGCCCCCGCGACTTCAAGGTGTTGAAGTTCGGCCGTCCCGGCACCCGCCCCGAAGTGAAAACCTTGCGCGTTCTGGGCAACCAGCGCCTCACGCCCGGCGGCAATATCAAGCGCGCCAAGCCGAAGCCAAAGACCAGCGTCAAAAAACGCAGCCAGACCTGATACCGAAAGAAAAACTGACAACCGGAGCCTCAAGCTCCGGTTTTTTTATGTCTGCGCGTCCGGTGTATCGCTGCTGCTCGACAGTGCAGAGACCATTTGGCGCAAGACTACCAAGGCGCAAATCCACTGGACCACAAACAGGCCGGTACCCAAGCGGTGCCACAGGGCAAGGTTCTCCCGCGCGACGATGCGCGGGGCAATGGCCAGTTCGACCATGAGTGCCAAGAGAGCGCCGCCCACTACAAAAAGCGTAGCAGCCTGAGCAAACTCCACGGGCACCAGGCGCCGATTTGACCGAAATGCAATCAGCAACATCGCACCACAGGCCACGGAGATCCATGTCTGGGCGCTGAACAACTTGGCTGCCATTTGCCCGGCCATGGCGGGAGTGGGCAAGTGCACAAATAGCATGGGCACGACCAGCAAGCCCAACATGCTCAGGCTCATGGCCCACGCAGCCGACAACCAGACAGGGAGTTGCCGCATCAGATGTAGTCGACGGCCACGACCTCGTAGGCACGCTCACCACCAGGGGCGAGTACCACAGCGGTGTCACCCACCTCTTTGCCGATCAAGGCACGGGCAATAGGGCTGCTGATGTTGATCAAGCCTTGTTTGAGGTCTGCTTCGTCTTCACCGACGATCTGGTACTTGACCTGCTGGCCACTTTCTTCATCTTCCAACTTCACGGTCGCACCGAAAACGACACGACCATCCGCCTGGATCGATGCGGGGTCAATCACCTGCGCGGCGGACAGCTTGCCCTCCACTTCCTGGATACGACCTTCAATAAAGCCCTGGCGCTCTTTGGCAGCGTCGTAGTCGGCGTTCTCGCTCAAATCGCCTTGAGCACGGGCCTCAGCGATGGCTTGGATCACCGAAGGACGCTCTACGGTTTTCAGCTTGTGCAGTTCGGCTTTGAGCATTTCAGCGCCGCGCTTGGTAATGGGATAGGTTGCCATGGTGTCTCTAGCTAGGTTTTACAGAGCCTCAAAGTACAAGGACAGTGCGGCGCTTGCGCGCGGCACTGTCCTTTGCGGTTGGCACGATTATGCCAAGTTATTGGCCCCCCACGCTCCGCCGCTAAGCGGGTCGCTGCCCCCCAACGATGGGGGCCGCGTTTTAGCTTGGGGCGGCCCGGCGCTCAAACAAGCGCTTCAAGCCAGGAGTTCTGCGTGCATCTCCTGCACAGAAATCACACCCAGGCTGTCGAGGTACTTCATGCCTTCGACGGCTGCTTCTGCACCGGCAATCGTGGTGTACGTGGTAACACGGGCCAGCAATGCGGAGGTGCGGATCAGGCGGGAGTCTGCAATTGCATTGCGGCGCTCTTCCACGGTGTTCACCACCATCGAAATCTCTTCGTTTTTGATGGTGTCCACAATGTGCGGGCGACCTTCGGTGACCTTGTTCACCACGCCGCAGGCCACACCCGCTGCGTTGATAGCCGCGGCAGTGCCCTTGGTAGCCACCACTTCAAAGCCCAGGCCGACCAGCTTGCGTGCGACTTCCACCGCACGGGGCTTGTCCGCTTGCTTTACCGAGATAAACGCCTTGCCGCCGCGTGGGAGCTTGGCGCCTGCGCCGAGTTGACTCTTCACAAAAGCTTCGCCAAAGGTCTTGCCCACGCCCATGACTTCACCCGTAGACTTCATCTCAGGTCCGAGGATGGTGTCCACACCGGGGAACTTCACGAAGGGGAACACCGCTTCTTTGACGCTGAAGTAAGGCGGGGTCACTTCCTTGCTGATGCCTTGGCTTGCCAAGGACTGGCCTGCCATGCAACGCGCGGCAACCTTGGCCAACTGAATGCCAGTCGCCTTGGAAACAAACGGCACGGTCCGGCTGGCACGGGGGTTCACTTCCAGCACGTAGATCACGTCTTTGCCGTCCACGTTTTGGATGGCAAACTGCACATTCATCAATCCGACTACATTCAAAGCACCCGCCATGGCCTTGGTTTGACGCTTGATTTCGGCGACCGTGTCCGCATGCAGACTGAAAGGTGGCAGCGAGCAAGCAGAGTCACCGCTGTGCACGCCGGCTTGCTCAATGTGCTCCATCACACCACCAATGAATGTCGCACCGGTGTTATCGCGGATGCAGTCCACATCGCACTCGATCGCATCGTTCAAGAAGCGGTCCAGCAGCACAGGACTGTCGTTGCTGACCTTGACGGCCTCGCGCATGTAGCGCTCCAGGTCGCGCTGCTCGTGCACGATTTCCATCGCACGGCCACCCAACACATAGCTGGGGCGCACTACGAGGGGGTAACCCAAGGCAGCGGCCTTTTCCAGCGCTTCGGGCTCTGTGCGGGCGGTCGCGTTCGGCGGCTGACGCAGGTTCAGGGCGTGCAACAGTTTCTGGAAGCGCTCACGGTCTTCCGCCGCATCAATCATGTCAGGCGTGGTGCCAATGATGGGCACGCCGTTGGCCTCGAGGTCGAGCGCCAACTTCAGGGGCGTCTGGCCACCGTACTGCACGATCACGCCGACCGGCTTTTCTTTGTCCACGATTTCCAGCACGTCTTCAAGCGTCAAGGGTTCGAAGTACAGGCGGTCAGAGGTGTCGTAGTCGGTGGACACGGTTTCGGGGTTGCAGTTGACCATGATGGTCTCGTAGCCGTCTTCGCGCATGGCCAAGGCGGCGTGTACGCAGCAGTAGTCGAATTCAATACCCTGGCCGATACGGTTGGGGCCACCGCCCAGCACCATGATCTTTTTCTTATCGGTAGGCGCAGCTTCGCACTCGGAGCCATCAGCCTCGTAGGTGGAATACATGTAAGCCGTGTTGGTCGCAAATTCGGCGGCGCAAGTGTCCACGCGCTTGTAGACCGGGCGCACACCCAAAGCACGTCGCTTCTCACGCACGGCCTTGTCGGTGGTCTTGAACTGGCGTGCCAGGCGGCGGTCCGAGAAACCTTTTTGCTTCAATGCGCGCAGCGTAGGCGCATCGATCTTGTCCAGCGCAGAGCCGCTAGCGGGCTGAGGCAGGCGCTCGATCTCGAGCTCGAGCTTCACGATCTGTTCGATCTGCACCAAGAACCAGGGGTCGATCTTGGTCAGCGCAAACACCTCGTCCACGCTCATACCCTGGGCGAAAGCGTCACCCACGTACCAGATGCGCTCGGGGCCGGGCTCGCCCAGCTCTTTTTCCAGCACTTCGCGGTCCTGGGTTTTTTCGTTCATGCCGTCCACGCCCACTTCCAGGCCGCGCAGGGCTTTCTGGAAGGACTCTTGGAAAGTACGGCCCATGGCCATCACCTCGCCCACCGACTTCATTTGGGTGGTCAGGCGGCTGTCGGCTGCAGGGAATTTTTCAAACGCGAAACGCGGAATCTTGGTGACCACGTAATCGATGGAGGGCTCGAAGGACGCGGGGGTAGCACCACCGGTGATGTCGTTGCGCAACTCGTCGAGGGTGAAGCCCACGGCCAGCTTGGCTGCGACCTTGGCAATCGGGAAGCCTGTGGCTTTGGAAGCCAAAGCGGAAGAGCGAGACACGCGCGGGTTCATCTCGATCACCACCATGCGGCCGTCGACCGGGTTGATGGAGAACTGCACGTTAGAGCCGCCAGTGTCCACACCGATTTCACGCAGCACCGCCAAAGAGGCGTTCCGCAGAATCTGGTATTCCTTATCGGTCAAGGTCTGTGCAGGCGCCACAGTGATGGAATCACCGGTATGCACGCCCATGGGGTCCAAGTTTTCGATCGAGCACACGATGATGCAGTTGTCCGCCTTGTCGCGCACCACTTCCATCTCGTACTCTTTCCAGCCCAAAAGCGATTCTTCGATCAGCAGCTCATTGGTGGGCGAGGCTTCCAAGCCGCGCTTGCAAATGGTTTCGAACTCCTCGGAGTTGTAGGCGATACCGCCGCCAGTACCGCCCAAAGTGAAGCTGGGGCGAATAACGGTGGGGAAGCCCAGCGTCTTTTGCACCGCCCACGCCTCGTCCATGCTGTGGGCGATACCGGAGCGCGCGGAGCCCAGACCGATCTTGGTCATGGCGTCCTTGAACTTCAAGCGGTCTTCCGCCTTGTCGATGGCCTCGGGCGTTGCACCGATCAGCTCGACCTTGTACTTGTCCAACACGCCGTGGTGCCACAGGTCCAGCGCGCAGTTCAGCGCAGTCTGGCCACCCATGGTGGGCAGAATCGCGTCAGGCTTTTCCTTGGCGATGATTTTTTCGACCGTTTGCCATGTGATGGGCTCGATGTAGGTCACATCGGCGGTGGCAGGGTCGGTCATGATCGTCGCGGGGTTGCTGTTGATCAGAATGACTTTGTAGCCCTCTTCACGCAAAGCTTTGCACGCTTGCACGCCGGAGTAGTCGAACTCACAGGCCTGCCCGATGATGATGGGGCCGGCGCCGATGATGAGAATGCTTTTAATGTCGGTACGTTTTGGCATGGTGGACTCTTAGCTTTAGGGCTTTTTAGTTTTTAATCAAATCAATCGGATTCAGTTCAGGCTGGCTGTCGCCAGCTTGGCACCGAACCAGACGAACAGGCCGCCCACGGCACTGGACAGGGTGGCACTCAGACGCTTGCGGCGGCTGAAACCCTGGGCCAGTCGGGCACCTGCAAAAATCAGGGCAGAAAGATACACAGCACTGAACACCATAATGATGGCGCTCAAAATCAAGAAAGGCACTGCAGGCGTTTCGTAGGCGGGGTCAATGAACTGCACAAAAAACGACAGCAGAAAAAGAATCGCCTTGGGATTCAGCAGGCTGATAACCAGCGCGCGCTTGAAAGGCTGCTGCAAATGGGCCGCGGCCTCTGCCACAGCACCATCTGCGGCCGCTTGCATCGGCTGGTGGCTGCGCCACTTGCGGATTGCGGCGATCACCAGGTTCACCCCGACCCAGGTGAGATACGCGGCACCGGCGTATTTCACCACCATGAACAGCGCGGGATAAGTACGCAACAAACCAGCAGCGCCAAGCGCCGTGAGCAACAGCAATATGGTGTCACCCACAAATACGCCCATGGCGCCCTGGTAGCCGGCTTTGACGCCCCGCACGGTCGCGACTGACAAGACGAACAATGAGTTAGGCCCGGGCAACAAAATGATGCCCAAAGCGCCCACCACATAGGTCCAGAGGTCAGTCACGCCGTAGAAGCTCATGGTGCTTAGGCTGCTTTCTTTTCCATCTCGCGAATGAAGCGGTCAAACAGGTACCCGATATCGTGCGGACCTGGAGAGGCTTCAGGGTGCCCTTGGAAGCAAAACGCTGGTTTATCGGTGCGCTCTAGGCCTTGCAAGGTTCCGTCAAACAAACTGACGTGCGTGGCACGCAGGTTGGCAGGCAAGGTTTTTTCATCCACCGCAAAACCGTGGTTTTGACTGGTGATAGAGACTTGCCCGCTGTCGAGGTCTTTGACCGGATGGTTGGCACCGTGGTGACCGAACTTCATCTTGAAGGTCTTGGCACCCGAGGCCAGCGCCATGATCTGGTGGCCTAGGCAAATACCGAAGGTCGGTGTGCCGGTTTCGATCAACTCTTTGGCTGCTGCAATGGCGTAATCGCAAGGCTCCGGGTCACCGGGGCCGTTGGACAGGAAAATACCGTTGGGGTTGAGCTTGAGCACATCGGCTGCTGGCGTTTGCGCCGGCACGACCGTGACCTTGCAACCCCGCTGGGCCAACATGCGCAGGATGTTTTTCTTGACGCCAAAGTCGTAGGCCACCACATGGAACTTGGGAGCGGTTTGCTGGCCATAGCCTTGGCCCAGCGTCCACTCGGCTTCGGTCCAGCCATAGCTCTCTTGGCTGGAGACCACTTTGGCCAAATCCAGGCCAGCCATGCTGGGCGCACCTTTGGCCGCAGCGACGGCTCTTTCGATCGCCTCTTTGGTGACCGACTCGCCGGCTGCCAGTGCCAAGATGCAGCCGTTTTGCGCACCTTGGGTGCGCAGCTGGCGGGTCAACTGACGGGTATCGATATTGGCAATCGCCACCGTGCCCTCAGCTACCAAGTACTCGGTCAGCGTTTGGGTTTTACGGAAATTGCTTGCTACCAAGGGCAGGTCTTTGATGATCAAACCGGCAGCAAAGACTTTGTGGGACTCCACGTCTTCGGGGTTGACACCGTAGTTGCCGATGTGGGGGTAAGTGAGGGTGACGATCTGCTGGCAGTAGCTAGGATCCGTGAGGATTTCCTGATAGCCGGTCATGGAGGTGTTGAACACAACCTCGCCGACCGTGGAGCCTGCGGCCCCAATGGAATTGCCAATATAGACCGTGCCGTCTGCGAGCGCCAGGATGGCGGGTGGGGTAGTTCCCTTGAGAGACAAAAGCACTGGTTTCTCCGAATGTTTTACGGGTACGCCCAAACGCGCTCAAGACAGGCTCTTGGCGGGTGCCGCGCAGGAGGTGAGTCCTTGCGGATGCTTTTTACGAGGGAATGTGCAGAGTTGCGCTTGGGACGGCTGTTTTCTGGAAAGCCTCTGATTATAACCGAGGGCAAACCCGAATTCAGTTTCAGGCAAGCTTCAAACTGCTGGCATGCAGGCAAATGGCTGCTGCTGCGGCCACATTGAGAGACTCCTCGCCCCCCGGCTGGCCAATGCGGGCAAAGACGGTGGCGCGCGCCATCAGGGCCTCCGAAACGCCCTGCCCTTCATGCCCCATGGCCCAGGCGCAGGGATGCGGCAAATCAAGGCGCTGCACCAAATCCCCTTGGTGTGAACTGGTCACCACCAACGGCACACGCAGGGCATCCAGGTCTGCCAGTTCCAAGCCTTCGTGCAATTGGAGTCCGAAATGCGCACCCATGCCAGCGCGCAAAACTTTGGGGCTCCATAAAGCGGCCGCCCCTTTGAGCGCCAACACTTGGCGAAAGCCGAATGCGCCCGCGCTCCGCAAGATAGAGCCGACATTCCCCGCGTCTTGCACCCGGTCGAGGATCACGGTGGCAGCATCGGGGTCTATGGCGGCAGCGGCCGGCAAATCGACCACAAAGCCAACACGGGCTGGCGACTCCAAGCCACTGATCTCGCGGAACAACCCATCCGGAATCACTACGATTTTGATAGCTGCTCGCGCATATTCGACGGGCGCTAGAGGCCAAAATGACTCAGAAGCCACCAACACTGCAGGCTGCACACCACGGGTCAAGGCGGCTCCGCACAGGTGGTCTCCCTCGATCCAGAATCGCCCGGCTTTGCGATAGGCGGTGTTGTCGGTGCTGAGTTTGCGCAATTCTTTAAGAAGTGCGTTCTCACGGGAGCTGATGAATACAGGTTCGGTCATAGCGATTTACAGCACCCGGGTGACCGGCGCAAAAGTTTTACGGTGCGCGGGACACGCACCATGGGCCTCAAGGGCGGCAAGATGCACCGCAGTCCCGTAGCCTTTGTGGGCGGCGAAACCGTACTGGGGATACTGAGCGTCCAGCTCAGCGCACCAGCGGTCACGGGTCACCTTGGCGAGGATGGAGGCGGCTGAAATCGCAGGCACGGTTGCATCCCCCTTGACGATTGCCTCAGCCAACACGTCAAGGACCGGCAAGCGATTGCCGTCGACCAGCACTTTGGCAGGCTTCAAGCGCAAGCCCTCCACCGCACGGCGCATGGCCAGCAAGGTGGCTTGGAGGATATTGATTTCATCAATCTCCTCGACGGAGGCCTGTGCAATCGAGCAGCACAGCGCCTTGGCGCGGATTTCGTCAAACAGCTTTTCGCGACGCGCTGCGGTCAGTTTTTTGGAGTCATTCAACCCGGCGATCGGACGCAAGTCATCCAGAATGACCGCCGCGGCGACCACAGGCCCAGCCAGCGGACCACGGCCGGCCTCATCCACACCAGCCATGAGCCCGGGCAGGTCCCAACTGAAGGCCACTTGCTGCACGCCGGGCACAGCAGCTTTAGCTTTGGAGGACTTTTTCGATGGCATCGGTCGCAAGAGTGGCGGTGTCACGCCGCAAATCAGTGTGCAGCGTGCGGAAAGTGGATTGAAGGGCCGCGATTTTGGCAGGCTCGCTGCGCGCCGCGTCCAGCCACTGGAGCGTGGCCTGAGCCAATGCAGCCGGGGTTGCGTCGTCTTGCAGGAGCTCTGGCACCACGAAATCCCGGCACAAAATGTTGGGCAGGCCTACCCACGGCTGCAGGCGTTTGCGCCGCATGATTTGCCACGACAACCAGGACATGTGGTAGCCGATCACCATGGGCCGCTTGAACAGAGCGGCCTCCAGGGTAGCGGTACCACTGGCAATCAAGGTGACGTCGCATGCAGCCAAGGCCGTGTGGCTCTGACCAGTCAACAACTGCAAGCGGCTGCCGATTCCGCTGCGCTCTGCAATAGCGGTGATTTCGGGCAACAAGCCGGGCACGGCAGGCACTATAAATTTAATAGCAGCTCGCGCATTCAGCATGAGGGCTGCAGCCTTAAAGAATCGCAAGGCGAGGTGTCGGATCTCGGATTGGCGGCTACCCGGCAAGATAGCCACCACCTCATCTTCCGGCTGCAAGCCCAAAGCGTGTCGTGCGGCGGCTTTGTCAGGCTCCATAGGAATGACGTTCGCCAGCGGGTGCCCCACATAGGTAGACGCTATGCCGTGCGACGCCAACAGTGCAGGCTCGAAAGGAAAGATGCACAGCACATGGTCTGTGCTCTGGCGGAGCTTTTCCACCCGCTCCGGCCGCCAGGCCCAGATCGAGGGACAAACGAAATGCACCGTTTTGACACCGTGCTGTTTGAGCCGGGCTTCGAGGGCCAGGTTGAAATCGGGGGCATCGACACCGATGAATACATCCGGCTTGTCCGCCAGCAATCGATCACCCAAGGCTGCACGAATCCCCACGATCTCGCGGTAGCGCCGCAGCAACTCCCAGCTGAATCCGTGTACCGCCAACTTGTGGTGCGGCCACCAGGCGTCGAAGCCTTGCTTGGCCATCTGCGGGCCGCCGATTCCGCCCGACGTGGCGCCAGGCCAGCGCGCACGCATGCCGGCAAGCAGCAAGCCCGCCAGCAGATCGCCGGAAGCCTCGCCCGCAACGAGCGCAAGGGATGGCTCTGAACCGGGGGAAGTACTCCTCGCCATGGCCATCCAGCAAAAAACGCGCTCAGCGCACGATACCGCGCTGAGCGGACACACCAGCGAGGAAGGTGTTCATCATGGCGACGTCCGGAGCTGTTTCAGGGCGTTCTGCGGCCATGAGCGCAATGCGTTCCTTGGCTTGCTCCAGCGTGAGGTCATCGCGGTAGAGCGCTTTGTGGATCGCTTTGATGCCCGAGATACGCTCCGGGGTCCACCCCCGGCGGCGCAAACCTTCAAAGTTCATCGACCGCGCAGCGGCCGGTTGCCCTTGGCACATAACGAACGGCGGCAAATCGGCAAACAACAACGAGCACATAGCGCTCATGCTGTGCGCGCCCAAACGCACGAACTGGTGGACCACGGTAAACCCACCGAGAATGACCCAATCCTCCACGTGCACATGACCTGCCAACTGGGAGTTGTTGGCGAAGATGACGTGATTGCCCACTACACAGTCGTGTGCAAGGTGCACATAAGCCATGATCCAGTTGTCATTGCCCACGCGGGTCACACCGGCATCGCCCGGCGAACCGATATTGAAGGTGCAGAACTCGCGGATCGTGTTGCGGTCACCAATCACCAGTTCGCAAGGCTCACCCGCATATTTCTTGTCTTGCGGGATCGCGCCCAAAGAGTTGAATTGAAAGATCCGGTTGTCTTGACCGATCGTGGTGTGCCCCTCGATCACGCAATGCGGACCGACCGTCGTGCCAGCACCAATGCGCACATGTGGGCCGATCACAGTGTATGGACCAACGGTGACCGAGCTGTCGAGCTCAGCACCGGGCGAAACGATGGCGGTGGGATGTACGTTTGACACGTCAGGCCCTTAGCTGATGGCGCGCATGGCGCAGGTCAACTCGGCCTCGCAGGCCAACTCATCCCCGACCATGGCACTGGCTTTGAATTTAAAGATTCCGGCTTTCATACGCAGCATTTCCACGTTGAGCGTGAGCTGGTCGCCCGGCTCCACCGGGCGCTTGAAGCGTGCGCCGTCGATCCCTGCGAAGTAGTAGACCATCTGGTCGTTAGGAGAAGTATCCAGCGCATCGAAAGCCAGCAAGGCGGCCGCTTGGGCCAGTGCTTCCAACATCAACACACCCGGCATCACGGGGCGGTGAGGGAAATGCCCCTCAAAAAACGGCTCGTTGATCGTGACGTTCTTCAGCGCCTTGATGGTTTTGCCTTTGTCCAACTCGAGCACGCGATCTACCAACAAAAATGGGTAGCGGTGCGGCAATTGCTTCAAAATTTTATGGATATCCATCATGGCTTCTTCTCTTTTTCCAAGGTTTTAATTCGATCGCGCAGGCTGTGCAATTGCTTCAATGAAGCCGCATTGCGCTCCCAATTGGCGTTTTCGTCCAGCGGGAATATCCCCGTGTACTGGCCCGGCTTGTGTATCGACTTGCTCACTACAGTGGCTGCCGAAACATGCACGCCTGGGGCCAAAGACAGATGGCCGAGGATGATCGCCCCCCCACCCACCGTGCAGCCCGAGCCGATAGTGGCAGATCCGGCAACGCCAACGCAACCCGCCATAGCCGTGTGTGCGCCGATGCGGACGTTGTGGCCAATCTGAATCAGGTTGTCCAGCTTGACCCCATCCTCAATCACCGTGTCTTGCAAGGCACCACGGTCGATGCAGGTGTTGGCACCGATCTCGACATCATTGCCAATTCTGACGGCGCCCAACTGCTCAATTTTTTCCCAGCGAGCACCATCAGGAGCAAAGCCAAAACCATCAGCACCGATAACCACGCCCGAATGCACGATACAACGATCACCAATCTGGCAATCCTCGCCCACCGTGACGCGTGACTTCAGTATTGTGTGTTCGCCAACACGAGCACCCGCCTCGATGACGCACAAAGGGCCGATGCGGGCTGTTGCCGCGATATGGGCCTCTGGGTGCACCACTGCGCTGGGGTGAACCAGGGGCTCGTTACCGATGGGGCGCGCTGTTAGCTGCCGCCAAAGCTGCGTCAATCGCGCGAAATACAGATAAGGATTGGGCGTGACGATGCAGGGGCCGCGACGAGCGCCGTCTGCCGCCATGGCCGGGCTCACGATCACGCAGCCTGCCCGACTCAGAGACAGCTGTTGCTGGTATTTCGGATTACTGAGAAAGCTGATGTCTTGCGCCGTGGCTGATTCCAGAGGCGCAAGGCCTGAAATCATGACATCGCCTGGACCGATAAGCTCTCCACCAAGGTTCAATACCAAGGAGGAAAGCGAATGGGAACTCACATGAGATAACGCTTGCAACAAAGTTTATTTGGCGCTTTGGTTGAGGATTTTCAGTACCTTCTCGGTGATGTCATGACGCGGGCTGCTGTAGACCACTTCTTGGATCACGATGTCGTACTTCTCGTCCGTAGCAACTTGTTTCACTGCCTTATTCGCCTTGTCCAAGACTTGTTGCAACTCTTCATTGCGACGGCCATTCAAGTCTTCTTGGAATTCACGCTGCTTGCGCTGGAAGTCGCGATTTTGCTCAGCAAACTCTTTCTGGCGTGTGGTCCGCTGAGCCTCGGACATAGCGGGCGCGTCACGCTCGAACTTGTCGCTCATAGACTTCAGCGACTGCTGAACGTCCGCGAGATCTTTCTGGCGCTTGGAAAACTCCGCCTCCAACTTCGCCTGTGCGGCCTTCGCTGGCGCAGACTCTGTCGTAATACGTTGTGTATTGATGTAACCGACCTTGGACTCTTGGGCAAAACCGCTGGTGGCCGTCAAAGCCATCGCAGTCACCAACGCCCATTTGATTTGTGCTGTTTTCATTAAAAAGTGGTTCCAATTTGAAATTGAATGGACTGCATTTTATCTGCGTCAAATTTGGATAATGGTCGAGATAATGCCAAGCGCAAAGGGCCAACCGGCGAAATCCAACTGATCCCTATACCGTAAGAGGCACGCATTTCAGAAAGTTGAATCGCTTCGTTGGGAGCGTAGATTCCACCTGCATCCACGAACGTAAAACCCCGCAAGGTCCGATCGTTCCCGCCACCGGGCAATGGTGACAAAAGTTCTGCGTTGAACACTACTTTCTTCGCACCGCCTGTTGCAGTCAACGAAGCAGCTCGTTGAGCTGCTGTCGTGAGACTTCCCTGCTCGAATCCACGGACTGAGCCGAGTCCGCCCAAATAGTAGTTTTTAAACACGGGATACGAACCGGAACCTGTCGCAGCACCGATGGACAACTCACTATTGAATGCTGCGGTGACTCTACGGGAGACAGGTAAAAACTGCTGGAATTGAACCGTTCCGCGAACATATCGCATATCACCGCCAACACTCCACTCACCATTGGTGCGAATTACTTGGCCTGTACTGGGCACCAATGCACTGTCTCGGGTGTCCCGCGACCAACCAATTGTCAAAGGCACTGCAGTTGCGCTGTAACCAAACTCGTTGGCATAGTCTTGATAGACCGTTGGTAGAAGTGTCCCGGGGATAATTCGAGTCTTGTCCGCACCCAGCCCGAAAAACACGGTGTCTGAATCGTTGAACGGAACCCCAAAACGGACACCGATACCCGTTGTCTCAATCGCGTAGGTTGACGTGTTGTCGTAGGGGCGTGAGGTCCGCTGATACAGATCAAAGGTTCGCGACACGCCGTCATCTGTAAAGTAGGGATCAGAAGTGCTGAGCACCAGAGTGCGATTGGACTTACTCGTATTGACTTCAATACCAAGCGAATTACCAGATCCGAAAGCATTTTCTTGTTTGAATCCAAACGAGAGCCCCAAGCCGTCAGCGCTAGAAACACCTGCCCCCAAGCTGATGCTTCCTGTGGGCTTCTCAACCACAGTAATGGTGAGATCTACCTGATCGGGAGCGCCTGCTACCTCTTGGGTGTCGATGCCCACATTGGTGAAGTAGCCCAAACGATCAACGCGGTTTCGGGACAAGCGAATTTTTTCACCGTCATACCAAGCGGCTTCAAGCTGACGGAATTCGCGGCGAATCACTTCGTCGCGAGTGCGGTCGTTACCCGCAACATTGATACGCCGAACGTATACACGGCGTGATGGCTCGCCTACAAGGGTGATTTCCACGCGATTGGTGGTGCGATCGATTTCTGTGCGCGCCTCAGCACGAGCGAAGGCATAGCCAAAATTGGCGAAATAATCTGTAAATGCCTTTGTTGTCTGAGCCACGTCTGTCGCGTTGTAAGGCTCACCCGCCTTGATGGTTACCAAGGACTGAAATTCAGCTTCCTTACCCAAAAAATTGCCAGCCAGCTTGATGTTGGATACCGCGAACTGCTCTCCTTCGGTCATGCTGAGCGTGATCACAATATCTTTTTTGTCCGGGGAAATGGCCACTTGGGTAGAGTCCACCTTGAACTCCAAAAAACCACGCGCCAAGTAATATGAACGGAGTGTCTCTACATCCGCGTTTAATTTGGTGCGCGTGTACCGGTTGGATTTGGTATACCAACTTAGCCAATTCCCCGTGTCTGAATCGAACAGACCACGCAGCGTGCTCGACGAAAACGATTTATTGCCAACGAACGAAATCTCGCTGATTTTGGCAACTTCACCTTCAGTGACAGCAAAGCTCACGTTGACCCGATTGCGCTCAATCGGCGTGACTGTGGTGACAATTTCTACGGCATACATACTCTTGCTGATGTACTGCCGTTTCAGCTCCTGCTCAGCGCGGTCGACAAGTGCTTTGTCAAAGGGCCGGCCATCGGCCAGCCCGATATCACGCAAGGCGCGTTTGAGTACATCCTTGTCGAACTCCCGATTTCCAGAGAAATCGACGTCCGCCACGTTGGGACGCTCTTCGACAATCACAACGACTACACCATTGTTGCTCTCGATGCGCACGTCCTTAAACAAACCCAAGGCGAACAACGCCCGGATGGACGCCGCTGCCTTTTCATCAGTGTAGGTGTCCCCCACTCGGACCGGGATAGACGCAAAAACGGTACCTGCCTCGACACGCTGCAAGCCTTCGACACGGATGTCTTTCACCGGAAATGGGTCGACGGCCCAAGCATTTTGGATCAGGAACGCCAAAAGGCCACCCACGGTCGCAAAACGGACCTTGCGGCTGCTTGATTTCATAAATTTCAATTTGAATCTCCGAGGGTCTAGGTTGCCACGAAGGTGGCCTAACCCAAGATATGTTGGATGTCGTTGTACAAGGCAACCGACATCATCACTAACAACAACGCAATTCCGAGTCGTTGCAGTCGTTCCCACCACTTTTCAGGCACCGGACGACCGGTGACGCCTTCCCAAAGATAATACATCAGGTGCCCGCCATCCAAGACAGGCAGAGGTAGAAGGTTCAGCACCCCCAAGCTGATGCTCACCAAAGCGAGAAAGCCTACAAAAGAGACAAAACCCAGTGCAGCTGACTTACCTGCATAGTTCGCAATTGCCAAGGGGCCGTTCAGGTTGGTCAGCGATACCTTCCCCGTCAGCATTTGCCCCATGGTCGTAAGCGACATCCATGCGATATCGCCGGTTTTTTTGACGGCGCGCCACATACCCTCGAAGAACCCGTACTGAACCTCCACCATTTCAGGTATCGAGCCCACAAAGGCCCCTACCCTCCCGATGGTTTGCCCGCCTGAGCGATCAAGCGCAGGAGTAACGGACAGACGCAAGCGGTCAGAGCCTCGGATGACGACCCACTCCATCGTCTTTTCAGGGGAGGAACGAATCATCGTACGCAATGTAGATGCATCAGCAATCGGACTTCCGTTGACCGATATGACCAAATCATTGGGCTGCAAACCCGCCAAAGCTGCGCGCGAATCAGGCGCTACATCCCCCAACACCGGCTTGGAAAAAGGAGATACCCAACCAATTCTCTGAAACATAGACGCATCTGCTGCGTTAGTCGATGTTTGCTCAAAACTGAGCGGCCGGACAACCGGTGAGCCAGACGTTTTTTCTTGACCTGGTACGGTTTCAACAAAAAGCGTCGATTGCCCCAGTGCCGCCGATGTCAGTCGCCAGCGAAATTCATCAAAAGTTTGAACTGGTTCCAGTGCATCCGGTGAGGTCCCAACGCGTAATACGAGCTCCCCGCCAGTCCAGCCCCCCATTTCCGCTTGAGAACCAGTGACCGGGACTGGCAAGACAGGCGCAGCTGCCAGAGTCGCTTGCCAATTCAGCAGGGAGTACAGAAATACCGCGAAGACCAGATTAACCAACGGGCCTGCAGCCACGATGGCGCTTCGCCTGCTGAGGGACTGGGTGTTGAATGCTTGATGGCGATCCGCTGGGTCCACTTCTGCTTCGCGCTCGTCGAGCATTTTTACGTATCCGCCCAAAGGAATCAGACTCAAAGCGAATTCTGTACCGCTCCGAGAACTCACCCTGCTCCAGAGCCTAGGGCCAAAGCCGATTGAAAACCGCAAAACCTTGACCCCACAGGCTCGCGCAACGATGTAGTGCCCCCACTCGTGCACAGCAACCAATAGACCTATCGCAACAAGGAAGGCGACTATGGTTTGCATGGATTTCCTCTTATTTCAGGTCGAGAGTGCCCGGCAGTGCTGGGTAGCCACCGCGCGCGCTTCAGCATCAAGCGCCAAAAGTGCAGCCAAATCGTGAGGTGATGTATAGGACAAAGCGTTAAGGGTTGCACGATTTACCGTGTAAATCTGATCAAAGCGTATCTCACGGTTCAAAAATGCTGCAACGGCGACTTCATTGGCAGCATTCAGTACAGCTGTTGAGCCACTTTGCCCCTCTAAAGTTTCCCAGGCCAAGAAAAGTCCGGGAAAACGGCTTTGATGCTGTTCATCACGGATCGATTCGAACGTCCACGACGACATGGTCGAAAAGTCCAAGGGCGCCGCTCCCGACTCCACGCGCTCAGGCCATGACAAACCGTAGGCTATCGGCCCTCGCATATCCGGAGTGCCCAACTGGGCAACCACGGAGTGGTCCACATACTGAACCATGGAATGGATCACGCTCTGAGGATGAATCAAGACATCAATTTGCCGAGGCGAGACATTGAACAAATACTTAGCCTCGATCACCTCCAAGGCTTTATTCATCATGGTGGCGGAGTCCACCGAAATTTTGCGCCCCATGACCCAATTGGGGTGCGCGCAGGCCTGCTCAGGAGTTGCAGCTGCGATCTGAGAGGTTGGCCATGTCCTGAAAGGACCACCTGACGCTGTCAAGATGAGTTTGTCCACCGACGCTTTCCAGAGGCTTTTGTCAGCCGGCAAGGACTGGAAAATCGCGGAGTGTTCGCTATCAATCGGTAGTAATGTGGCGCCACCTCGCTCCACCGCTGACATAAAGACGTTACCGCCTACCACCAAGGCCTCTTTGTTCGCGAGTAACAGCCGCTTACCAGCAAGCGCAGCAGCAATACAAGACTCCAGCCCTGCCGCCCCCACAATGGCGGCCATGACTATGTGAACGTCTGGGTGAGATGCAACTTCACTCAAAGCATGGGCGCCTGATAGCACCTCCGTGCTCATGCCCTCAGCCCTTAAGCGTGACTGCAAAGTAGTGGCACTCAAGGAATCCACCATCACAGCGTAGCGTGGCCGGAATTCCAGACACTGCTCCACCATCTGGTCCACGCGCGTGGATGCTGTTAACGCAAAAACCTGAAACCTGTCAGTGTGTCTGCGCAAAACATCCAATGTGTTGACACCAATCGAACCGGTCGACCCCAAAACTGAAACCTGTTGCATGGAAGCCCCGAACTAAAACGCCTGCAAAAGCATGGCAAGTGGAATAACAGGCAGAAGTGCGTCGATTCTGTCCAGAACTCCTCCGTGGCCAGGCAACAGCTGACTGCTGTCTTTTGCACCCGCAGAGCGCTTGACCAGCGACTCCAACAAGTCACCACAGATACTCATCAACCCCAGGAAAATGGCTCCCAGCAGCATGAATAGCCAATGAAGCTCGGCCAATAACGAGAAGATGCTGTTGGAGTCCATCAAGAAATGCTGGTCAGCCATACACCAGCCAAAGGCCAGGAGCACCACGCCTATCAAGCCACCGATAGCACCCTCGCGCGTTTTCCCGGGACTGATGCCTGGTGCCAACTTATCAGAAAAGAAACGTCCACCGAATCTACGGCCCGCGAAGTACGCAGCAATGTCAGCGACCCAAACGAGAGCCATTGCAGAAAACAAGAAGTTGATGCCAAGAGCCCTTGCATTGACCACAGCCAGCCATGCAAAACACAAAAGCACGAAACCCAACAGCTGACGCAATGCCGATGGAATCAAGGACCACGCAGGAACACCCGCCTTCAACAAAATGCCGCCACCGACCACCCATGCAAGCGCCGAGAACGACCAAATCACGCTCATAGCCTTTGCCGGCAATGGAAAGAACCAGAATAGGATACAAACCGCAGCACAGGCGAAGCCCGCTGCAAGAGCCCCCGAATCAGAAGATTGATTCAGCCGAAACCATTCCCATGCACCACAGGCCATCAGGACACCTGCGACCACAGCGAACGCTGCGGGATGAGGATAAAAAACCGCAGGAAGAAGCACAGCAAGTAACGCTACTGCCGTAAAAATGCGTAGGCGTAACATAGGTACCCTGGTAAGAGAGGCTTAGAGACTACGCAATCTGAGCCGAGGTTTTGCCGAACCGGCGCTCTCTGGAGGCAAACTCCTCCAGCGCGGCATCCAAATCCGATTCCGCATAATCAGGCCATAGTTTCGGGCTGAAGATGAGCTCGGAGTAGGCGGACTGCCACAACAAGAAATTACTAATCCTAAATTCACCGCCGGTCCGAATAAGCAGGTCCGGGTCAGTTGACGGAGCCAATGCCATGGCCTCGCCAAGAGTTTGCTCCGTAATTGCGGCACCACGGGCAACCAAGGCATTCGCCGCTTGCACGATATCCCATCGCCCGCCGTAGTTGAAGCAAATGTTGAGGTCCAGTGAGGTGTTGCCTGAGGTGTCCAATTCCGCTTGGCTCAAGCCGTGCTGAACCTTCTCAGATAGACCAGCGCGACTTCCAACAAAACGGATTCGAACGCCCTCTGCACTCAGCTGAGCGACCTCGCGGGTGAGCGCACCGACGAGAATGTCCATCAAGCCGGAAACCTCATCAGCGGGTCGACTCCAGTTCTCTGAGGAAAACGCAAACACCGTCAGTGCCGCGATGCCTCGTGATGGACAAGCCCGGACTATGCGCTTCAACGCCTCTACCCCTTGCTTGTGACCTGCTAAACGCGGCAAAAAACGCTTCGATGCCCACCTGCCGTTACCATCCATCACGATGGCGACATGGAGTCCAGATGGATTTCCGGATGATGACATCTGCAAGGCCTTAAACGGCCATTAAATCTTGCTCTTTGGACGCTACCAAACGGTCAACTTCCGTGATGTGCTTGTCTGTCACTTTTTGGACATCAGCTTCACAACGCTTTTGATCATCTTCGGAAGCGAGTTTGTCTTTAACTAGCTTTTTCACCGCTTCGTTGGCGTCACGGCGCAAATTGCGAATGGCGACTTTGCTCGCCTCACCTTCTCCGCGGACGACTTTGGTGAGCTCCTTACGTCGCTCTTCTGTCATCGCCGGCAATGGAACGCGAATTAACTCGCCCAAGCTGGAAGGATTCAAACCGAGATCGCTGTCACGAATCGCCTTCTCGATCTTCTGGGCCATGTTCTTTTCCCAAGGCTGCACGCTGATAGTCCGCGCATCGATGAGAGACAAGTTGGCAACCTGGCTCAGGGGCACCATGGAACCGTAGTAGTCCACATGGACCGTATCCAACAACGCAGGATTCGCACGGCCGGTGCGAATTTTCGTCAAGTTGTTTTTCAAAGCTGCGATGGACTGCTCCATCTTGGTATCCAGCGTTTTCTTGATTTCAGCAACGGACATTTTTTTCCTCGCTCAGTATCTATCTACAACCCAATGCTCAAACGTGCACCAAGGTGCCTTCGTCTTCGCCCATCACAACACGTTTGAGCGCGCCATGTTTGAAGATTGAAAAGACTTTAATTGGCAGTTTTTGATCACGGCACAGGGCAAACGCAGCCGCATCCATGATCCCCAGATTTTGGGTCATCGCGTCGTTGAAGGTGATTTTGGAATAGCGCGTTGCAGCCGGATCCTTTTTCGGATCCGCGGTGTAAACACCATCCACTTTCGTCGCCTTCAAGACCATTTCAGCGCCGATCTCCGCGCCGCGCAACGCAGCTGCTGTATCGGTTGTGAAGAAGGGATTACCAGTACCGGCAGCAAAAATGACGACCTTACCCTCTTCGAGATATTGCAGCGCCTTTGGACGAACGTAAGGCTCAACAACTTGCTCGATACCGATCGCAGACATCACGCGAGCCGTCAAACCCGCTTTGTTCATGGTGTCTCCCAAAGCCAGTGCATTCATCACTGTAGCAAGCATCCCCATGTAGTCGGCTGTAGCGCGGTCCATGCCGACCGAACCACCAGCCACCCCACGGAAAATATTACCCCCGCCAATCACAACGGCCACTTCAACACCTAAGCGCGTAACTTCTGCAATCTCATCCACCATGCGGACGATAGTGTCGCGATTGATACCGAACTGGTCGTCACCCATCAAGGCCTCGCCTGACAGCTTAAGCAAAATTCTCTTGTAAGCAGGTTTGGATTGACTCATAGATGACTCCCGTTCGGTGGACGATTCGTGTTGTGGAATTAAGCGGACTGCTTGGCGGCCGCAACTTGCGCTGCTACTTCTGCAGCAAAGTCATCGACCTTCTTTTCAATGCCCTCGCCCACTACGTACAGCGTGAAACCCTTCACGGTTGTATTGATGGACTTCAACATCTGCTCCACAGTTTGCTTGTCGTTTTTGACAAAAGGCTGATTGAACAAAGAGACCTCTTTCAGGTACTTCTGAACACCGCCCTCGATGCGCTTGGCCACGATTTCTGCAGATTGAACAGGCTTGCCTGCTGCGGTTGCGACCGCAGCATCTTCTGCAGCCTTCGCAGCTGCCACGGAACGCTCACGCTCCACCAGCTCAGCAGGAACTTGGTCTGCAGACAAGGACACGGGCTTCATGGCAGCTACGTGCATCGCCACATCTTTCGCTGCTGATTCGTCGCCATCGAACTCGACAACGACACCGATACGGGTGCCGTGCAGGTAGGAGGCCAGCTTGGCAGAGCCGTCGAATCGCTTGAAACGACGGAAGGTCATGTTTTCGCCGATCTTGCCGATCAAGCCTTTGCGGACGTCTTCGAGTGTGGGACCAAAGCCGTCTTGCTCGTAAGCCAAAGCGCTCAATGCAGCCACGTCAACCGGGTTGTACTGGGCAACGAGTGACGCTGCGGCTGCAGCCAATGCCAAGAAGCTGTCGTTCTTGGTCACAAAGTCAGTTTCGCAGTTCACTTCGATCAACGCGCCAACGCCATTGGCAATGCTGGAGGCAACAACGCCTTCAGCTGTCACACGGGCAGCGGCTTTACCAGCCTTGCTACCCAACTTGACGCGCAAAATCTCTTCCGCCTTGGCCATATCGCCTTCGGCTTCAGTCAGTGCTTTTTTGCATTCCATCATTGGAGCATCGGTCTTGCCGCGCAGTTCTGCCACCATGCTCGCTGTAATTGCTGCCATTTGTATTCTCCGAATCTAAACAGTTTAAATAAAGGCTAAAAAAAAGGGGCAACAAAGCCCCCTTTTCCGGGTGCAGAAGGGCTTAAGCGGAAGCTTCGCTCACTTCAACGAACTCATCATTGCCTTCAGCGGCAACGGCCTTGACCACGTCGTCCACGGCATTTGCGCGGCCTTCCAGAATCGCGTCAGCGATTCCGCGGGCGTACAAAGTAACCGCCTTCGAAGAGTCGTCGTTACCGGGAATCACGTAGTCGATGCCTTCGGGGGAGTGGTTGGAATCCACAACGCCGATCAAAGGAATGCCCAACTTGCGAGCTTCAGCGATAGCAATCTTGTGGTAACCAACGTCGATCACAAAAATCGCATCTGGCAAGGTATTCATTTCTTGAATACCGCCAATGTCTTTTTCCAATTTTTCCAGCTCACGAGCAAACATCAACTGCTCTTTTTTGCTCATGCTGTCCAAACCGGCTTCTTGCTGGACTTTCATGTCCTTCAGGCGCTTGATGGAAGTCTTGACGGTTTTGAAGTTCGTCAACATGCCGCCCAACCAACGCTGATCCACAAAGGGAACGCCAGCGCGCTGAGCTTCGGCAGAGACGATTTCACGGGCTTGACGCTTTGTGCCAACCATCAAAATGGTGCCACGCTTTGCGGACAATTGGCGAACGAACTTCGCTGCCTCCTGGAACATCGGCAAAGATTTTTCCAGGTTGATGATGTGAATCTTGTTACGGTGACCGAAGATGAACGGTGCCATCTTGGGGTTCCAGAAGCGGGTTTGGTGACCAAAGTGGACGCCTGCTTCCAACATTTCGCGCATTGTTACTGCCATATTTAACTCCGAAGGTTGGGTCTGAAATCCGCCCCGCTGATTGCGCAGCTACTCGCTGGCACAACACCTTTGGGGGGCGATTTGTGATTACTTAGCGGGCACTTACCCCCTAAGCCAGTCGAGTATAGCATGCAGCACCCATGAATAGCCTGCGCGCCCTGTGCGAACAGCGGCAAGAACGATCGTAATTTGGCAGCATCTGCAGCGGAAAATTCATTAAAGCTATGAAAAAATACAGGATCTGGACAAGAGATTCACAAGTCGAAAGCTGAAATGAAAATTGCGGTAGTGGGAGCAGGTGTGGTTGGCCTCGCAGCAGCGCAGGAGCTCTGCAATCGGGGACATGAAGTTACCGTTTTTGACAAAAACGGAGCCGCGGGTGAAGGCAGCACCTTTGCAAACGGAGGCATTTGCAGCCCGGCGTACGCACTTCCTTTTTCAGGCGTAGGAGTTTCAGGGAACCACTTGAGCAGGTTTAGCCAGCTTACCCGAAAGCTCACGCGGCTCCGCAAGGGTTCATTACCGGACTTGCGCTGGTTGTGGCAGTCCTCCAGCCATGGGGCCGAAGAGACGGTTACAAGTCGCATCCGGTTCGCTCAACAATTGATTCAAAGCAGCATCGAAATCAACGACGCCACTATCAAAGACAGCATGCTGGAGCTGGAACAAAGTGACGGGCAATTGATTCTTCTGCGCAATGACGAAGAGCTCAACACATTCCACAGAGTTTTGAACAGCATGAAAGCGCTGGAGATGCCGTTCCAAGTGCTAGAGGCATCTGAACTTGAGGTTGCCGAGCCTTCGCTACAGAACCACGGCCACATCCGCAAAGCTATCCGCTTGCCCACAGACCGTGTCATGAACTGTCGGCAATTTGTCTTAGCCATCAAGCAGCAATTCACCCAAGCTGGTGGCAAACTCGCGTTCCAAAGCGAGGTCACGGAAGTAGTCGCAGGAGCCCAGCCCATGCTCCGGCTTGCAAGCTGTGAGCAGCATGTGTTCGATCATGTGGTGTTGTGCACGTCCACTGCGCGAAACAAGATCACGCTCAAAACACCTGCTCTCAGCGCCGTTGCAGAACTTAGCGCCTACGCCCTGAGCGTTGGCATTCGAGAACCACTGAACGCTCCGAAAAGTGCGGTACAGGACCACAAGACTGGAATCACCATCAGCAGACTCGGCAAACGCTTGCGCGTTTGCGGTGGTGCGGAACTCAATCGGGGTAGCGCGGGCGACCATGACAAACGGGTGATTGCACGACTTTTTAACGCGCTGGACCAATACTTCCCCGGAGCCGCAAACTATGCGGGTGGCAGTCAGGTGTGGCGCGGAAGTTGTGGATACACACCAGACGGTCTCCCCTTGGTAGGGAACGCAGGTGCACCGGGACTCTGGATCAACCTGGGGCACGGTGCCAATGGCTGGGGAATGGCAAGCGGCTCCGCTCGATTACTATGCGAACAGATAGAGGGGCGTCCAGCCAGCCTTTCGGGCGATTTCCTTCACCCGCTGAGGTTCAACCGGTAATTGATTGCTTCCATTCTCTAAACAAGACAGACACCATAGGGGAAACGCATGAGCCCGGAACTTACGCAAAAGCTCACCGCGGCTGTGGACAAAATGCCCGCATTCCCCAAAAGCGTAGAAAAAATCCTGGTGCTCACCCGCAACGTGGACAGCACACCGAAGGATCTGGTTGATGTCATCGACAAAGACCCGGTTGTTACCGTCAAAGTCCTGAAGGTCGTGAACTCGGTGTACTACAGCCTGCCTCGTCAAGTGACCTCCATCGGGCATGCGGTCGTCTATTTGGGCTTCAACACTATCAAGAACCTTGCCCTGAGCATTGCGGCCATCGGAATGCTTCCACAAGAAAACAAGGCAGGGTTTGATGCGCAGGCTTACCTGCTCCATTCACTTGCGACGGCAGGTCTCGCAAAGAAACTCGCCAATAGGGTTCAGGACGCTGATCCGATGGATTGCTTTATCGCCGGCCTGCTGCACGATTTTGGGAAAGTCGTTTTTGCGCAATTTATGCCCGAAGAATTCAAACTCGCCTTGGAGCGAAGTGCAAATGATGGTTCTTCATTGCATACCGCGTTGCAAGCCATGATCGGGGCAGACCATTCCATCGTAGGCGCCATGCTGGCAGAGAAATGGCGCTTCGCCCCCGCACTGGTTGAAACAATCAGGCATTTGTCGCCCCACGACTTCAAAGACACCGACATGATTGCTTGTGTATTTGCCGCCAACCAAATCAGCAAACACTTGGCCTTTGGATTTGCAGGAAATCACCGTATCGATGAACTTCCCACAGCGCTGCAAAAGCGACTGGGGGGAACACTGGATGAAGTCATAGCGTCATTAGGCGACCCGAGGGTGATCTTCGAAGAGGCGCAAGTGTTCGCAACGTTGTAAGGGGACTCGCGTATGAAAGTCAGGTTTTGGGGCGTGCGGGGAAGCATTGCCTCGCCGGGGCCTCACACAGTGCGCTACGGCGGGAATACCACCTGCATTGAAATTCGCACCGACAACAATGAGCTGATCATTCTGGATGCTGGCACCGGTATCTTCCCCTTGTCGCAAACATTGCTCGCCAAGATGCCGATTACGGCCAACGTGCTGATTACCCACTCACACTGGGATCACATCCAGGGGCTGCCCTTTTTTATCCCGAATTTCATCCCCGGGAATACACTGCGCCTTCACGGCGGCTTTGACCCCGTATCGGGCAAAGGCATTGAGCAAGTGATGTCCGTTCAGCTGCAATACAGCTATTTTCCTGTCCGTGAGGAGGAAATGAAAGGGCGGATTGAATACGTGACCCTGTCCCCGGGGGAGCCGGTACAAGTCGGCAGCGCGACGGTAACGCCTTGTCTTCTCAATCACCCGGTAGTGGATTTCGGCTATCGGATCGATTGCAACGGTAAATCGGTCTTTTTTACCGGTGACCACGAACCCCCCTACAACATCTACGACCCTCAAGATGAAGGCTACACGGCCTATCAGAGCCTTGTGGACGAGAAGAACCGTGCGATCGTCGAAGCCATTCGCGGCGTAGATGTGCTGATCGCAGACACCTCGTACACCGCAGAGGAATACCCTGCCAAAAAAGGCTGGGGGCATGGCACCTTCGCCACAAGCATTGAACTCGCCCAGCAGGCTGGAGTCCAAGTGCTTTTTTGCACCCATCACGAACCCACTCGTAGCGATGATGCGCTGGAAAGCGCCTTCGCAAAAGCACTGAGCCAACACGGCGCACCCCAACATGGGCTTGACATACGATTGGCTCGCGAAGGTGATACCTATGAGTTTTGAGTGGATCGCAAGCCACCAAAGCGCCAAACCGACCACAGAAATACCGCTGCTCTCCAGCGCTGACATACGAGCAATCGAAGCATCTACCGAGCCGATCATCGGCCAACCTGGCTTGATGGAGCAAGCCGGACTAGCGATTGCGCGCTGGGTACTCGCTCAAGCCCCACACGCACATTTTTTTTGGATCGCATGTGGCAACGGCAATAACGGTGGAGATGGCGCTGAAGCTGCCATCCATCTCCATCGCTGGGGCAAAACCGTATACGTAAGTGCTGTCAAAAGCCCAAAAAGCGCTCCTGCTGATGCGTCCAGGGCTTGGACCCGTTTGGTCGCTGAAGGTATCGCAGTGCACCACGAGGCGCCAGATAGCTGGGATGTTTGTATAGACGCCCTCCTCGGCATCGGACTTCAACGCCACCCTGAGCCACCTTATGCGGAGTGGATCAAACGCATCAATCAAGCAGCAAAGCCCACCTTTGCGATTGACGTCCCGAGCGGCCTGGATGCCGACACCGGTTCTACGTTCGAACCGGTGGTGCAAGCGTCTGCCACTTTGAGCCTTGTTGGGTTGAAACCGGGATTGTTTACCCACCAAGGTCGGGATGTATGCGGTGACATCTGGCTGCACAAACTAGGGACGGAGAGCACGACTGAACACATCCGGTGCACCTTGAACCCGACACCCAAGCCCCTCCCCAGACCCCACGCAAGTCACAAGGGAAGCTTTGGAGATGTCGCGATCGTGGGCGGGGCACTGGGCATGCAAGGTGCCGCAGTTTTGGCGGCTTGCGCCGCCTTGCACGCGGGTGCCGGCCGGGTCTTTCTCGCGTTCTTGAACAGCGAAGGACTACAAGGCGTGGGTATTCCGCCCGATATCATGCTGCGCAGCCCCGACACGCTGCCACACCAAGGCCTTACGGTCGTTGCCGGCTGCGGGGGTGAGCACGATATCGGCCACCATTTACCCCACTGGCTAGAGCTTGCAGAGCGCCTGGTCATTGATGCTGACGCACTGAATGCGATTGCAATCAGACCAGACCTTGCACAGGCACTTGTCCAGCGCCGCGCCGACACCACGGTGATAACGCCTCACCCGCTGGAAGCCGCGCGCTTGCTTGGGTGCAAGACCACCCAGATCCAAGCCAACCGGCTCGACGCGGCCCAGAGATTGGCGGAAACGTTTCAATGCACGGTCATACTGAAAGGGTCAGGCAGTGTGATCGCAGCCCCTGGTCGAAAGCCACGCATCAACCCCACAGGCAATGGCCGTCTCGCCATCGGTGGAACGGGCGATGTACTTGCGGGCCTAACCGGCACACTCTTGTCACAGCGCAGCACAGCTTGGGAAGCTGCGTCAGAATCTTGTTATATCCATGGGCTGTTGGCAGACCAATGGCCACAGCAAACAACCTTGACTGCCAGTCGCCTGATCGAACACCTATAAAAAAAGCTGCTAGCCCCCATTTAACAGGGACTAGCAGCTCCCATTTTTATAGCAGTCTTGATTGCAGCTCTTATCGCCGTTTCTTCGCTGTCTTTTTTACCGAGGGTGCTGTTTTGTCTGCAGAACGGCTACTCTTGGTCGCTTTTGCCGCTGACCGTTGCTGCCTGACTTTGCCCTTGAAGATCGGCGAGTGCGGCGGATCCAGATCTGGGCGATCACCGAATTCAGCGCGCCCCGATTTTGAATCACGGGTATGCCCTTTGTCGGCGGGCATCTTGGGGAGAGGACCCTGACCGTCTTGAACCAATCGGAAATCGATCTTGCGACCATCCAAATCCACACGACTCACTTGGATACGAACCCGGGTACCGATCGCATAGCGAATACCTGTCCGCTCTCCGCGTAGCTCCTGCCGGGCTTCATCGAAACGGAAATACTCCCCGCCCAACTCGGTGATATGAACCAAGCCCTCTACGTACATGGCATCGAGCGTCACGAACAAACCAAACGTGGTCGCCGAGGATACAACCCCTGAATACTCCTCACCCAAGTGCTCGCGCATGTACTTGCATTTGAGCCATGCTTCCACATCCCGACTAGCCTCATCCGCCCGACGCTCATTGGCACTGCAATGCAGACCAGCCGCTTGCCAAGCGGTACCTTCCGCATTGAGCTTCTTGGGCTTGGTTTCCGGATTGCTCACCCTCGAAGCCAGATTTTTTTCCAGACGCCTTGCAAGCTTGGCATGCGCCTCACCGGGCGTAGGCAGTGCCGGGAGTTGGTATTTGGTCTTGGCAAGAATGGCCTTGATCACACGGTGCACCAACAAATCCGGGTAGCGCCGGATCGGGCTGGTGAAGTGCGTGTAAGCATCGAACGACAAGCCGAAATGTCCGCTATTGATCGGCGTGTAAATGGCCTGTGACATGGAGCGCAACAGCATCGAGTGAATCTGCTGCGCGTCGGGTCTGTCTTTAGTCGCCTCAGCAATCGCCTGAAACTCGCCCGGTGCGGGGTTGTCACTGATCGTCATGCCAATGCCACTGGCCTTCAAATAGCTACGCAATATTTCCTGCTTCTCAGGCGTCGGACCCTCATGCACTCGGAACAGGCCCTGGTGCTTGTTATGGGCAATGAAGTCCGCACTGCAGACGTTCGCTGCGAGCATGGCCTCTTCAATCAATCGATGCGCTGTGTTGCGAGTACGCGGCACGATCTTTTCGATCCGACCGTTTTCATCGCAAACAATCTGTGTCTCGGTCGTCTCGAAATCCACCGCACCCCGCTTGTGGCGGGATTTGAGCAATGCTTGATAAACACCATGCAAGTTCAAGAGATCCTGCACACGCTCTTTGCGCTTGCTAGCTTCGGGCCCCCGTGTATTGCCAAGAATGGCCGCCACTTCGGTGTAAGTGAACCGAGCGTGACTCCACATGACTGCGGGGTAAAACTGGTAGGCATCGACCTCGCCGTCCTCGGTGACGAACATATCGCACACCATGCACAGCCGTTCAACTTCCAGGTTCAACGAGCACAAACCGTTAGACAGTTTTTCCGGCAGCATAGGGATGACACGGCGCGGAAAGTACACGCTGGTGGCTCGGTCATACGCATCCACATCGATGGCGTTGCCCGTTTCCACGTAGTGACTGACATCGGCAATTGCCACCAACAAACGCCAACCTTTGAGCGCCGTCTTGCCACGCCCTTTGGTTGCGGGCTCACAGTACACCGCATCATCAAAATCCCGAGCATCTTCACCATCGATGGTGACCAAAGGGATGTCTGTCAAATCAATACGTTGTAGCTTGTCTTGCGGACGCACCTTGTCTGGCAATGTCCGCGCCATCGCCACACAAGCATCAGAAAACTCATGCGGCACGCTGTACTTGCGCACGGCGATTTCGATTTCCATACCGGGGTCATCCACTTCACCCAGTACTTCTTTGATGCGCCCCACAGGCTGACCGAACAGCGCAGGCGGCTCAATCAGTTCTACGACCACCACCTGGCCAGGCTTTGCCACACTGGTAGCGCCCTTCGGAATCAACACATCCTGGCCGTAACGCTTGTCTTCCGGCGCAACCAGCCAAACACCGCTTTCCTGCAACAGGCGGCCAATGATCGGTTGATTAGAGCGCTCGGTGATTTCAACAACACGCCCCTCGGGGCGACCTTTGCGATCACTGCGCACGATACGGACCTTGACGTGGTCTTTGTGCAGCACAGCCCGCATTTCGTTAGGGGGAAGATAAATATCAGGAGCACCGTCATCGCGGGACACAAAACCATGTCCATCCCGATGCCCTTGAACAATTCCTTCAACTTCTTCCAGCAAATTGCTGTTTTGGCCTAAATGTTTGATATACTTCTCTCTTTCCTGAGATGCCCAGATGGCGGAATTGGTAGACGCACTAGTTTCAGGTACTAGCGAGTAACATCGTGGAGGTTCGAGTCCTCTTCTGGGCACCAACAATGGTAATGTAGTTAATGAAAAGCCGCTGTGAAAACAGCGGCTTTTTTTTGCCTGTGTGATTCGTGCCACTGACCGTTAGATGCATCGGTCAGTGACTAAAAATCAGATGGGAAGTGCGACCAAATCGTGACCTTGCGCGCTCACAATTCGCGCCTTGGTGAACTCACCCACTTTCAACGTCTTGCTGATTTTCTCAGGTGGCAACAAACGCACCACGCCGTCAATTTCTGGAGCATCCGCGTAGCTACGCCCAACTCCGCCTTTGCGACCCAACGCTGGCGCAGAATCCACCAGCACTTGCATCACAGAGCCGACACGGCGCTGCAAACGAGCTGCAGATACTTCTTCAGCCACCTGCATGAAGCGGGCGCGACGCTCCTCGCGAACTTCCACCGGCAACATTCCGGGCAAGTCATTGGCGGTTGCGCCATTTACTGCGCTGTAGGCAAAGCAACCTGCACGGTCAATCTGGGCTTCTCGCACAAAGTCGAGCAGGTGCTCAAACTCTTCTTCAGCCTCACCAGGGAAGCCTGCAATAAACGTACTGCGCACCACCAACTCCGGGCAAGCTTCGCGCCACTGCTGCAAACGCTCCAGGTTTTTTTCACCACTGGCAGGCCGCTTCATCCGGCGCAGCACATCAGGGTGGCTATGTTGCAAAGGAACATCCAGGTAAGGCAGCACACGGCCTGTCGCCATCAAAGGCACAATTTCATCCACACTGGGGTAGGGGTAGACATAGTGCAACCGGACCCAGGCGCCATAAGGCTCAGCGATATCACCAAGCGCCTGCACCAGCTCCAACATACGGGTCTTCACGGGCTTGCCATCCCAAAATCCGGTGCGGTACTTGACGTCGACGCCATAAGCCGATGTATCTTGGCTGATGACCAACAGCTCTTTCACGCCACCCTCAAACAAGGCACGCGCTTCGTTCAGAACATCGCCAATCGGACGGGACACCAAGTCGCCACGCATGCTGGGGATGATGCAGAAGGTGCAACGGTGATTGCAACCCTCACTGATTTTCAAATACGCGTAATGGCGCGGTGTGAGCTTGATGCCCGCCACACCAAAAGATTGCGGAACCAGATCCAAAAATGGGTCGTGCGGTTTTGGCAGATTGGTATGCACAGCATCCATCACCTCCTGGGTCGCATGGGGACCGGTCACCGCGAGCACTTTCGGGTGCATCTGGCGCACCATGTTCTCACCACCTTCAGTGGTCTTGGCACCGAGGCAACCCGTCACGATGACGCGCCCGTTTTCCGCCAGCGCCTCTCCGATGGTGTCCAGGCTCTCTTTCACCGCATCATCGATAAATCCGCAGGTATTGACGATGACCAAGTCAGCGCCCTGGAAGGTCTTTGACGTTTGATATCCCTCGGCACTCAATTGGGTCAGGATGAGCTCGGAGTCTGTCAGCGCCTTGGGGCAACCCAAACTCACAAAACCTACCTTGGGGGCGGCATTCGCAGCCGGGACGGAGTTCAAAATTTCAGTCATAGTGTGAAGTTCCAGAGCCCGCCCCTCAGAGACCCGCCAACCAGCTTAACGCTTGATGCCGAAGGTACCGAGGAATTGCTCAGTTTGTTTTTGCATGTGTTCCTGCATCTGCTGGAACATGTTGTTACCCATTACGCCCTGCACCATGGGCGCCTGCATGTCCATCAACGCTTGCATGTTTTTTTCAAGGTAACCACCCATCATGCCCTGCATGGCATGGCCATAAAAGCGGATGATGTTGGACAACACGGGCGCGGTGAACATTGGAGACCCATTGGCCTCTTCTTCCAAAATAATCTGCAGCAAGATGCTTCGCGTCAGGTCTTCACCCGATTTCGCATCCACCACCGCAAAAGACTCGCTATCCATCACCAGCTGCTTGATTTCCGCCAGCGTGATGTAAGTCGACGTGTCGGTGTCGTACAAACGCCGGTTGGGGTATTTTTTGATGACCCGCTGGGAAGCCTTGGAATCTTTACTGGAAGTTTTTTGCATGTCGATCGCTCTGCACCGGGTGTGTGAGCCAAGTAAGTGTTGCAGTGCAGCACATTCTAGAGAGAGACCGCTTGGCGCCGACCTAGGAATACCCTAGATGGAGCCTTATAGGAAAATGTTGGTAGGCGCAATTGGACTCGAACCAACGACCCCCACCATGTCAAGGTGGTGCTCTAACCAGCTGAGCTATGCGCCTACATTTATCCGAGAGGCCAAAGTATAGCAGCATAAAAATGCGCTTCTTTTGAAAAAGCCCGAAAAAAGTTCAAATAGATCAAAAGACCGCTGCGCCATAATTGACGTTTACGTAAACGTCAATCCATCCCCATTACAAGGAGCACTCCATGGAAATCGCAGGAAAAGTCTTTATCGTGACCGGCGGCGCATCAGGCCTCGGCGAGGGCACTGCCCGCATGCTGACAGCCAAAGGCGGCAAAGTCGTCATTGCAGACATGCAGGTAGAAAAAGGCGAGGCCATTGCCCGGGAACTGGGCGGCGCATTCGTCAAGTGCGATGTCAGTAACGAAGCTGATGGACAAGCCGTCGTGGCCCAAGCAGTCTCCATGGGCAAGCTGATGGGCTTGGTGAACTGCGCGGGCATTGCTCCTGCCGAGAAGACGGTGGGCAAAAACGGCGCGCATGCGCTGGCATCTTTCAGCAAAACGATCACCGTCAATTTGATCGGCAGCTTCAACATGATCCGTCTCGCCGCCGAGGCCATGAGCAAGAACGAACCTGAAGCAACCGGTGAGCGTGGCGTCATGATTTCTACCGCCTCGGTGGCCGCCTATGACGGACAGATCGGTCAAGCAGCCTACAGCGCATCCAAAGGCGGTGTGGTCGGTATGACACTGCCCATTGCACGCGACCTCGCCCGGAACGGCATCCGGAACATGACCATTGCCCCCGGGATTTTTGGCACGCCGATGTTGTTCAGCATGCCCCAAGATGTGCAAGACGCGCTGGCAGCGGGTGTTCCATTCCCTTCGCGCTTGGGCACTCCGCAGGATTACGCCAAATTAGCCGTTCATATTTTTGAAAACGACATGCTCAACGGCGAGGTGATCCGCTTGGATGGCGCGATCCGACTCGCTCCGAAGTAAAGCCAGCCCATCACTCAAACAGGTGCGACGTCCAAGGGGCGCCGCACCTTAGCGATGCGCACGTACCGAAGCCATCAGACCCAACAAGAAAATGCCACTGGCCCACCACTGCAAAGGGTGCGGCCAGTCACCGTGCACGAGAAATGCGTAAAAGAGTGCGAAAAGCGTTTCTGACACGATGAGTTGACCGCACAAGCTCGCACTCAAGCGACGGCTCGCAAAGTTCCAAAGCATGGTTGCTACCCATGCAGAGCCAACTCCTGTTGCTATACAAACCATAGCTGCTCGCGCAGTATCCGTGTGAGCCAGAAGCAACTCCAGCGGGGTACCCATAAGCCCCCAAAGGGCCCCGGCGGCGACTCCTGAACTCACCCCCATCCAACTGGTCCAATCAGCGAGCTGGACCCCGGTATGCCGCTTTAACCAAGCGGAGTTGAGGATCGCGAAAACGACCCAGCTCGCCATCGCCAGCAAACCGTACAACACCCCACGCCAAAACACCCAGCCATGTGGCCGCGCGTCGGTGCCGCTTGCGCTGTCTGCCGCCATCATCAAAGCCACGCCAGTGAGTGTCAGCAACAAACCCGGAATCAGGCTCCGCCACCGTAAACCAACCGGCTTGCCCAGCAACATCACCCACACCGGAACCGTGCCAATGATCATGGTGGGCACTGCCACGCCTGCATCACGGATGGCGTACACCAACAACAAGTAATAGCCGGAGAAGCCGAGTGCACTGAGCAA
The DNA here is from genome assembly GCF_032193805.1 of Rhodoferax potami. Taxonomy (NCBI): domain Bacteria; kingdom Pseudomonadati; phylum Pseudomonadota; class Betaproteobacteria; order Burkholderiales; family Comamonadaceae; genus Rhodoferax; species Rhodoferax potami. The sequence goes on along the minus strand of NZ_JAVBIK010000001.1, from coordinate 3,274,127 downwards.
GGCCGCGGCCCCGGCTTGGCGCCACGTTGGCATCCGCGAGCGGCCCCGGAAATAGCCAACGCCGACGATCAAGAGCGAAACCAGCCCGAAAACCGCAAACCTGCCCGCTGCGAGATCAACAGGCAACAACCCGGGCGCCAGAGCTGGCGCTACAAAGACCAAACCCCACAAGGCGCCCGCCGCCAGGCCGGCCATCACCCCGCTCAGCAAAAATTCACCAAAACCGGCAACCCAAAACCGCTTGTCAAACGCCGCTCAAATTCCAAAACCATCGTCAGCCGCGATGACTGCTCCATTGATAAAGTGACTCTGATCAGAGCACAAGGTCACCAAAATGGCGTCCAGATCTGCCGGACGACCGATCCGCTTGCGCGGCAGCATCTGCACCAGTTTTTGCCCCGCATCGGTATGCCAGTGTTCGTGATTAATCTCGGTATCGATATAGCCCGGGCACAGTGCGTTGACGTTGATACCGAACTTGCCCCACTCCAGCGCCTGCGCTTTGGTCATTTGGATCACAGCAGCCTTGCTCATGCAATAGGCCCCGATTTGGGGCAACACCCGCAGGCCCGCCATCGAGGCGATGTTGATGATGCGTCCGCCGGTGTAACTGCCGGGTGCCGCACCTTTGGCGCGCGCAATCATCCGCTTGCCGACCTCTTGCGCCACAAAAAACGACCCTTTGACGTTGGTATCAAAGATAAAGTCGTAATCCTCAGGGCTGACGTCCTGCAGTCGCTGCGTGGTGCTCACTCCCGAGTTGTTGATCAGGATGTCGATGGAGCCCACCTCGGTTTCGGCGTGGGCTACCGCCGACTTGATGGAGTCGTGGTCTGTCACATCCAGTTCTATGACATGGGCATCGCCGCCCTGCCCCTCGATTTCGGCACGCAAGTCCTTGAGTTTGTCGATGCGGCGGCTGGCGAGCACCACCGCGGCACCAGCGGCCGACAAGGTGCGGGCAAACTGCGCCCCCAGCCCGCCAGATGCACCGGTGATGAATGCAATTCGCCCGGAAAGATCGATGCTATAAGCCATTTAGAGTGCCTCCACAAATTAAAAAAGAACGGTCGTTCTTTTTTATAAAATCAGCGAATAAAATCTGGTGCCGCTCGCGTGCGCTCTGGCGCGCGAACGCTGACAAGAAGACCACCCATTATTAAGCGAGACACCCCATGACAAACCAGGAAATACTGGCTCAATTCGGCCCCCGTGAATCCATGGAATACGACGTGGTCGTCGTTGGCGGCGGCCCCGGCGGCTTGGCAACGGCGATCCGCCTCAAGCAACTGGCCGCAGAGAAAGGCACCGACGTATCGGTGGTCGTGCTCGAAAAAGGCTCTGAGCCTGGCGCGCATATCCTGTCCGGCGCCATCATGGACCCCAAAGCGCTGACCGAACTGATTCCCGACTGGAAGGCACTGGGTGCCCCGCTGCACCAGCCAGTGACCGACGACGCCTACATTTTTCTGAGCGAAAAATCCGGCTTCCGCGTGCCCAACATGGTGCTGCCCCCCTTCGCGCACAACGACGGCAACTACATCATCAGCCTTGGCGCTGTCACCAAATGGTTGGCTGAGCAAGCGGAGAGCTTGGGCGTGGAAATTTTCCCTGGCTTCACCGCCGCTGAAGTGCTCTACAACGACGACGGCTCGGTCAAAGGTGTAGCCACCGGCAACATGGGTGTGGGCAAAGACGGCGAACCGATGGAAAGCTTCCAGCTCGGAATGGAGCTGCTGGGCAAATACACCGTGTTTGCGGAAGGTGCGCGCGGCCACTTGGGCAAACAGGTCATCGCCAAGTACAAGCTCGACGACGGTCGTGACCCGCAGAGCTTCGGCATCGGCATCAAAGAGCTGTGGGAAATTGACCCCAGCCGCCACAAGCCCGGGTTTGTAATGCACACCGCCGGCTGGCCTATGGAATCTGACACCTACGGTGGCGCTTTCCTGTACCACCTCGAAGGCAACAAAGTGGCTCTGGGCTTTGTCACCGGCTTGGGCTACAGCAACCCCTACCTCAGCCCGTTTGAAGAGTTCCAGCGCTGGAAGACACACCCGAACGTGCGCTACTACTTCGAGAACGACAAAGGTGAGATCACCGGCAAACGGCTGTCTTACGGTGCTCGCGCCATCAACGCCAGTGGCATCAATGCCCTGCCCAAAACGGTATTCCCAGGTGGCTGCCTGGTCGGCTGCAATGCAGGCTATCTGAACGTAGGTCGCATCAAGGGCAGCCACGCCGCCATCAAGACCGGCATGCTGGCCGCAGACGCCGCCTATGACGCCGTCGTGGGCGGACGCCAGCACGACGAGCTGAGCGCTTACCCCGAAGCCTTTGAAAAGAGCTGGCTGCACACCGAGCTGAACAAAGACCGCAACTTCAAGAACTGGTTCAAGTACGGCCTGACCACCGCCACGCTGATGAACGGTTTCGAGCAATTCGTGCTGCGCGGACACATCCCCTGGACCCTGCGCCGTGACAAGCCTGACCACGCCTACCTGAAGCCCGCTGCCGAGTGCAAGCCCATCGTCTACCCCAAGCCCGATGGCAAGCTCACTTTCGATCGCTTGAGCAGCGTGTTCATCAGCAACACCAACCACGAAGAGCAGCAACCCGCCCACTTGACACTCAAGGACGCCTCGGTGCCGGTGAGCATCAACCTCGCCAAGTACGCCGGCCCCGAAGCCCGCTACTGCCCCGCAGGCGTGTATGAATACGTGAAGAACGAAGACAACACCGACCGCTTGCAGATCAATGCCCAAAACTGTGTGCACTGCAAGACTTGCGACATCAAGGACCCGACCCAGAACATCGTCTGGGTCACGCCCGAAGGCGGCGGCGGCCCCAACTACGCGGGCATGTAAGACACGCTTGAAAGCACAAACGGGACCTCAGGGTCCCGTTTTTTTAGACATCGAGGCAGCCCATGAGCACACCAGAAGCCCTGACCCTCACCACCCGAGACGGTTACGCCTTGCAGGCCCTGCGCTACCCCGCAACAGGCCCTCTGCGCGGGCACTTGGTGGTCGCGGGTGCCACCGGCGTGCCGCAGCTGTTTTACAAAAACTTTGCAATCTTTGCCGCACAACGGGGCTACATCACCCTAACGGTGGATTACCGCGGCATTGGTCTCTCCAAACCCGCCGAGCTACGTGGTTTTGAGATGGACTACTTGGATTGGGCTTTTCACGATGTTGCAGCTGCGGTAGACGCTATGGCTGATGACACCGTTCCTCTGTTCATGGTGGGGCACTCGTTCGGTGGCCATGCATTCGGCCTGCTACCCAACCACGACAAGGTCGCGCGGTTTTATACCTTTGCCACCGGGGCGGGCTGGCACGGCTGGATGCCACGTGCCGAGCAATTCAAGGTGCTGCTGATGTGGCAGGTCATCGGCCCGCTGCTCACCCGCTGGAAGGGCTATCTGGCCTGGAGCAAACTCCAGATGGGCGAGGACTTGCCTTTAGGCGTGTACCGGGACTGGAAGCGCTGGTGCAAGTTTCCGCGCTACTTCTTTGACGACCCCGGCATGCCGCATGTGACCGGTTTGTTCGGGCGGGTGCGCACCCCCATCATCGCGGCCAATGCGACCGACGACCTCTGGGCACCACCCGCGTCACGCGATGCCTTTATGGCCGGCTACAGCAACACCACGGTGCGCAAGGTAGACATCCACCCCGGTCAGCTGGGCATGGGGCCCATTGGCCACATGGGCTACTTCCGCAGGCAGGCACAGCCTTTATGGGATGACGTGCTGACCTGGTTTGGCGAACACCAGACCGCCCGCTGAATTCACAGGACTGCAGCGCGGGCGTCCAGCTCGGCGATACAAGCCTCCATGCGCGACCGGCATAGGTCCATCAAGGCTGGCATGTCATCCAGCGTCATGCCGGTAGTGCGAATGGGTTCCAGCGTCTTGATGATGATATTGCCGCTGTTCCAGCGGTTCAGGCGCATGGTACTTTTGTAGCTGCTGCAACACAGCGGCACGATGGGTACGCCGGCATTGATGGCCATCTGGAATGCGCCTTTCTTGAAGGGCAGCATACCCTTGCCGAGGTTGCGGGTGCCTTCGGCAAATACCCAGATCGAGGTGTCTTGCTCCTGCATGACCCTGGTGGTGTGCAGCATGGCGGCTTTGGCCTTCACGGCATTGCCCCTGTCGATCAGGATGTTGCCCGCCAGCCAGTAAATCTGGCCGAAAAAGGGAATCCACTTCAGGCTCTTCTTACCCAGCGACACCGTGCGGCGCGGCACGGAGCAGCCCAATACAAACAAGTCCCAGTTGGACTGGTGGTTGGCTACCACGACAAAAGGGTTGGGCTGTGATTGAAAGTCTGCCGTCTCCAGCCGCATCTTCAGGCCCAATATCTTCAGCGCCGGGACTGAAAACGTGTATCCGGAGAGCCGCGAATTATCGGGATTGAAAGGCCGCGAAAAACAGATCAGCAGGTTGACCACAGAGGCCAACAAAAACTGGATGCTGATGAGCACCAGCCGTAAAAGATAGAGCATGCGAAGGAGGTGATATGTGGCAAATGCCTGTCGAATGGTAACAAGTCGCTTCCCGATGACCATGGCTGGTTTAGAATCCACCCCGTTCAGGAGAGAGCCCTTTCATGGGGCCGCCGAAGGCGCAGGACGGCTGATTGCAGCGGTCTGAACGCTCAGGCAAAAGGACTGACAAGTGCTGGCCATGCATGCATAGCCAGCAACACCCCACTGGAGAGAGTTTGCACCGCACAGCGGCTTGCAAACCACCGAAGGAGCAACCCGCAGTCTGCGCACATCACATCGTGCACGCAGGCCCGGCGAATCTCTCAGGTAAAGCGGACAGCGGGGGCAGCACCGGATGGGCGCCAATGGGCGTGCATCCGGGTTTGGATTGCCCCTCCGGCGCCTTGCGCCGGGATTGTTTGGATCGCCGCCATGTCCGCTTCTGACACGACCTTGTTGACCACGCCGCTCAATGCGCTTCACCTAGAGCTGGGCGCCCGCATGGTGCCGTTCGCCGGTTACTCCATGCCGGTTCAGTACCCCGCCGGCCTGATGGCCGAACACCACCACACCCGCAAAGCCGCCGGCCTGTTTGACGTGTCCCACATGGGCCAGCTGCGCCTGAGCGGCCTGGACGCCTGCGCGGCGTTTGAGAGCCTGATGCCGGTGGACGTGATCGACCTGCCCGTGGGCAAGCAACGCTACGGCCTGTTGCTCACCGAAGAGGGCACCATCATCGATGACCTGATGTTCTTCAAAAAGGCGCAAGACGAGCTGTTCGTTATCGTGAACGGTGCCTGCAAGGCGGGGGATATCGCCCACATCCAAGCCCAGATTGGCAGCCGCTGTCAGGTCACCCCCCTGCCCGACTATGCTCTGCTGGCCCTGCAAGGCCCCCAAGCGGTGACGGCGCTGGCCCGCTTGGCGACCGGCGTGGAAAAGCTGGTGTTCATGACCGGTGGAGACTTCACGGTCGACACCGGCGACCAAAAGATCGACGTGTTCCTCACGCGCAGCGGCTACACCGGTGAAGACGGTTTTGAGATCTCGGTCCACAACGATCACGCCGAAGCGCTGGCCCGTGCCCTGCTGGCGCAGCCCGAAGTGCAGCCCATCGGGCTGGGCGCCCGCAACTCCCTGCGCCTAGAAGCGGGCCTGTGCCTGTATGGCAACGACATTGACACCAGCACCACACCGGTCGAAGCGAGCCTGAACTGGGCCATCCAAAAGGTGCGCCGCACCGGTGGCGCACGTGCAGGCGGCTTTCCCGGCGCAGAAACAGTAATTGGGCAGTTGAACGGAATAGGCGGCTCCGAACTGCACATGGAGCATTTGCCTCTCACCCGAAAGCGCGTAGGTTTAGTTGCTCTGGAGCGTATCCCGGTTCGCGACCATACCGAGCTTCAAGATCACAAAGGTAACAAGGTTGGCGAAGTCACCAGCGGCCTACTTGCACCCACTGCTGATAAACCGATTGCAATGGGTTTCGTAAAGCCCAGCTTTTCCCAAATTGGCACCCAGGTGGTGGCTATCGTCCGCGGTAAACCGGTGCCCATGGTCGTGAGCGCCATGCCCTTTGTGCCTACGAACTACTACCGCGGCTGATCCAAGACACCACCGAGCCGGAAACCGCAGATTCAGCCGCTACAGTGGCGTCTGGCAGGTTCTAGTTCCGGTGGTTCAACCCTTTACCGCAAACCCTCATCTTTAGTTTCAGGAGAACGTTATGTCTATCAAATACACCGCCGATCACGAATGGCTCCAGGTCGAAGGCGATATCGCCACCGTCGGCATCACCCACCACGCGCAGGATGCGCTGGGCGACGTGGTGTTTGTGGATCTGCCCGCCGTGGGCGCCAGCATTGACGCCAAGGCCGTGGCCGGCGTGGTCGAGTCCGTGAAGGCGGCTGCTGACGTGTACATGCCCGTAACCGGCGAAATCCTTGAGGTCAACGAAACCCTGCGCGACGACCCATCGCTGGCCAACACCGACCCGCTGGGTGCCGGCTGGTTCTTCAAGGTCAAGCTGTCCAACCCGGCCGAACTCGAAGGCCTGATGGACGAAACCAGCTACACCGCGTTTTCCGCCAACGCTTAAACGCCCGCTTTGCAGGCCCAGCCTGCAAAGTCTCCGGGAGCCGGCCCTGAACCAGCAGGCTACCCGTTTGTGTGAACTGCCCACCACCGAACGCCACCGCCATGTCCACTTCTGCTACCACCTCCACGCCCACCTTGGCCCAGCTGGAAAACGCCAGCGAATTCCAGGCCCGCCACATCGGCATCTTTGCCGACGATGAAGCGCTGATGCTTCAGGTCATCGGCGAAAAGTCGCGCAGCGACCTGATTGCCAGCATCGTGCCTGCCAGCATTGCGCGCAAAAGCGCCATGGCGATTCCGGCGGCCATCACCGAGGCGGCTGCTCTTGCAGAACTCAAGGCGGTTGCAGGCAAGAACAAGGTGCTCAAGAGCTTCATCGGCCAGGGCTACTACGGCACCCACACCCCCGGCGTGATCCTGCGCAACATCCTGGAGAACCCCGCCTGGTACACCGCCTACACGCCCTACCAGGCCGAAATCAGCCAGGGCCGCATGGAAGCACTGGTGAACTTCCAGACCATGGTGTGCGACCTGACCGGCATGCCGATTGCCAACGCCTCCATGCTCGACGAAGCCACAGCCGCCGCTGAGGCGATGACGCTGGCCAAGCGCTCGGTCAAGAGCAAGAGCAACACCTTTGTGGTGGCCGGCGACTGCCACCCACAAACCATCGAAGTGATTCAAACCCGTGCCAAGCCGCTGGGTATCACCGTGCAGCTGGCGAACTCTGCTGCCGAGTGGGACGCGGCACTCGCGGGCGACTACTTCGCTGTGCTGGCCCAGTACCCCGCCACCAGCGGCCGCATCGACGACTTGCGCGCAGACGTGGCCAAGGTGCATGGCAAGCAAGCCGCTCTAATCGTGGCGGCTGACCTGCTGGCCCTGACCCTGCTGACCCCACCCGGTGAGTGGGACGCAGACATCGTGGTGGGCACCACCCAGCGCTTCGGCATGCCGCTGTGCAACGGTGGCCCGCACGCTGCCTACATGGCCTGCCGCGACGAATACAAGCGTTCCATGCCCGGCCGTTTGGTCGGCGTGAGTGTGGATGCGCACGGCAACCCCGCCTACCGCCTGGCCCTGCAAACCCGCGAGCAGCACATCCGCCGCGAGAAAGCCACCTCCAACATCTGCACCGCACAGGTGCTGCCAGCCGTGGTGGCCAGCATGTACGCCGTGTACCACGGCCCTGCCGGGCTGACCCGCATCGCCCAGCGTGTGGCTACCTTCACCGCCATCCTGGCGGCGGGTCTGCGCGCCTTGGGCCATGTGCCCACCAGCGACACGGCGTTTGACACGCTGACCATCAAGACCGGATCTGCTACTAAATCGATAGCTGCTCGCGCAGTATCCATGGGCGCCAACGTGCGAATTTACTTTGAAGAGTACATCGCCATCTCTCTGGACGAAACCACCACCCGTGCAGACATTGCTTTGTTGTGGAGCCTGTTTGCCGCCGACGGCCAGGCCCTGCCCACCGTGGAAGCATTGGAAGGCGGAGCGGAGTCGCTGATCCCCGCCGCCCTGCGCCGCACCAGTGTATTTTTGAGCCACCCGGTGTTCAACACCCACCACTCCGAGACCGGCATGCTGCGCTACATCCGCATGCTGAGCGACAAGGATTTGGCGCTGGACCGCAGCATGATCCCGCTGGGCTCCTGCACCATGAAGCTCAACGCAACCAGCGAGATGATTCCCATCACCTGGCCCGAGTTCGCCAACATCCACCCCTTCGCACCCGCTGACCAGCGCGAGGGCTATGCCGAGCTGGACGCGCAGTTGCGCGCCTGGCTGTGCGCCGCCACCGGCTACGCGGGCATCAGCCTGCAGCCCAATGCCGGCAGCCAGGGCGAATACGCCGGCTTGCTGGTCATCAAGGCCTACCACGAGGCCCGTGGCCAGGGCCACCGCAACATCTGCCTGATCCCCAGCAGCGCACACGGCACCAACCCTGCCAGCGCCATGATGGTCGGCATGACAGTCGTAGTGACCAAGTGCGATGACAACGGCAACGTGGACATGGCAGACCTGCAGGCCAAGTGCGAACAGCACAGCGCCAATTTGGCCGCGGTGATGATCACCTACCCCAGCACCCACGGCGTGTTTGAGACCTCGGTCAAAGAGCTGTGCGCGCTGGTGCACCAGCACGGTGGCCGTGTGTATGTGGACGGCGCCAACATGAACGCGCTGGTGGGCACTGCGGCCCCCGGCGAGTTTGGTGGCGACGTGAGCCACCTGAACCTGCACAAGACCTTCTGCATCCCCCACGGCGGTGGCGGCCCCGGCGTGGGCCCGGTGTGTGTGGTGGAAGACCTGGTGCCCTACCTGCCCGGCCATGCCACCGGCGGTGTGCCTGGCACGGGCGCAGTGAGCGCCGCGCCTTTGGGCAACGCAGCCGTGCTGCCCATCAGCTGGATGTACTGCCGCATGATGGGCCCGGACGGCCTGCAGCAAGCGACCGAAGTCGCCATCCTGAGCGCCAACTACATCAGCGCCCGCTTGGCCGACCATTACCCCACGCTGTACGCATCAAGCAACGGTCATGTGGCCCACGAGTGCATCCTGGATTTGCGCCACTTCAAGGAAACTTGCGGTGTGATGGCCGAGGACGTGGCCAAGCGCCTGATGGACTATGGCTTCCACGCCCCCACGCTGTCCTTCCCCGTGCCCAACACCTTGATGGTAGAGCCCACCGAGAGCGAAACGCTGGCCGAGCTGGACCGCTTCATCGACGCCATGATCGCCATCCGTGGCGAAATTGCGCAAGTCGAGGGCGGTGTCTGGCCACAGGACAACAATCCCTTGAAGCATGCTCCCCACACCGCTGCCAGCGTGATTGGCGCCGCGTGGGACCGCCCTTACAGCCGTGAGGTTGGTGCCTTCCCTGTAGCTACCCTGAAGGCGGCCAAGTACTGGCCTACTGTGGGCCGGGTGGACAACGTGTATGGCGATCGCAACCTGTTCTGCAGCTGCGTGCCTGTGGCGGATTACGCCAGCGCATAAAGGAAGGTCTCACACCACTAACCATGGTTTTCAGGGCGGCTGTGCATTGCATGCCGCCGCCCTTGCCGGGCTGGCCCCGGCATCGCAGCGGGAGAGCCTGCCGCCCACCCGGGCAGCAGCGCCGAAGGAGCAACCACCCCGGAAACTCTCAGGCACCCAGGACCGCTGTGATCGTTTGCACTCTGAAGAGCTGCCGCGCATTTGTCCGCCGGCACACCGCAGGAGCAAGCCCGCTGCCCACCAGGCAGCGGGTGAATCTCTCAGGTCTCAAACAGAGGGGGCTCGCCTGGCACACAGTGTGCACAGGCGTGTTCCCTTGTTTGCGACACACCTGAAAGAGCTCTCATGAAACACATTGCCATCATTGGCGGCGGCATCACCGGCGTTACCAGCGCCTACACCCTGGCCAAGGCCGGCTACAAGGTCACCCTGATCGAGAAGAACCGCTACGCGGGCATGGAAACGTCCTATGCCAACGGCGGCCAGCTCTCGGCCTCCAATGCCGAGGTCTGGACCCACCCCAGCACCCTCGTGAAGGGGCTGAAGTGGATGTTCACCAAGGACGCGCCCTTGCTCATGAACCCCGCCCCCACCTGGCACAAGCTGAGCTGGATGACCGAGTTTGTGGCCTCCATCCCCAAGTACCGCGAGAACACAGAAGCCACCACCCGCCTGGCCATTGCAGCACGCGAACACCTGTTTGCCTGGGCTCAGGCAGAGGGCATTGACTTCGACCACCAGCGCAAGGGCATCCTGCACATCTACCGCAACAAGGCGGGTTTTGAACATGCGGGCAAAGTCTCCACCATGCTGGCCGCAGGTGGCCTGCAGCGCCGCACGGTCACGCCGGAGGAAATGCGCGCCATAGAGCCCACCCTGCAAGGAACCTACTACGGTGGCTATTACACCGAGAGCGACTCCACCGGCGACATTCACAAGTTCACCCACGGCCTGTCGCAAGCCTGCGCGCGCCTGGGCGTGACCACGCTTTATGGCCACCAGGTCGCCAGCGCCAGCACCGACGGCACCGTCGCGACGCTAGAGTTGCAACACGAGGGCGGAGCTGAGACCCACAGGTTTGACGGAGTGGTGGTCTGCGCCGGTGTGCACGGCCGTGGCATTGCCGCGCAACTCGGCGACCGGCTGAACATTTATCCGGTCAAGGGCTATTCGATCACCGTGGCGCTGAACGACGAAGCCAGCCAGCAAGCAGCACCTTGGGTCAGCCTGTTGGACGACGAAACCAAGCTGGTCACCAGCCGCCTTGGGGCAGACCGTTTCCGCGTGGCAGGCACTGCCGAGTACAACGGCATTGACTACGACATCCGCGCCGACCGCATCCGCCCGCTGATTGCCTGGGTAAACCAGCTGTTCCCCAGTGTGAACACCCGCCGCTGCGAACCCTGGGCCGGCCTGCGCCCCATGATGCCGAACATGATGCCCCGCGTGGGTCGCGGCAAGCGCAACAACGTGTTCTACAACACCGGCCACGGCCACTTGGGCTGGACGCTCTCCGCCATCACCGCCCACCAGTTGGCAGGGCATGTGCACCAGCAGCTCCCGGCCTGATCTACCATTTCTCATCGCCCTTAGGAAACCACCATGGCAGTCTCCGTATTCGACCTGTTCAAAATCGGCATCGGTCCCAGCAGCTCGCACACGGTAGGGCCCATGCGGGCGGCCCGCCTGTTTGTGGGCCGCCTGCAGCATGAGGGGCTGCTGGCGCGCACCACCACCGTGCGCTGCTGGCTGCATGGCTCCCTGGGCGCAACGGGCAAGGGCCACGCCAGCGATGTAGCGGTGCTGCTGGGCCTCTCCGGGCTGGAACCCGACACGGTGGAGGTGGAGCAGATTGCCCCCACGCTGGCCAGCATCCGCGGCAACAAGAGCATCCAGCTGGCGGGGCAGCACGCAATTGCCTTCAACGAAAAAGAAGATCTGCTCTTCATGCGCGCGCCCCTACCCTTCCATGCCAACGGCATGCGTCTGGTGGCGCTGGATGCTGCAGGCGAAGAGCTGGCCAACCGCATCTACTACTCCGTAGGCGGCGGCTTTATCGTGAGTGACGAGGTAGCCGCCGACGGCAGTCGCCAAAAGGTGATCGCTCCAGACGCTACCGTGCTGCCCCTGCCCTTCACCAGTGGCGAAATGCTGCTGGAGGTGGCACGCCGCGAGGACTTAAGCATTGCCCAGGTGATGCGCCGCAACGAGCAGCACTGGCGCAGCGATGCCGAGATTGACGCTGGCCTGCTGCGCATCTGGAATGTGATGCAAGACTGCGTGAAGCGCGGTTGTGCGACCGAGGGCGTGCTGCCGGGCGGCTTCAAGGTCAAGCGCCGCGCCAAGGCCCTGCGTGATGCGCTGGTGTCCAAACCTGAGGAGGCCTTGCGCGATCCACTGCAGGTGCTGGACTGGGTCAACCTCTATGCCCTGGCCGTGAACGAAGAAAACGCCGCAGGCAGCCGCGTAGTCACCGCACCCACCAACGGGGCGGCCGGCATCATCCCCGCGGTGCTGCACTACTACAGCCGTTTTGTGCCGGGCGCGAGTGATGCCGGTGTGATCGACTTTTTGCTCACCGCAGCGGCCATCGGCATCCTATACAAAGAGAACGCCTCCATCAGCGGGGCCGAGGTGGGCTGCCAAGGCGAAGTGGGCGTGGCCTGCAGCATGGCCGCCGCCGCCCTGTGCGCGGTGATGGGCGGCACGCCTGAGCAGGTGGAGAACGCCGCCGAAATCGGCATGGAGCACCACTTGGGCCTGACCTGCGACCCGGTGGGCGGGCTGGTACAGATTCCGTGCATCGAGCGCAACGCCATTGCATCGGTCAAAGCCATCAACGCCGCCCGCATGGCGCTGCGCGGCGACGGCAGCCACTTCGTGAGCTTGGACAAGGTCATCAAGACCATGCGCGAAACCGGCGCGGACATGAAGACCAAATACAAAGAGACAGCCCGCGGCGGGCTGGCGGTGAACATCGTGGAGTGCTGATCGGTAGCGCCTGAGCGCCTTGGCGAAGGCACAATTCCTGTTTACTTCAGGGGAGTCGGGTCATGCTCAAAAGTGCGTTCTTTGCTTTAACGATTACAGCTGTTTTGACGGGCTGCGCAGGCCTGCCAAACAGCGCACCCAGCGGGTCTGTGGGGGTGGACGGCGTGGCGTGCGTCGGCACCCCGCAGGCACCTGCACAAGGAGTGCAGGCCTCCGATAACCCGGCCTTGATGGCCATGGCCCGGCTGCCCAGCGACAAGGGCGGCGTGTGCGAAGCCAAAGTGCTGGCGGTCACCGCACCGGTGGTGCTGTACCGGGTGTTTGATGCTGACAAGCCCTACACCCGATGGGGCGGCTGGTGGTCTCTGCAGCCGCCTTCGGGCACCAAGGAGCAATACCGTGCGGACAACGCCATCTGCCCGGAATGGAGCCCTTTGAACAAAGTGGTGTCCTGCCAGGTGCGGCCGGGCACACAGCTGGTGATAGGCACCACCCAAAGCGCGCAGTGTGCCGATGGCAGCATCTACCCCAAGACAGCCCAAACCCAAGTGTTTGTGCCCAACGACAGCCGCGCCGGCATCGTGCATGTGGGCGCGTGCAGCGCGTTGAACGACTGGCCTTGAGGCCGCAGATCAGGCCAGCGCGTTGCGCACGATGGCGGCGCGCAGGCGGGTCAGCTCTTCCACACCCAATATGTCGCGCAGTTGGGCCACGACGCGGCTGACGGCGGCTACATCGGTGATGGGTTCGCCTTCCCACTCGGTACCCATGTGCTCGGTGCCCAGCACTTCGGCAAACTGGCGATAGGTTTCTGTCATGCGCTGCACACTGCCCTCACCTTCGGGGAACAAGCGCTCGGCGCGGTCGTTGGCGCCTATTCGGCGCAGGGCCCGCTCAAAGGGTTCCAGCCGGGCCTCCACATCGCGGGTGATCCAGAGCACGTATTTCTGTTTGATTTGCAACAGGCGGTCGGAGTGGTCCAAGGCTTCCTGTGTGGGACCTTCGCGAAACAGAGTGCGCAATGCGGACAAAACTTCGGCCACATATTCCTCGCAAAAGGCCACGTGCTTGTCAAAGGCGGTAGACGCCATGTGCGAGCCCGCCGCGAGTGAAAAGCGCTGCTGAGATTCAGCGAGCTGGTTCTCCTGCTGACGCTTGGCCTGCTCGCGCAGGATGTCCACCACCACCGCCGACAGCGCGCCGAAGATGGGCACGGCCGCCAGCGTTTGCACCAGCTCACCGTGCGGCAGCAACAGCACAGCGCCCAGCGCGACGAGGATGACGGCCAACAGAACCAGAATGTGTTTGCGTTGCATACGAGCAAGGGGAGAGCTTTACCAAAGCACGACTGTAGCGCGACAGTGCCCCTGCGCTGTACAAACACAGATTGCTATCAAATAGATAGCTGGATGCGCACAAGAAATGAGCGATACAGGCACTTTTGATGCAGAAGCACTGTGTGATAAACAACTGCTTGCAAGCAGATTACAAAGCTTTACCCACGTTTGCCAAAGCTGCAAACGCGCTTCACAGCCGGCGCGCACCATGAAGGTCCCTTCACTTAGGAACCTCTCCATGAAAAAACTGTTGATCACCTCTTTTGTTCTCGGCTCTTTGACAGCGGGCTCTGCCTTTGCCGCAGGCCCCACGGCTGCCCCGGACCTGTCCGGCTTCAGCATCGGCACCAACGCCGAGTTCTCTCGCGGCAGCGTGACGGCCAACGACGGCAGCTCGGACGGCGGGGCCACCACCAGTGCCGGCATCAATGCCCGCTATGACTGGGCCCTGACGCCCACCTTCGCAGTCGGCCTGGGCGCCAGCTACAGCACCGGCAACCATGCGTTCGGCAGCTACGCCAACGGCACCGCAGCAAACATCAACAGCCGCTATTCGATTGACATCGTGCCCACGGTAGCCCTGTCCAATGACATTCAGTTGTTCGGCAAGGTCTCCTCGATTTACGGGAACGCGGCTTCCAGCGACGGCGTCAACAACCACGATGTGCAAGGCGTGGGCTACGGTGTCGGCGTGCGCAAGATGCTGGACAAAAATTTGTACGTGCAGGCCGGTTACGACCTGAACAAATTCCGCGATGTGACCTACAACAATGGCACCACTGCCAGCCTGCAAGAGAACGTGTACAGCGTGGGTATCGGCTACAAGTTCCGCTAACCAACGCAGCAAAACATGGGGTAACGCTGGGCCCCCAACCACCGGGGGCCCGGGCTGAAACCCGTTACTCCCGAGCGGCTGAATGGATAAGCTGCAGTTTTTCAGGGCGCGCGCGATAAGCAGGTAAATTCGAGGGGTCCTACCCCCTCGCTATTGACCCAACCCGACGCTGCGCCCATGCCCACTTCCACACCCGCCCTTCCCTACTGGACGATTGCTTGGCCCTTGGCTGCCTGGGCGCTTCTGGCAGGCCAGGCCGCGGGCATGACGGGCAGCATCTTCATCGGGCTCATGGCCGTGGGCTTGGTGGGTGCGGTGTTGGCGGCAGTGCACCATGCAGAGGTGGTCGCCCACAAGATCGGCGAGCCCTACGGCACGCTGGTGCTGGCGCTGGCGATCACCATCATTGAGGTGGCACTCATCGTGTCCATGATGCTGGCCGGAGGCCCTGCCACCACCGCGCTGGCCCGCGACACGGTGTTTGCGGCTGTGATGTTGATTCTGAATGGCATTGTGGGCATTTGCCTGTTGGCCGGCGGCAGCCGCCACCGGGAACAAACCTTCGGGCAGCTGGGCGTCAGTGCATCGCTCACCACACTGGCTGCGATTGCGGTGCTCACGCTGGTCTTGCCCAACTACACCACCAGCATTGCAGGGCCGGTCTACACGGCCAGCCAATTGGCGTTTGTGGCGATCGTGTCGCTCGTGCTGTATGGCACTTTTGTGCTGGTGCAAACCGTGCGCCACCGCGATTATTTTTGCCGGCCCAAGCGGACTCTGACAGCCATGCCCCCCCGCCCTCGGGCCGGATAGCGGCGGCCAGCAGTTTGTTGCTGATCGTGGGCCTGGTCGCCGTGGTGCTGCTTGCCAAAGGCCTGGCGCCCACCATCGAGGCGGCAGTGGCCCACGCGGGTGCGCCCAAGGCAGTGGTGGGCATCATCATCGCCATGGTGGTGCTGCTCCCTGAAGGGCTGGCAGCCTACCGCGCAGCCCAAGCCAACCGCCTGCAAACCAGTTTGAACCTGGCGCTGGGCTCGGCGCTGGCGAGCATCGGCCTGACGATTCCGGCCGTTGCGATTGTTTCTTTGGCCACGGGCTGGACGCTCACGCTGGGGCTTGATCTGAAGTCGGTGGTGCTGCTACTTTTGTCACTGTTTGTGACCAGCCTCTCCTTGAGCACCGGCCGAACCACGGTGTTGCAAGGCACCGTGCACTTGGTTCTGTTGGCGACCTACCTGTTCACCACCATCGTGCCCTGAAGACCCAAACTGTTGATTTCTAGGCATTTCCGCGAGGGCAATGCTAAATTAGGGCTTGGTCCAAGGAGTCTTCATGCGCAGGGTTTCCGTTTGGCTAGTCTTTATGTTCACCGTTTTGGGCGGGCTAATGGGGTGCTCCCCTGCGGATACCGAGCGCCCCCTAACCTACGTTGACACACCACCTGCCGACAGCGCGCCGGTCTACCGCTTGGCAGTGCACCCCCTGTACAACCCCCACAAACTGACCGAAATTTATCGCCCTCTGATCAACTACCTCAATGCCCGAATCCCCGGGGTGCGCATGGAGATAGAGGCGTCCCGCGACTACGCCGCGTATGAGGCAAAGATACGCAACGCTGGGCCCGCCTTCTTGCTACCCAACCCCTTGCAAACCCTGCTGGCGCAGCAATCGGGTTACCGGGTGATCGCTATGGCGGGCGACCCCAAGGACTTCAAAGGGATCTTCATCGTTCGCAAAGACTCGGGCATCCGCAAGCCTGAGGACCTGAAAGGCAAGGCCGTGAGCTACCCCTCCCCTACCGCTTTGGCGGCCGCGATCATGCCCCAGGCGTTTTTGCACAGCCAAGGCTTGCGTGTCATGCAAGACATAGAGAACCAATACGTCGGCTCCCAAGAGTCTGCGATTTTGAACACCTACATGGGCACCTCAGCGGCCGCAGCCACCTGGCCACCGCCTTGGCGCGTCTTTCAAAAAGACCATCCGGAAGAAGCAGCCCAACTGCAACAAATATGGGAAACACCGCACCTGATCAACAACTCGGTGATGGTGCATGCGCGTGTGCCTGAAAAGCTAGCCAAAGAGGTGCAGGCCCTGTTGTTGGGTTTGAACCAGTCCCCGGAAGGCAAACAGATCTTGCAGTCCCTGGAGACTGCGGTGTTTGCCGCAGCCGATGATCGGAGCTACGAAGTGGTTCGCAATTACCTGCAAGAGTTCGAGACAACCGTGCGGCCCGTGATGCTGCCAACGCCCTGATGAGCCGCCATTTCTCGTTACGCACACTGCTACTGGGCAGTCTGCGGCGTCAACTCATGGCCGGTATGGGGATCGTCGTCAGCCTGATGATGGCCATGCTGGTGTGGCAGTGGGCAGCCAGACAGCACGCCGACCTCAAAAACCAACAAACCGAGCAAGCCATCGCTTTGGCGGAGAGCATTGCGCTGTCATCGAGTGTCTGGGTTGCCTCGCGCGATGTGGCCGGGCTCCAGGAAATCGCCACCAACTCAGCGGGCTACCCGGATGTGCGATTTGTGATTTTGCTGGACCGGCAAGGCCAAGTGCTGGCGCACTCGGACCCCGCGTTTCTCGGCAAATTTATGCCCGATCTTCCGGCAAGCGCCAGTGCCGAGACGACGATTATTCAAAATGCCAGCTCGCTCCTGGATCTGGCCAGCCCCGTCATGCTGGACAAGGAGCATCTGGGCTGGGTGCGAATCGGGATTGGGCGCACCCAACTGGACACACGCATCAAAGAGCTGCTGAAAAGCGGTCTGATTTATTTGTTCAGTGGCGCCTTGATGATTGTGTTTTTTGCGTCGGTCACAGGCCGCTATTTCACCCGCCGCCTGAGTGCGATCAGCCGGGTCGCTGAGGCAGTGCGCACCGGCGATACCAGCCAGCGGGTGAGCATGCGGGGCACAGATGAGGCTGCAAGCCTGGCGCGTGAGTTCAACAACATGCTGGATACCCTGCAGCAGCGCGAAAGCGAGCTGATGCAGTCAAAGGATGCCCTGCGGATTGCAGCCACCGCCTTTGAGTCCAACGATGTGATGTTTGTGTGCGATGCCCAGTGGCGCATTCTGCAAGTCAACCGGGCCTTTGAGCGGGTGACGGGCTACACCCCGGAATACGCAGTCGGCAAAACACCCCGCGATTTGCTGGGCTCTAACCTGCAGCGACAAGACTTTTACGACACGGTGGACGAAACCATCAAAGCCCATGGTAGCTGGCAAGGCGAGGTGTGGGACAAGCGGAGCAACGGCGAAACCTTCCCCGCCTGGAGCACGATTACCGCCGTCAAGAGCGCATCAGGGCAATTGACGCACTATGTGGCCAACCTCTCCGACTTCAGCTCCCGCAAAGCGGCTGAGAACGAGATCAAAACACTGGTGTACTACGACGCGCTCACCATGCTGCCCAACCGGCGCATGCTGATGGACCGGCTGACCACCGCGCTGCACACCGCGCTGAGCCAGCAGCGTTTGGGCGCGCTGTTGTTTGTGGATTTGGATGATTTCAAAACCTTGAACGACACGCTGGGCCACCACCAGGGCGACAGGCTGCTGCAACTCGTGGCAGAGCGCTTGCAAGCGTGCGTGCGCGGGGCAGACACCGTCGCCCGCCTCGGCGGCGATGAATTTGTGGTGATGCTGGAGGGCTTGAGCGACAACCGCCCCGACGCCGCCAGGCAAGCCGAGCAAGTTGCGGCAAAGGTCATGGCTGCCCTGAATGTGCCTTATGAGCTCGGCTCTGCGGTGCGCAGAAGCACACCCAGCGTGGGAATCACCTTGTTTGGCGACCAGGATGAGCTGATTGACGAGCCGCTCAAGCGCGCCGACCTCGCCATGTACCAGGCGAAAGCGGCGGGCCGCAACACCGCCCGCATGTTTGACCCCCAAACCCAGGCGGCAGTCACATTGCGCTCGGAGCTGGAAGCAGCTTTGCGCCAAGCGCTCGAGCAAGAGCAGTTTGTTCTGTATCTGCAACCGCAGATCTCCAGCCAGAACGGCGTGGCACGGGTGACCGGTGCCGAGGCGCTCATCCGCTGGCAGCACCCCACCCGCGGGCTGATCGGACCGGTGGAGTTCATCGGTATTGCCGAAGAGTGCGGCATGATCATTCCGATCGGGCAATGGGTTTTGCGCACCGCCTGCAAGCAGCTCGCGCAATGGAGCACCGTGCCCGACTTGGCGCACCTCACGATTGCGGTCAACGTGAGTGCCAAGCAATTCCACGAACCGGACTTTGTGCATCAGGTGCTGGCGGAGCTGGAGCGCTCTGCAGTGCCACCACGGTGCCTGAAGATTGAGATCACCGAGAGCATGTTGATCTCGAATGTCGATGAGGTCATCGCGCGGATGGAGGAACTCCAGCAACACGGGGTCGGCTTTGCGATGGACGACTTCGGCACCGGCTACTCATCCCTCACCTACCTCAAGCGGCTACCGCTCGACGTTTTGAAGATTGACCAGAGTTTTGTGCGCGATGTGCTGGTCGACAGCAACGACGCCGCCATCGTCAACATGATCGTGGCGCTCGCTAACAGCTTGGGCCTGAATGTGATTGCAGAAGGCGTGGAAACTGCCGAACAAATGCGCTACCTGGCGCAGCAAGGGTGCCACGCCTACCAAGGCTATTTGTTCAGCAAGCCGGTATCGGCCCGGGAGTTTGAAGACCGGCTTGCTTCTTTCATCAAGCCAGTCACCAACAGCGCGCTGGCTACGAACTAAGCGCTGCCGGCAATCGGCTTCAGCGTGGGCACCACATCGCCACATTGGGCGCGGTGGCGCAGGGCGTGGTCCATCACCACCAAAGCCAACATGGCCTCGGCAATGGGCGTGGCGCGAATGCCGACGCAGGGGTCGTGGCGGCCTTTGGTTACTACCTCGGTGGGGTTGCCCTGCGAGTCAATCGAGGCACGTGGCGTGATGATGGAGCTGGTGGGCTTGATGGCAATGCTCACCTCCAAATCCTGTCCGGTGGTGATGCCACCCAACACGCCACCGGCGTTATTGGTCGCAAAGCCTTCAGGCGTTAATGAATCGCCATGGGTCGTGCCGCGCTGCGCCATGCTGGCAAAGCCGGCGCCGATTTCCACGCCTTTGACGGCGTTGATACCCATCATGGCGTAGCCGATGTCGGCATCCATCTTGTCGAACAAAGGCTCACCCAAACCAACCGGCACATTGCTGGCGGTGACGCGGATGCGGGCGCCGCAGGAGTCGCCGGCTTTGCGCAGGGCATCCATGTAGTCCTCAAGGGCCTGCACATCGGCCACGGGGGCGAAAAAAGGGTTGTTGGGCACGTGGTCCCACGACTCGAACGCGATAGGCAACTCACCCACTTGGGTCATGCAGCCACGAAATTCGGTGCCATATGTTTCTTTGAGCCATTTCTTGGCCACAGCACCTGCCGCCACCATGGGCGCCGTCAGGCGGGCGCTGGAACGGCCACCGCCGCGCGGATCGCGGATGCCGTATTTCTGAAAGTAAGCGTAGTCTGCATGGCCGGGGCGAAAGGTGTCGAGGATGTTGCCGTAGTCCTTGCTGCGCTGGTCGGTGTTCTGAATGAGCAGCGCAATCGGGGTACCCGTCGTTTTGCCTTGGTACACACCACTGAGTATCTGCACCGCGTCCGGCTCATTGCGCTGGGTGACGTGGCGGCTGGTGCCTGGGCGGCGGCGGTCTAGATCGATCTGGATGTCAGCCTCCGACAGTTCCATGCCCGGGGGGCAACCATCGATGATGCAGCCGATGGCCGGGCCGTGGGATTCACCAAAGTTGGTGACCGTGAATGTGTGTCCGAAGGTATTGCCGCTCATAGTGCCCCGATTATCCCTGACGCGACTACCGCCCCCGGTAACCAGGCTGGAACAGTTTATGCATCGTGCTGCAGTGCACCATTTCAGTGTTTCACCGCTTTTTTGAACCAGGAGTGAGCCATGCTAGACCGCACTGCAACCAAGTTCTCCCATGTCAAACCTGAAGACACGCAATTTGTGTCCGGGGGCCTGCGTGATTTTTTCCTGTACCGGGATCTGGGCATCGCCGAGGCCACGCACGGAAAGGTGATTGCGCACCTGGTCAAAGCCAATATGGCACCAGAAACAGGCACCGGCTGGCACCGGCATGAGGCGGACTTTCAAATCGTCATCATGACCAAAGGCTGGGCCCGCTTCATGTACGAAGACAAGGAAACGTTGGTTCAGGCGGGCGATGTGGTCCACCAGCGCCCCGGTATCCGCCACTACCTGTTTGACTACTCCCCCGACATGGAATACCTGGAAATCGTGTCGCCAGCGGACTTCAAGTCCATTGATGTGGAGCCGGTTTGCGAGGTCCCTGCGCCAACCCCGTGGAAGTAAGCGGCAATTCCGCGCAGGGGTTTAGAACTCGGCGTCCAACTCGTCAATCTCGTCCGGCTCCGCCCGGGCGGCTTCCACCCACTCTTGCATGGCCGGCAAGGCCATCATGAGCTTGCAGTACGCAGTGGCCTGCTTGTCCAGCTTGACGTCATAGGTCATGAAGCGGGTCACCACCGGCGCATACATGGCGTCGGCAATGCAGGGCTGCTTGCCGAAGAGGTAGGGCCCGCCGTAGTTTTCCAGGCAATCTTTCCAGATGGCCAGCACTCGGTCGATATCGGCCTGCGCTCGGGACCAGACCTTGAAGTCGGGGAAATGCGCCTTGATGTTCATGGGCAATGCACCACGCATCGACGCAAAGCCCGAATGCATTTCGCCGCTGACAGCGCGGCAATGGGCACGCGCTTTGATGTCGGCAGGCAACAGGCCGGCTTTGGGTTTGATTTCGTTCAGGTATTCGCCGATGGCCAGTGTGTCCCACACTGTCACGCCGTCGTGCTGCAAAAACGGCACCAGCATACTGCTGGACAGCAGCAGCATTTCGGCGCGCATGGCCGGGTCGTCCGGGGAAATCACTTTTTCCGAGAAATCCAGCCCCGCCAGCTTGGCCATCAGCCACCCGCGCAGGGCCCAGGCACCGTAGTTTTTGCTGCTAATGGTAAGAATCGCTTTGGCCATGGTGCTGCTTTCGGGGTTGTCGGTGTGCCCCATACCGTGCAAGGGTTATGCCAAGCTGGGCAGCCATAGTTAGATCAGAGGTCTTGGCGCGCAAATTGCCTAGAGAACATCACCAGGCTTTTGCCGCACCAAGACAGGACTCCCATGCTGTACCAGGCCTACCAAAACCAAACCGACCTGAGCTCCCCCTTGCGCCTCATGGCCCAGGGCATGAGTGCCATGCTCTGGATGAACCAGACCGAGGGCAGCTGGCTGCGCAAAATGTCCGCCGGCATAGAGGTGATCTCCCGCATGCGCCTTACGCATTCACGGCCCGACTACGGCATTGACTCGGTGACGGTGGACGACGAGGTCTACCCGATTGAAGAAGAAACGGTGTTGAGCCTGCCCTTCGGCAGCCTGCTGCACTTCCGCAAAACCGCGGCTCTGGCGGAACCCCAGCCCAAAGTGCTGCTGGTAGCCCCGCTCTCGGGCCACTTTGCGACCTTGCTGCGGGAGACCGCCCGCACCCTGCTGCAGCACCACGATGTCTACATCACCGACTGGCACAACGCCCGCGATGTTTCGCTGCGCCACGGCCCTTTCGGGCTGGACGACTACATCGACCACATGATCCGCTTCACCCAGACCATAGGGCCCGGTGCTCACCTTGTGGCCGTGTGCCAACCCTGCGTGGCGGCACTAGCTGCCACCGCCCTGATGGCCGAGGACGACGACCCCGCCCAGCCCCGCAGCCTCACGCTGATGGCCGGCCCGGTGGACTGCCGGGTGAACCCCACGGAAGTAAACAAGTTGGCGGTTAGCAAGCCAATCGAGTGGTTTGAGAAGAACCTGATCAGCCATGTGCCCTTGCCCCACAAGGGCTATATGCGCCGCGTGTACCCGGGCTTTGTGCAGCTCAGCGCTTTCATGAGCATGAACCCCGAGCGGCACAAGCAGTCGTTCAAAGACCTGTACCAGCACCTGGTGAACGGCGATGTGGAAAAGGCCAATGTGATCCGCGTGTTTTACGACGAATACCTGGCAGTGAATGACCTGCCCGCCGAGTTCTACCTCGAGACCGTGGAGAAAGTCTTCCAGACCTACGACCTACCACTGGGCAAGCTGACCTTCCGCGGCAGGCTAGTCAACCCGGCGGCCATCCGCCGCACCGCCTTGATGACGGTAGAAGGAGAACGGGATGACATCTGTGCAGTGGGCCAAACCGTGGCTGCGCAAGACCTGTGCAGCAGCATCCGCCCCTATAAAAAAACACACCATGTGCAGACCGGTGTGGGGCACTATGGTGTGTTCAGTGGTCGCAAGTGGAACCAGCAAATCTACCCGCGGGTGCGGGAGATGATTCACGCCAGCGAAGGCTAGGTGTTCTCTGCTTCCGGCTTTTCAGCCTCGCCCTCGGGCCAGTCGCGGATGTAGGCCTTGAGCATCTTGTTTTCGAAGTTCTGGCTGTCCACGACGGCGCGGGCCACGTCGTAGAAGCTGATCACGCCTTGCAACATGCGGTTGTCGATCACCGGCATGTAACGGGCATGGCGCTCCAGCATCATGCGGCGCACTTCATCCATCTCGGTTTCCAAGGTGCAGGTCAGCGGGCCTGGGTCCATCGCGCGGTACACGCTGGTAGTGCCGAAGGTGCCACCGTTTTTGACCACCGCCTGAATCACTTCGCGGAAGGTCAGCATGCCCACTACCAGGCCGTGCGAGATGACCACCAGTGAGCCGATGTCTTTCTCCGCCATCAGCTGGGCCGCATCGGCCAGAGAGTCCTCCGGCGTGGTCGTGTAAAGCGTTCCGCCTTTTACGCGCAGGATATCGCTGACTTTCATGGGGACTTCCTCGTGACACTGGGGTTGAATTTGTATAGCAAATATAGCCCACAATGCGCGGGTTTCATTGCGGTTTCATCAAGGTTTCATCACTGGAGACATCTATGGCTGGTTACGCTGACCCGGGCTTTGACACCCTTGCACTCCATGCAGGCGCCGCCCCCGACCCCACCACCGGCGCGCGCGCGGTACCCATCCACCTAAGCACCTCGTTTGTGTTTGAGTCCAGCGAACATGCGCAGTCCCTCTTTAACCTGGAGCGCGCAGGCCATGTGTATAGCCGCATCAGCAACCCCACCAACGCGGTGCTGGAGCAGCGGGTCGCCGCGCTGGAGGGCGGCATAGGCGCCATCACCACCGCCAGCGGCCAAGCCGCTCTGCACTTGGCCATTGCCACCCTCATGGGTGCGGGCGGGCACATTGTGTCGTCCAGCGCCTTGTATGGTGGCTCGCACAACCTGCTGCACTACACCTTGTCCCGCTTCGGCATTGAAACCACCTTTGTGAAGCCCGGCGATGTGGATGCCTGGCGCGCTGCGGTGCGGCCCAACACCCGCCTGTTTTTCGGGGAAACCGTGGGCAACCCCGGCCTGGATGTGCTTGACACCCCCACTATTTCGCAAATCGCGCATGAAGCCGGGGTGCCGCTGCTGGTGGACTCCACCCTCACCTCACCCTGGCTGGTGCAGCCCTTCGCGCAAGGCGCGGATCTGGTCTACCACTCGGCCACCAAATTCTTGAGCGGGCATGGCACCGTGATTGGCGGCGTGGTGGTGGACGGTGGCAGCTTTGACTGGGCGCGCGCGTTCGACGCGAGCGGCAAATTCGCCGAGCTCGCCGCGCCCTACGAGGGCTTTCACAACATGAACTTCAGCGAAGAAAGCACCGTGGGCGCCTTTTTGCTGCGCGCCCGGCGCGAAGGCCTGCGCGACTTCGGCGCTTGCATGAGCCCGCACAGCGCCTGGCTCATTCTGCAAGGCATAGAGACCCTGAGCCTGCGCATGGCCCGCCACATCAGCAATACCGAAAAGGTGGTGCAGTTCCTGGCCAGCCAGCCCTTTGTGAGGCGCGTGGGCCACCCGCTGCTAGAGAGCCATCCCAGCCACCAACTGGCCCAAAAGCTGCTGCCCAAAGGCGCAGGCTCGGTGTTCAGCTTCGACCTCAAGGGCAACCGCGAGCAGGGTAAAAAGTTCATTGAAACCCTCAAAGTGTTCAGTCACCTGGCCAATGTAGGCGACTGCCGCAGCTTGGTCATCCACCCGGCCAGCACCACCCACTTCCGCATGGGCGATGAGGCGCTTGCGGCGGGTGGCATCACGCAGGGCACCATCCGCCTGTCCATCGGGCTGGAAGACCCGGACGATTTGATTGACGACCTCAAACGCGCGCTCAAAGCCGCAGAAAAGGCAGGTGCGTGATGGAAATCCAAGTCAACGGCGCCAACAACTACTGCTACACCGGAGGCAAACCCTTCGATGCTGCAAAGCCCACGGTGGTCTTCATCCACGGTGTGCTCAATGACCACAGTGTCTGGATTTTGCAAAGCCGCTACCTTGCTCACCACGGCTACAACGTGCTGGCGGTAGACCTGCCCGGCCACTGCCGCAGCGGCGGCGAGGCGCCGGAAACCGTGGAACAAGCCGCCGCCTTCATCGTGGCCCTGCTGGATGCGGCTGGTGTCGAAAAAGCCGCTTTGGTAGGCCACAGCTGGGGCTCGCTGATTGCGTTGGAGGCCGCCAGCCGACTCGGCGCACGCGCCACCCACCTGGTGATGGTGGGCACGGCCTACCCGATGAAAGTGTCCCCTGCCCTGCTGGAGACTTCACTCCATGAGCCGATGAAGGCGCTCACCATGATCAACGTGTTTTCGCGCAGCACGCTGGCTGCACCGCCCTCAGCGCTGGGCCCGGGCACCTGGGTGTATGGCGCCAGCATGGCACTGGGCCGGCGGGTGCTGGCCAGTAACACGGCGGTCAACGTGTTCCACCGCGGCTTCAAGGCTTGCGACAGCTACTCAGGGGGCGAAGCGGCCATGGCACAGGTGCAATGCCCGGTGCTGTTTGTACTGGGCGATCAAGACCAGATGACATCGCCCAAAGCCGCGCAGACGCTGGTGCAGGCAGCCAATGCCGCAGGCGTGCGCACAGAGACCGTACGGATCGCGGTAGGCCACCACCAGATGACCGAGGCGCCAGAGGAAACCCTGTCGGCCTTGCGACAGTTTTTGGGCAAGCCCTGATAAACAAGTAAGGCGCTACACATTTCGTAGCGCCTTGCGCATATCCCACCTGCGCTAGTGGCCTATTTCTTATAAATCTCAGGTCTTGAGGCTGTGAGCAAAGCGGGCGCACTCTACCTGCAACCAGCCCAAGAATTGCGCAACCGACTCACTGGCCTCCACCGCCAAGGGCTGAAGCGCGTAGTAGTGAGATGCATGCGGGCAGACATGGGCAAACGCCTGCACCAGCTCGCCACGTTGCAGCAAATTGTCGGCAATCGAGCGGCGGGTCAAAGCCACGCCCAAGCCTTGCCTAGCGGCCTCCAGCAAATGCGTTGAATCGGTGAACTCCATGCGGGTGGGTGGCCGCTGAAACTGCGGCTCAGCGTCAGGCATGGAAGACACCCAAGCCGCCCAGTTTTCTATGGAGTGCAACAGTGGCAGCTGCATGAGTTGCGCCAGCGTATGAGACTCGCGTTTGCCCAGCAGCGCTGGGGAAGCCACCAGCAACAAAGAGTCTGGCATCAAGGGCTGGATAAGCGCATCAGCCCAATTGCCATGTCCAAAGCGGATGGCGCAATCCACCGTGCCAGCATTCAAGTCCACATACTCCATGGAGCCGTGTATCACCACACGAATGTCGGGGTAGAGCCGGCAAAAGTCTTGCAGTCGGGGGAGCAACCAACCATGTGCAAACGATGGCAGCACCGATACACGCAACAGCTTTTCGCCCTTGCGTTGCCGGCTGCGGCGGCGAGTGTTTTCGGTGGCGTCTGAAATATCGTCCAGCGCCTGGCGCACCTGATAGCCATAAATGCGCCCCTGCTCGGTGAGCACCAGGCGGCGCCCGGTCCGCTCCACCAACGCAACCTCCAAAAAACTCTCTAGTGCCCTGATCTGATGAGACACAGCACCGGGCGTCAGGCTCAACTCTTCTGCCACCGCACTGACCGAGCCCAGTCGCACCAACGCAGCAAACGCGCGCAAGCTGGGCAATGGAGGTGTGCGACTTGTCATGTGAATTTATTTCGCTGTAGCTACGAAAAAGGTTAGCACATGGGTAGGGCCTGTTTTTCTAGACTGCAAACACGTCCACAAGACGCTTACTTCCCTCAAACAAACCAGAAAGCATTACATGCCCATCGATGAAATCCGCGCATTCCTGAACGACTATTTTGAAGTGCTGCAAACCCAAGATATGGCGCTTTTTGAGCGCGTTTTCCACAAGGACTGCGTACTGTTCTCCCAACAAGACGGCGTGCAAGTCACCCGCCCCTTCGCCGCTTACCGCGACATGGTGCAAGGGCGAGAAGCACCAGCGAAGGGCAACTTCCCGCGCCAGGAAGAATTGTTGTTGGTGGACTTTTTGTCGCCCACCATGGCGGTGCTGAAAGTGCGCCTGCGCCTCTTTAACAACATCATGGAAGACCACCTGAACGTTATGAAGCACGAAGGCCGCTGGATGATTTATGCCAAGCACTTTTACCGGGTCGGCAGCGTCTGAACCCCTAGGGCACACCCTCTTGCCCGGCATGCCCGGGCAGGGGAACATGGGGACCACATTGACACCGGAGCCCCCATGCCAACCGATACATCCGTGGACCCCCGCAGTTTTCAGAGCTTTGCCGAGTTTTATCCGTTTTACCTGCGCGAGCACAGCAACACCACTTGCCGCCGCCTGCACTTTGTGGGCTCCACGCTGAGCCTGGCCTGCCTAGTAATGCTGCTCATCACGGGCAAGCCCCAATATTTTGTTTACGCGCTACTGTGCGGCTACGGCTTTGCGTGGCTAGGCCACTTTGGCTTTGAGAAAAACAAACCCGCCAGCTTCAAGCGCCCGCTCTACAGCCTGATGGGCGACTGGCGCATGTATGCGGATATCTGGACTGGGAAGATTATGTTCTGAACTAACTTTGGTTCGACTCGCGAGAGTAATTTGCTATATTTTTTATAGCTACTTGCGCATATTCTATGAGCGCTAGGGGTGGTTTTCTTCTTGATTACCAAGACAGCTCTAGGCTGAATTTAGACGTTCACGGCCCAGTCCATAACCGTCCAAATCTATCTTTCAACACCAACGGTCGTGAACGGCGACTTCACACTAACAGCCGGTTGCACAACTGCACGGCTCGCCCCCTATCGACTACACGATCACTTCTGTGCTTACCTAAGCACAGAGGTCCTCCACATGTACGCGCTCGCAAGCAATCAGGCCACGTTTGGCCTGTCACTAACAGTCTCGATTAACTCCAGACAGTCCAGTAACGCCGACGGGCCGCGGTTTGCGTACTTATCCCAGAACATGTCTGGCTGACAATACCGAAGTCCAGCGAACGTGAATGCAGACGGATCCACTGATACGTCTCCGGAATGGTGCTCGGGATGTGCCTCGCGAAAGGCACAGTAGTAGGCAAGACGACGTTCCATACTAGAGTAGCGATGTGGAAGACCGAGCGAACGGATGTGCTGAAAATAGTCGTCGTACAAAATTGCAAGCGACGTGAGGCCTGCACGAGAGTAGGAATCGCCCCGCAAGACAAGTCGATCTATGGTCTCAGCATCTATAACTGCTCCGCGTCGGCGGACCATAGTGAATAGCTTATCGGCAACTACGTTTCCCTCGTAGGTCATGCGCATGCGATCACCAAGCTTGATAGCCTCGTCGATTACGGCGTTGAGACCCGCTTGTCCAAGACCATCCGCGCATGACGCCAAAGCATCGGCGAGAACAAGCACCATGTGACTGTCCCCGATTGCGAATGCGGCATGCATGGCATCACGCAAGCTAAGCGCTAGTTGCGCGCTTCCCTCCCAGCGAGCAATCTTCTTCAGTTCACAGTCAAGTCCAGCCGAGACAGTGTGGGACTCTGGCACCCATACCGTCCAGGACATTTGTTCTGTCAGCAAGGGACTGCCGGTCATGCGTTGGGCAAGCAACCAGTCTTGTAGCCAGAGATACCAAGCCTCTTTGGAAGTGGTGTCAACACGAACCAAGATGAGCGGATATCGACACGCATCTGCATACTCAAGGTACTTGCGCTCGATGATGAACTTGATCGCCCCATCCCGCCGTTCTACCTGCTCAGATGATTTAACTTGGACCTTCAGTATGTGGCCGGAAATACTGGGGTCAGTTGTCTCAAACTCAGCGTCGATGCCAAAGTCTTCGCTAAGCTCTCTCGATAACCAATGTGGATGCTCCTCGACGTGGGCAAGGAGCCACTTCTGCCCCCGTGAACCGGTCTTCTGACTTGAATCTCTGTCCGCCATGTCGAGACTGTAGCCTGATTTGCACTTTGGAAGTATTCAGTGGCGCTAGTGCGTAAGACCGCGATGAACAAATACGGTACGTGGAGGACAGCTCCCGCTGCATAGCTGAAGTGACCCAAACGGCCAAGAGTTCTAGTTTCGAAAGGCGCCCAGCTAGCGGTAATTGGCAGCAAACACGGTCAAACAACCAACCCCTTTGCTACTCTTTCTGTAGCGCCTCACGCACACTGGTCGTGCGCCAGCGGCCTAATTTCCATAAATTCTCAGTAAACGGCTCGGGCGTCAGCAGCAGGCGCTGCATCAGGGGCTCCAGCACGGTTTGGCCCAGATCGGCTAGCAATACATAGCGTGCTTGGCCATCTCGGTCGGTGGACTCTTGCAGCTGGCCTACCCAGTCCAGCTCTTGCAGGGTTTGCAGCACCGGCTCTAGGCGTTGCGAGTCCACCCGCAGAGCCAGGCGCAGGGTCGACAAGGTCAGCCCGCGGTCTTCGGCGCCTTTGGCCGTGTCCAGCATCTGCAGCACCTCGAGCGCCAGCTGAAACTGCCAGCCGTGACCCAGCTTGCGGCGTGGCACACCAGCCAATAGGCTGGGCAAATAGGCCGTGAGTGCGGCACCTAGCAGCACGATGACCCAGGCCACATAGATCCAGATCAGCAAAATCGGCACGGTGGCAAACGCACCGTACACCACCGAATACGTTGGCACCTTGGCAAG
Organism: Rhodoferax potami; assembly: GCF_032193805.1. NCBI lineage: Bacteria > Pseudomonadati > Pseudomonadota > Betaproteobacteria > Burkholderiales > Comamonadaceae > Rhodoferax > Rhodoferax potami. Next base: position 3,244,296 of record NZ_JAVBIK010000001.1, on the reverse strand, counting down.
GTACATGGCCAGCCCCTTGCGCGCCAGCTCCATGCCTGCAGACACAAACAGCCCACCCATCCACGCATGGCCCCAGCGCACATAGGTGTTGGGCACGTAATGAAACATGGCCGCGGTGCCAGCCGCCACCAGCCCGAACTGCAGGCTATCGAGCAAAAACGTGATGCCCCCCGGCAAGCCACCCACCACCCCCTTGGAGGCCGTGATGGCATACGAGGTAATCGACAGGCTGGCCCCCAGCAACAGGGGCCCCAGGGTCACAGCAGCCCAGTAGACCAACACACGCTGGCCAAACGGTCGGGGCTTTTTCACGCGCCAGATGCTGTTGAGTGTGCGGTCGATGGTGAATATCAACGCCAACGCAGTGCCCAGCAATATTGCGAGCCCGGCCACCCCCAGTCGGCTGGCCTTGCCGGCAAACTGGTTCAGGTAGCCCAGCACTTGGCGGGCAATGTTGTCGGGCACCAGGCTCTCGATCAGCCAGCGCTGCAGCACATCCTGAAACTTGGCAAACATCGGGAAGGCGGTAAACACTGCCAGCGCCACCGTGATCAGGGGCACCAGCGCAATCGTGGTGGTAAAGGTCAGGCTGCTGGCGGTGAGGCCGAGCCGGTCCTCACGGAAACGCTCGCGCAGCATGACGGCCGCGTCTCGCCACGGAATGCTGGCGATGTCTTTCAACCAAGAGGTAAACAGGGGTTTGGCTTGCATGGGCCGAATCATGCCACCGGCTGGCAGGCTATCGCTCCACCATCACCGGGCGGGCCTTCCAGCGCTGGATGCTGGCGCGCAAAATCTCATCCAACACACCGGCCTTTTTGAGCACGGCCAGGCGCGCGTCAATCTGCTCGAGCTTGTCGGCGCAGTTGCCTTTGCGAGTCAGGGCCAGGTAGTTGGGGGTATCTACCAAAAAGGGTTCCACGGCCACAAAGCCGGTGTTGTCGCCCCGCTTCCAGAGCAGGGCCATGCCGGTGTAGTAGCCGGTAATAAAGTACTCCACGCGCCCGAGCTCCATGAGCCCGAAGCTGGCCTCGGGCCGGCTGACTTCTTGCACGCTGAGTTTTTCGTGGATGTATTCATCCAGCCCCCCGCCAAATACGTTGCCGCGTGCAATGGCGCCGCGCCGGCCAATCAGATCCGCGCGGTCGCGGTAGACCCACGGCAGGTTGCGCATCGTAAAAGCCGCGACTGGGTTTTGCAGCACCACCGTTTTGGGGTACAGCAAAAAGGCTTCGCGCTCAGGGGTTTTCTTGAGCGTGGCCACCATGTCGACCTCGCCGCGCTCTGCCAACGCCATCACCCGTGGGAAAGGGCCCGGGCTGCGGATTTCAAAGTCGATTTTTAAATCGGTGAGTACCCGCTTGGCAATCTCGATGCTGGCGCCTTGCAGGGTTTCGCCGTCATACCAATGCAATGGCGGGTAGGTCGGGTCAGCCGCCACCACCATGCGGGTGCACTGTGCGTGCGCGGCAGCCCCCATGGTCAGCCCCCCACAGGCCAACACCGCGTAAAAAATGCATTTGGCAAACCCCATGAAACCCCTAGGCCCGACTATCGGGCTGCCCGTACCGTAAACCAGTGCAGGAGCTCTGGCAATAGGGCGTCCCACCAACGGCAAACAAGCCCACTTGCGCTAAGCGGCGCCGCCATTTGGCTTAAGCTACGCGCCTCCACACGAATCGGTGCGCCCCGTGACTGCTGCTACCCCTGCCCCCTATGTTGTTGCTGCCCGCTGGGCTGCTGTTGCTAGCCTGATCGGCCTGATCGTGCTGGGCCTTGTCTGGGAGCTGTGGCTGGCCCCTACCGGCCGCGGCACGCTGGCGCTGAAGGTGCTACCCCTGTGTATTCCGCTGGCGGGCTTGCTCAAAAGCCGCATGTACACCTACCGGTGGCTGAGCCTGATGGTGTGGCTGTATTTCACCGAAGGCGTGGTGCGCGCTTGGAGCGACAAGGCGCCGGGCAATTGGCTGGCCTTGATCGAGGTAGCACTGTGCATCGTGCTGTTTGTGGCCTGCACTTTCCATATCCGTTTGCGGCTGAAGGCGGGCAAAGCCTTGCAGCCTAATCCTGACAACACGACCCACCCCCCCTCCCCCTCTGTATGACTGCCACTGACACTTTGCGCGATACCTTGCGCGCCACCCTGCGCACCCTCGTGGGCGATGCGCATGTACTGACCGAGGGCGACCTCACCGCTTACGAGCAAGACTGGCGCAAACGCGAGCGCGGACGCGCCTTGGCGGTGGTGCGCCCGGGCACGACTGAAGAAGTTGCCGCAGTGGTCAAAGCCTGCGCGGCAGCCGGTGTGAGCTTGGTGCCGCAGGGCGGCAACACCGGCATGGTGGTGGGCTCGATTCCCGATGCCAGCGGCACCCAAGTGCTGCTGAGCCTGCAGCGCCTGAACCGTATCCGCACCATCGACGCGGCCAACCTGACCGTGACGGTAGAGGCCGGCTGCGTGCTGCAAACCCTGCAAGAGGCCTGCGAGAAAGAAGGCTTTTTATTCCCCCTGAGCTTGGCTGCCGAGGGCAGCTGCACCATTGGCGGCAACCTGGCCACCAATGCCGGCGGTACCCAAGTGGTGCGCTACGGCAACACCCGCGAACTGTGCCTTGGCCTGGAGGTGGTGACTGCGCAAGGCGAAGTCTGGAGCGGCTTGACCGGCCTGCGCAAAGACAACACCGGCTACGACCTGCGCCACCTGTTTATTGGCTCCGAAGGCACGCTGGGCGTGATCACCGCGGCCACCTTGCGCATGTACCCGATGCCGGCTTCGCAGCTCACCGCGTTTGCGGCCGTGCCCTCGCTCGATGCTGCGGTGGAGTTGCTGGGCCTGGCCCACAAACACCTGAACGCCGGCCTCACCGGCTTTGAGGTGATGGGCGACTTTGCGCTGGGCCTGGTGCGCAAACACTTTCCGCAGCAAAACGTGCCGTTTGGTGGAATGAGTCCTTACTGCGTGGTGCTCGAGAACTCAGATCACGAGTCTGAAAGCCATGCGCGTGAGCAGTTCGAGCGCCTGCTGGAAGCCGCACTCGAGCAAGGCTGTGTGCTCGACGCCGTGGTGGCAGAAAACATTGCCCAGGCCCGCGCGCTGTGGCACATCCGCGAGAGCATTCCGCTGGCCCAGGCCCAAGAGGGCCTGAACATCAAGCACGATATCTCGATTGCAGTGTCACGCATCCCGGCCTTTGTGGCAGAAACCGATGCACTGCTGGAACAACACTTTCCCGGCGCGCGGCTGGTCAACTACGGCCACTTGGGCGACGGCAACCTGCACTACAACGTACAGGCCCCTGACAGCGCAGATGCCGAAGCGTTTTTGCGTGATCAGGAAGGTCCGATCAATGCGCTGGTCTACGAAGTGGTGGACCGCTACAACGGCTCGATTTCGGCAGAGCACGGCATCGGCAGCTTGAAACGCGAAAAGCTGGCCCACCACAAATCACCCGTGGCCTTGGGCGCCATGCGCGCCATCAAGGGCGCGCTGGACCCCCACAACCTGTTGAACCCGGGCCGAGTGCTCGCTGTTGACTAGCTTGTGGCGCATTTGATTCTTCTGGGCATTGTGTATGTGTCCTTCATCAGTTTGGGGCTGCCGGACGGCATTCTGGGTGTAGCGTGGCCTGCCATTCGCACCGACATGGGCCAGCCCTTGGCGGCGGTGGGTGCTATCACCATCACCATGACCATTTGCTCGGCTACCGCAAGCTTTTTTGCGGGGGCGATTGCCAAGCGCATGGGCACCGGTGCCGTGGTGGCTACCAGTTGCCTGATGACAGCACTGGCCTTGCTAGGCTTTTCGGTCGCGCCCTCTTTCGGCTGGCTGGTAGCACTTGCGGTGCCGCTGGGCTTGGGTGCTGGCGCGGTGGATGCCAGCTTGAACCACTTTGTAGCGGCCCACTATTCGTCCCGCCACATGAACTGGCTGCATGGCTTCTGGGGCGTGGGGGCTACCACCGGCCCACTGATCATGGGCATGGCACTCGCCAGCAGTGGCGGCTGGGCGCTCGGGGTGCGCAGCATCGGGCTGATGCAATTGACGCTCGCCGTGGCACTGTTTGGCACGCTGGCGCTCTGGGCTAAAGAACACGCCAAGCCGCCAGCCAGTGAAGACACGCATGGCGAGGCGGCTTTCAAACCCGTGCGCCCGCTGGCTACTTGGTTGGCGCCCACCTTGTTTTTGTTTTATGTAGCGGCCGAGATGGGCACTGGCCTGTGGGCGGCCAGTATTCTGGTGACCGACCGTAGCCTTACGCAGGCGCAGGCCGGCATCTGGGTGTCGGTGTATTTCGGCTCTATCACCGCCGGGCGTTTTGCGGTGGGGCTGATCGCCAACCGGCTGGGCAACCGCCGGCTGGTGCGGCTGGGCATTTGGGTGGCTGCGGCGGGTGCGCTGATGTTTGCACTGCCCGGCGTGTTTGGCGGCGCGGCCAGCTTCGGGCTGGTGCTCATGGGCTTGGGCTGTGCGCCGATATTCCCGTCGCTCATGCACGAGACCGCACGCCGCTTTCCGGAAGACGTGGCCCGCACCGTCATTGGCCGGCAAATGACCTTTTCCTACGCCGGTGGCTCGGTCATTCCCGCAGGTTTCGGGCTGCTAGCTACCTGGGCCGGCTTGGGCGCGGTGATGCCAGTAGTAGTGGTCATCCTGCTGGCGCTGCTGGCACTGGCCGCAGCGCTCGACCGGATGACCTGACCCGGCCTGTAGCAATCAGGTCCGGGCCAGTTTGCGGGCCAGTTGCTCCAAGCGGGCTTGGTAGCTCACTGCATCAAACGGGCGGCGGGCGCTGCCGCTGTTCACTGCGGCTTGAGCCACCCGCAAGGACACGCTTTGCAACAAGCGCTTGTCCAGCAAAGTGGGCAGAAGCTTGTCTTTGCTGAAGGCAGCGTCTTCACGGGCCAGATCGGCCAGCGCCAACACCGCGGCCTTCTTCATGTCTTCATTGATTTGCGGCGCGCCCACGTCCAGCGCAGCGCGGAACAGGTACGGGAAGCACAGTGCGTTATTGACCTGGTTGGGGTAGTCTGACCGGCCGGTGGCGGTGATGGCGTCTGCCGCGGCAGCCATGACCAGTTCAGGGCGGATTTCAGGCTCAGGGTTGGCCAACGCAAACACCACCGGCTTGGCGGCCATGCTGCGCACCATGTCTTGGCTGACCACACCGGGGCCGGACAGGCCCAGAAACACATCGGCGCCTTGCAGCGCATCGGCTAGGGTGCGGGCGGCAGTGTCGCGGGCCCAAGCGGCTTTTTCGCCGTCATCGCCCTTGGCGCCACGGCCTACGTAAATTACGCCCTTGGAGTCGCACACCACGATGTTGGATTTTTTGGCACCCAGGCTGACCAGCAACTCCAGGCAGGCGTTGGCAGCGGCACCCGCGCCGTTGCACACCAGGGTCGCAGCTTCCAGGGTTTTGCCTTGCAGGCGCAGCGCATTGATCAAGCCGGCGGCCACCACGATGGCGGTGCCGTGTTGGTCGTCATGAAACACAGGGATCGACAAGCGGGCCCGCAGCGCGCGCTCGATCTCAAAGCACTCGGGCGCCTTGATGTCTTCGAGGTTGATGCCGCCAAACGTGGGGTGCAGGCTGGCAATGGTGTTAATGAGTTTTTGCGGGTCGGTCTCGTCGATCTCGATGTCAAACGCATCGATGCCGGCAAAGCGTTTGAACAGCACGGCCTTGCCTTCCATCACCGGCTTGCCGGCCAGCGCACCAATGTTGCCCAGACCCAGCACCGCGGTGCCGTTGGTGATCACAGCCACCAGGTTGCCTTTGGCGGTGTATTGGTACGCAAGCTCGGGGTCGCGCTCAATCTCGAGGCAGGGCACGGCCACACCGGGCGAGTAGGCCAAGGACAGGTCGTCCTGGCTGCCCACGGGCTTGGTGACATGGATCTCGATCTTGCCGCCGATGTCGTCTGAATCACGGGCGCGGTGGTAGGCCAGCGCGGCTTCGTGCAGATTAAAGGCAGCTTCAGCAGCCTGGCCTTGTGGTGGTTGCTCGGCGCCCGCTGCGGTGGGAGCGGCCATCTGGGTTTCGATGAGGGACATGCAAGCGGCGCGGTGAGCGCGGTGAAAATAGGCCAAAGGCGGCGGAGCGCCAGATTCTGCGCGTGTTGCCCGCGCGCGGCCAGCAAAATGTGGGCAAATTCCATGCGGAAATGTCTTCACCGTATGCAGGGCAGACATACCCCGCCCACCCTACAATTTCAACCATGACCAGCCCTACTCCCCAGCGCCCTGTGCGCAGCCAGTACGAAGACTTCATGCGCCATGTGCACACGACGGGTGTGTTCAAACCAGACCGCACCGGCACAGGCACCACCAGCGTGTTCGGGCACCAGATGCGGTTTGACCTGAACGAAGGCTTTCCCCTGGTCACCACCAAAAAAGTGCACCTGCGCAGCATCATCCAAGAGCTGCTGTGGTTTCTGACCGGGTCGAGCAACAACAACTGGCTCAAAGAGCGCGGCGTCACCATCTGGGACGAATGGGCCAACCCCGAAACCGGTGACCTGGGCCCGGTCTACGGCGTCCAGTGGCGCAGCTGGCCCACGCCGGATGGTGGCCACATTGACCAGATTGCCGACGTCATCAAAACCCTCAAGAGCAACCCTGACAGCCGCCGCATCATCGTGAGCGCCTGGAACGTGGCCGAGCTCAACAAAATGGCGCTGATGCCCTGCCACGCGTTCTTCCAGTTTTATGTGGCGCCGGCCGAAACTGAAAGCGGAAAAGGCCGCCTCAGCTGCCAGCTGTACCAGCGCAGTGCCGACATATTTTTGGGCGTGCCCTTCAACATTGCCAGCTACGCCCTGCTCACGCACATGGTGGCGCAGCAGTGCGATCTGGAGGTGGGCGACTTTATCTGGACGGGTGGCGACTGCCACATCTACAGCAACCACCGCGAGCAGGTGGAACTGCAGCTGAGCCGCGCGCCGATGGCTTACCCCACCCTGCATATCAAGCGCAAGCCTGAGAGCATCTTCGACTACCAGTTTGAAGACTTTGAGGTCGAGGGCTACGAGTGCCACCCCGCCATCAAGGCACCGGTTGCGGTGTGATGGCCGGTCTGATGTATTGCCCTCCTCTGAACTTGATTCAAAGAACCCCACAATCTTTGCCATCCTAAGCTCTCAATTTGCCTCGCTCCCACTGACAAACATCTTTCCCTGCTCACTTTGTTCAGGAAGCCGTTGGATTTCAGCGATTTATTAGCCTTACACATGCCTCTAAACAGCATATTGAATACTTTTTACGTCGCGAGATGAGCGCCTTACGTTTTACCAACCGCGAATTGGTCCGCGCTTGGCGCGAACTGAAGGCTGAAGTCACGCCAGCCAATAACCAATCGCGCAAAAACCCTCATCGACTGCTAATGTTTTACGCAGTGGAATGCGGCCTAAAGGCGGTCTGGCTCAAACGTAGAAATCGAGACTTATTCGATGAAGCTGACATTAAGAGAACTGGTCATAACTTACGAGATTTGCTCAAAGAGTTAAATGTCGGAAGCGACTTATCTTTACCAAATGACTTTCAATTGGAGAAGCCCATGCGGCGAGGTCAGTTCGGTGAAATTCATCAAGCTTGGAGATATGGTGGACGGACCATATCTCCTGCAGATCAAGATTGTGAGCAACAGATGCAGCAGGTATTGGATTGGATCGAAGGAGAACTCAAATGAAAGAGCACAACACATTGACCGATCGATTGCTGACTTGGCTGGATATAGAACGGTTGTTAAAACAACGCACAGCACTATGGTCCAGATTGCCCACTGGCATTCTCAGCGTGGATTGCTTTTTCACAGGAATGGAAATCCGGCTTACATCAGAAGCAAGTCAAAAAATAGACCTATGGCTAGAGAGTATTTTTGGGCGCGCATATTCGCCAGAGTCAAAGTCCATACAGCTACGTATTGGGAACGCAAGCTACCCTATCGAATTACATGTGGAAGCAGAATCTGAAGTACTGGAATTGGGCAGAAGCTATCCGCTTTGGCGCGATGTGACGTATATTGCCGTTGATAAAAATGATGAATCAAATAGCGGCGAAGATGCCATATCGGCTACTCCACTAACATTAAGCAGCGCCGCATTAAAACCGACTCGGTTTACTGGGGGCCCCGACTTGGTTTCATTTCACTCGTTTAAAGGCGGTGTGGGACGTACTACGGCGTTAATGACCTATGTATCAGCCTGTTTGGGTAACAAAAGCCCGGGTGCCAAGAAAATTTTAGTAGTTGACGCTGACTTGGAGGCTCCGGGTGTCAGTTTTTGGCTTGATGAAGCGAACCAGCCGAATGTGTCTTTCGTGCAGTTTCTCGAAGCTTTGCATTACCCACCGGCAGGACTGGAGGCCAGTCTAGATTTCTTTGCGGAAGAGTTACGTAAAACCTCACTGAGTTTAGGTAGTTTGCAGCGAGAGTTGTTTGTGCTGCCCGCTGCGTTAGACCTAGCCGAAATCCAAGACATGCCCGTAGTTCCGGAGCATTTAGCTCGGGATCCGATCAATCCATGGAAGCTTAGCGATCACTTACACGCACTTGGCAAACGACTAGGAGCTGATGTTGTTTTCATAGACCTTCGAGCTGGACTGAGTGAGTTGGCGAGCCCTATTCTGTTCGATCCACGCATTGATCATTTTTTCGTCACAACAGTGGCACCTCAGTCGGTACTAGGAATGGCGGAGGTACTGCGGCGCCTATACGCCAACAATCAGCTGTTGCCTGATGACTGGCAGGATGCAGCGCGCCCTACGGTGGTACTTAGTCTCTTGACAAAAGAATTACGCGATGCGGGACTCTACGAAAAAGCACTGAAAACGCTGGGGGCGGCGTATCCGACTGAGGATCCGCTAACGCCATCAGTGCAATGGCTTGAGGCTGAATTTCTGAGCACATTAATGTCAATTGGCTCACTTCGCGAGGCAATAGAGAACCTACCTCAGTCTCAACGTCTCTTTTCCAGTGCTACTGATTGGGCGCACGCCCTGTATGCCCAGAATCCACTCGAAGGCTCACAACTCTCTGCAACTGATACCAGCGAAGTATTAGCTCGCCAGAAGTCTGCAGAGCAGCTATTTGAAGTCTGCAAGGCTGCTGAATTTGCCGAGGGAAACCAAGCTAGTTCAATTCTCTCAACGGAGCCCTTGCTTAACTTAGGAAAACATTTCGCTCACGCGCTTCCGAACGTACTAATGATCGGCGCTAAAGGTGCCGGGAAGACCTTCACTTTCCGCCAAGTAGTGCTTGCAGGATCATGGCGAAATTTTTTGGGGAAACTTGGCTTTGATCCAACGAATACAGGTGATGCATCCATTTTTCCGGCACTGTGGTCAGACAACATCACAGACAAACCCAGTGGAGAAATCAAGACAGCACAAAGCCGAGCAGTTGAATCTATTGGAGGCGACAAAAAAAGTTTGCTTAGTGGAAACGAACTACGCAAACATATTGAAGCAGCACTTCAGGATCCACCCAAGTATTGGGATGATTTTTGGGATGAGCTTATCGCTGCCCAATTTGGGTTTCCCCATGGGAGTTTGAAAGATGTTAACGAAGCCTTCATTAGTAAATCTGTACGTACAGTTTTGGTTTTTGATGGTATCGAAGACGTGTTCAGTGATGCAGATGTATACCCCGCAGGTGACGCCATACAGGCGTTACTCAGATTACCCAACCGCATTGATGAGCTAGCCAATCCACATTTAGGTGCTTTGGTCTTTGTGCGAATTGACTATGTGCAGTCAACTATTCGGCAAAACACCGGACAGTGGTTACAACGGTTTCAACCATTTAGACTGCATTGGAATGCTGAAAGCTTTTTGCGCCTTGCATACATGCTGAGTAGTCAAGCAGGTCTTCACTCATCGACGCGCTCCCCCGAATCCCTGCATCTAGAAGAGTTAAAACTCGAGTTGGAGCTACTGTGGGGTAAGAAACTGGGTAACGAGAAGTCTAAAGAAGCACATTCCGCGAGATGGGTATATGCAGCGCTCTGCGACCTAAAGGGAAATGTTCAGGCGCGAGATTTAGTCCGCTTCTTAAAGTTCGCAGCAGACGAAGAAGTGAAACGTACAGGACCAACTGCGCCAAAACGAGTTTTAGCACCTGAATCCATGCGTAAGGCTGTACCTCGTTGCAGTGAAGAAAAGGTGACCGAAGCTAAAGCGGAGATCGCTTCACTCAGAAGATGGTCAGAGCTGATGACGGAAAAAAACATCCGTAATTTGAAAGTACCTTTTAGCGCATCCCTAGCTGGTCTGGATGCCGGCACATTAAGCACGTTGCAAGAAATCGGCGTGATTTACGAGGACCTCGATGGAAAACTGGGAGATGAGCGATTGTTCCTGCCAGAAATCTATAGGTATGGACTCGGATTTGAAACATCTGCGGCAGGCCGTCCACGCATGCAAGCACTGCTTAAAAAGAACATAGGAGTGATACCTCTTTAGGAAGCTAAAACAAGTGGCGGACACCAAATGTCGAGCATTTTTTGTGACGTAAAGCCATTGATCTCATGTAAAGCAGACACTCACTAATCGAACAATGAATATCAATTGCCAACCAAAAATCTCCCAATCATGCCCCGCCTTCACTTGATTTACGCGCGTGCTGCCAACGGCGTGATCGGCGCAAACGGCACCCTGCCCTGGCATTTGCCCGAGGACTTGGCCCACTTCAAGCGGACCACGCTGGGCTGCCCGGTGATCATGGGGCGCAAGACCTGGGACTCGCTGCCCCCGAAGTTCCGCCCACTGCCCGGCCGTGCCAACATCGTTGTCACCCGCCAGCCGGATTGGAATGAAACTGGTGCCCAGCGCGCGTCTGACATGCGCGAGGCGCTACAAATTTGTGAGCAATCTGCAGACGTTTGGGTGATTGGCGGTGCACAGCTCTATACCTTGGCCGAGCCACTGGCCACCACCGCAGTGGTGACTGAGATTGAGCAAGACTTTGTGGGGGACGCTTACGCACCCCACTTGGGTGAGGCGTGGCTGGAAACCGCCCGCGAGCGCCATACGGCAGCTAGCGGGCTGGGGTTCAGCCTAGTGACCTACACCCGCCGCTAAGCGGGCAAGCGCTTATTTCTTGCTGGATTGGTGGCCGATCACGCCACCTGCGGCTGCACCTGCTGCGGTACCCAGCACACCGCCACCGATTACGTTGCCTGCGACGCCACCAATCACCGCGCCAACGGCGGTGTTCTTCTCACGGGTAGTCATACCGGCGCAGCCGCTCAAAACCATGAGGGCCAACACGACTGCGGTGCTACGGAGGGAAGTGGATGTATTTTTCATGGAACGACCTTTTTTTGATCAACAAAATGTGATGGTCGAAGTGTCTGCAGGCTTGTGTGCGCTGGGTAGCAGACAGCGCCGCAAAGGCGTGTAGGTACAGTCCTACATACATTCGGGTGGATGGCCCATGGCGAACGCGTATGTTCGCAGGCACACTACAACCCAACCCCACCACCGGTAATCCCCCCAATTTCCACCGGACCTAAAAGTAGAACGGTTATGCAGCCATGGCCAAGTGCTGCATTGGGGTGAAACCGCCCAGGGCCATATTCGGGCGGTCGTGATTGTAGGACCACATCCACTGCGTGGCGAAGTCCTGAACTTCTTCAATACTGGACCAGTAATACTGGGATAGCCATTCGTATCGAACAGTCCTGTTAAACCGTTCGACATAGGCATTCTGCTGTGGCTTGCCCGGCTGGATATATTCAAACCGGATGCCCCATTCCTCGGCCCAGTTCTGGATGGTGCCACTGATGTTCTCGGGCCCGTTGTCACATCGAATCACTTGCGGCTTGCCACGCCAGGAAATGATCTGCTTCAATGCTCGGATCACCCGCTCCGACGGCAGCGAGAAGTCCACCTCAATGCCCAGCGCCTCACGGTTGAAGTCGTCGATGACATTGAACAAGCGCAGGTTACGGCCGTCCTCCAGCTTGTCGTGCATGAAGTCCATCGACCAGACCTGATTGATGGCCTCTGGCACAGCCAAAGGCTCGGGCTTCTCACGCACCAAGCGCTTCCTAGGCTTGATACGTAGGTTCAACTCCAGCTCACGATAGATGCGGTACACGCGTTTATGGTTCCACCCGAAACTCTTCACATTGCGCAGATACAGGTAGCACAGGCCAAAGCCCCAGTTGCGGTGGTTGTCCGTCAGCCGCATCAACCAATCAGCGATGAGTTCATTCTCAGCGTTTTGCTTGGACTCGTAGCGGTAGCAGGATTCGCTGATTGAGAACACGGAACAGGCGACCCGTATGGCAAGCCCACGCTGCTGCACGACTTCTTTGGCCATCTCGCGCCGGCGAGACGGCCGGCTTACTTTTTTGCGAGGTACTCGTTGGCGATCTCGGCCTTGAGTTTCTCTTCCAGATACATCTTCTTAAGCCGCCGGTTCTCGTCTTCGAGTTCCTTCATGCGGGCCATCATGGATGTGTCCATGCCACCAAACTTGGCACGCCACTTGTAGAACGTGGCGGTGCTGATCCCCAACTCACGACAGATATCAGGAACCGGCAAACCGGCTTCAACACGCTTCAATGCAGCCATGATCTGGCTATCCGTAAATCTCGACTTCTTCACGTAGAACTTCCTTCTTAGAAAATTCTACTTCTCGGTCCTTTGGTTTATCGGGGGGATTACCCACCCACAATATGACCGTGCTCACCACCTATCTCGTCGAAGACAGCCCGGTCATTCAGCAAAGCCTGATTGCCACGCTGCAAGAACTCACCCCTGTGGCCGTCGTTGGCATGGCAGCGGACGAGCAAGCTGCGCTGCAATGGCTGGCGGACCCTGCGCACGAGGCGGAGCTGGTCATCGTGGATATTTTTTTGCGCAGCGGCTCCGGCGTCGGCGTGCTGCGGGGAGCACAACAAAACAAGCCCCCACGGCATATGGTGGTGTTGAGCAACTACGCCACCCCTGACGTGCGCGCCACCTGTATGGCACTGGGGGCACAGCAAGTATTTGATAAATCGACCGAAATAGACGCGCTGATTCTCTACTGCCAAACGCTGGCAGCAAGCGGCATGCAGCCTGCTCCAGCCGCTTGATACGGCTACTGGATCAGGCCGTTTTTGAGGCCGTAATAGGTCAAATCGCTGTTCGATTCGAGGCGCATTTTCTCCATCACCCGGGTGCGGTAGGTGCTGACGGTTTTCACACTGAGTGACATGCTGGTAGCAATATGCCCCACCGTCTCACCACGGGCCAGCCGCAAGAAAACCTGCAACTCGCGCTCAGAGAGCTGGGTGTGCAAAGGCTTGTCCGCATCATCGCCTAACCCGTCTGCCAACAACTCTGCCACGCCGGGGGTGATGTATTTGCGTCCACGGTGCACGGTGCGAATGGCTTTGACGATGTCTTCGGGATCGCAATCTTTGTTCAGGTACCCACTGGCCCCTTGGCGCAGCAGGGTCGTGGCGTAATGGACTTCGGCAAACCCACTCAAAATCAACACCGGCAGGTCAGGTGCGCGCGCCTTGATGGCCACCAGCGCGTCGACGCCGCTGTGGTCGGGCATGGAAATGTCCATCACCATCACATCCACCTCGCCCTGGCGCACGATGTCCAAAGCATCTCGGCCATTCACCGCCTCGGCCACGACCTGAAAGTCGGGCTGGTCGGCAAAAAACTGGCGCAGCCCGGCGCGCACCATCGCGTGGTCATCAACAATGGCAATCCTGATCATGGGCGCATAAAGATAGTCATGCGCCATGATCCCACAGTTCTCTGCAGGTCCTTCCCATGAAAAAAATCACAGCCCTCCAGCGCCATCCTCTGGTCATTGCCTGCGCTCTCGCAGCCGCAGGAGCCGTGCTGTTTGTGAGTGAGGCTTCTTACTGGCGGTCTACCACCACACTGCAAGAATTGACCGAGATGGGCATGGCGCGCACCCAAATCCAGACGCTGGAGCGCAGCATGCTGGATGCCGAAACAGGCCAGCGCGGCTACCTGCTCACCCAACGCAAAGAGTACCTCGAACCCTATGCCACTGCGCTGCTTCGCATCGAAGATGCCTATAAGGTGTTGGATGCGTATTACGGCAGTGATCCGGAGTCACAAGCGCTGCTGCAACGCTTGCACACGTTGACAGAGACCAAGCTCTCCGAGCTGGCCTTGACGCTGCAGCTGTTTGACGAAGGCCGAGGCAAAGCCGGGCGCGAGATTTTGATGACCGATATCGGCCGCGAAAAGATGGACGCCATTCGTGCGACCAGTGCCGAGCTGCTGGCCTACCAAACCCGGGCGGTCAGCGATAGCCGCTCTGCGCTGATCAGCACCTTGGTGCTGGACCGGTTGGGTGTTGCGGTGCTCAGTCTCGTGAGCCTGTTGGCTTTGTTTTTATACCTGCGCCAGTCGCAGGCGCTCAAGCTCCAGCAAATGGAGCTGCAACGCGTGGTGCAGCTGGAACGCGACCGCCTGGAGGTCGAAGTTGCCAATCGAACTGCGGAGTTGATCGAACTAGCCCAGCACTTGCAAACCGCACGCGAGGACGAGCGCCAACGCCTTGCACGCAACCTGCATGACGATCTGGGCTCCTTGCTGACCTCCGCCAAGCTGGATGCGGCTCGCATCAAATCACGCATCACGGTGGCGGCACCCGAGGCGCTGGATTTGCTGGCCCATCTGGTCGGCACCCTGAATACCGGTATTGCGCTGGGCCGCCGCATTATTGAAGATCTGCGCCCCTCTTCGCTCAGCAACCTAGGCTTGGTTGCTGCGCTTGAAATTCTGGCGCGCGAGTACGCGGCACCGTCCGGGGTAGCCGTTCACTGCCAACTGGAACCGGTGGCATTGCGGCCCTCCGCAGAACTGGTGGTGTACCGGCTTGTGCAAGAGGCCATCACCAACATCGCCAAATATGCGCAGGCACGCACCATTTGGATTGAACTCTGCACCCGGGCTGGTCAGGTGGAGGTCTCGGTGCGCGACGATGGTGTGGGCTTTGACACCAGCACCAAGCCCACTTCCGCCTACGGGCTGGTGGGTATGCGCTTTCGTGTCGGCGCAGAGGGCGGAAGCTTGCAGCTGCAGTCCCGCCCCGGGCAGGGCACCCAAATTCTGGCCAAGTTTCCACCACTCTCCACAGACGCGGGGTGAGGGTGTCGGAGGCGTCCTACAAGCGGGCGCGCCTTTAACCCACGGCCACACAGCAAGGTGACTGATGGCCGCACTGTGTGCGAAAACGCACACTAGGGCATCTGTTGAAGGAACCCTGATGTTGCATTACGCCGTTGTTTTTTTTGTCATTGCCCTGATCGCGGCGCTTTTCGGTTTTGGTGGCATTGCCGCCAGCGCCGTAGAGATAGGCAAGATTTTGTTTTTCGTCTTCCTGGTGCTCGCGGTGCTGAGCTACCTGTTCGGATTCCTCCGGAAGAAATAAACAGCGCCCCCCTTCCCATTCCCATTCACTTCACTACTGGAAACTCACCATGAACATTCGCACCCTCTTCGCCTTGGCTTTTGCCGCCCTGCTCGCTTTGACTGCTACCGGCTGCGCCGTACAGCGCGGCCAATCCACGGTGGGGGCTTATGTTGATGACACTGCCATCACCACCAGCATCAAGAGCCGCTTTGTCGAAAACAAAATCGTGGACGCCGCCGCCATCAGCGTGGAAACCCTCAACGGGACCGTAATGCTGTCCGGATTTGCCAAAAGCCCGGATGAAAAATCCACCGCAGCGACGCTGGCTTGGAGCGTCATGGGCGTCAAGGCCGTGAAGAACGAGATCACCGTGCGCCCGTAAGCTACGTCGTCTGACTCGGTCAGACAGGGGCCCTGCACTTCTCCCGGAGTGCAGGGCTTTTTTGCGTTCGGGGCATCCTCGCAAGGCCCGCAAATGGCGGGGAGCGGTGAGAAAATCCAGGGTCTCTGCACCGCAGCATCTATTTTTTCTGAATCACCTATGAAACTCGCCACCTGGAACGTCAACTCTTTGGGCGTGCGCCTGCCGCAAGTGCTGGAGTGGCTGGCCGCCAACCCGGTCGATGTGCTTGCCCTGCAAGAGCTCAAGCTGACTGACGACAAATTTCCTGCCGACGCGTTTGAAGCCATCGGCTACCACGCGCAATGGTTTGGCCAAAAGACCTATAACGGCGTGGCCCTGCTAACGCGGACTCCGGCGGATGCCGTAGTCAAAAACATCCCCGGCTTTGACGACGACATGTCCCGCGTGATCACCGGCACGGTGGAGGGAATACGCGTGATCGGCGCTTACTTCCCCAACGGGCAAGAGCCGGGCAGCGACAAGTTTGAGTACAAGATGGAGTGGCTCACCGCCCTGCGCCGCTGGGTGAAAGACGAGCTGGCCGCGCACCCGAACCTGGTGCTGATGGGCGACTACAACATCACTTTTGACGAGGACGATGTGTGGGACCCGGTGAACCTGGAAGGCACCATCCACTGCACCGAGGAAGAGCGATACCACCTACGCGCTTTGGTGGCATTGGGCCTGTGCGACAGCTACCGGTTGTTCCCCTACCCGCCCAAAAGCTTCAGTTGGTGGGACTACCGGGATGCGGGCTTCCGCCGTAACCGGGGTATGCGCATTGACCACATTCTGGTGAGCCAGGCGCTCAAACCGCGGGTGACCGGCTGCGTGATTGACAAGACGCCTCGCAAAAACGAGCGCCCCAGCGATCACGCGCCGGTGGTGGTCGAGATCATCCCAGCCCCAGCTCCTGGATCTTCCGCGTAATCGTGTTGCGGCCGATACCCAGTTTTTGAGCCGCTTCAATACGACGGCCTTTGGTGTTCGCCAAGGCCGCCAGAATCAAGCGGGACTCAAAACGCCGGGTGAGTGTGTCCCACACATCCGCTTTGCCGGAGCCGAGTAGCGCAATCGCTTCGGTTTCGAGCTCGGCCTCCCAGCCTTCCAAAGGGCCTTGGGCGGCTGCGGCACGGGCCAATACATGCGACAGGTCTTCACCGCCCTCATGCGACAAAGACGCCGAGGCGTGCGAATCCAGGGGCAACTCTTTGAGGTGCGCCTCGGGCGTGGGGGCAAACACCGGCTTGGCCAGCAGTGAATCGCCAGCTTCAGCGCGCCCTTGATTGACCTCGGGCGGCAAGTCTTTGCGCTCAATCACCTGGGCTGGCGCCATCACGGTCAGCCAGTGGCAGATGTTTTCCAGCTGACGCACGTTGCCCGGAAAGCCAAAGCCCTCCAGCCAGGCCAATGCGGAATCAGAAATACGCTTGGGCTCCACCCCCAGTTGCTTGGCGCTTTGCTGCAAAAAGTGGCGGGTCAGCATGGACACGTCTTCCTTGCGCTCGCGCAGCGCGGGCAGGCGCAGGCGGATCACGTTCAGGCGGTGGAACAAGTCTTCACGGAACACACCGTCTTTGACGCGCTGCTCCAGGTTCTGGTGAGTGGCCGCAATCACGCGCACGTTGGATTTAACGGCACTGTGCCCGCCCACGCGGTAGAAGTGACCGTCGCTCAAGACGCGCAGCAAACGGGTCTGCAGCTCAAACGGCATGTCGCCGATTTCGTCCAGAAACAGCGTGCCGCCATCGGCCTGCTCAAAGCGGCCACGGCGCATGGTTTGCGCGCCAGTGAAAGCGCCGCGCTCATGGCCGAAGAGTTCACTCTCCAACAGGTCTTTGGGAATCGCAGCGGTGTTGATAGCCACAAACGGGCCATCGGCGCGCGGAGAATGCTTGTGCAACGCACGGGCCACCAGCTCTTTGCCGGAGCCGGATTCGCCAGTGATCATCACCGTGACATTACTCTGGCTCAAGCGGCCAATGGCACGGAACACGTCCTGCATGGCGGGCGCCTGCCCTAGCATTTCAGGGGACTCGGCCATGCGCTCTTCGGCCACTTCTTCGCGCTGGCTTTCTTCTACGGCACGGCGGATCAGCTCCACCGCTTTGGGCAGGTCGAAGGGCTTGGGCAGGTATTCAAAAGCGCCGCCTTGAAAGGCGCTGACCGCGCTGTCCAGATCCGAGAAAGCCGTCATGATGATGACGGGCAGGCCGGGGTGTTTGGCTTTGACTTTTTCGAGCAGGTCGAGGCCGGAGCCTCCGGGCATGCGGATGTCGCTCACCAGAATCTGCGGACCTTCATCGTCTGCTGCGGTGCTCAGCGCAGTCAGTACATCGCGTGGATTGGAAAAGCTGCGTGTGGGCAAATGCTCACGCAGCAGTGCCTTCTCCAGCACGAAGCGGATGGACTGGTCATCATCTACGATCCAAATCGGCTTCATGTTGTGTGGCACCCTATGTTTTTGTCGGTCTGTTACGGTAACGGAATCAATATTTTGAAGTCCGTACGGCCCGGCACGCTGTCCACTTCAATCAGTCCGTGATGTTGCTGAACAAAGGTTTGCGCCAGTGTGAGCCCCAGTCCGGAACCACCTTCCCTGCCCGATACCAACGGGTAAAAAATGCGGTCTCTGATCGAATCTGGCACGCCAGGTCCGTTGTCAATGACATGCAATTCCAATGCCAACCGGTAACGCTGTTTGCCAAAGGTGATCTGCCGTGTCACTCGGGTCTTGAATGTCACACAACCGTCACCCGCCGCAATGCGCTCTGCCAGCGCCTGGCAAGCGTTGTGGGCTATGTTCAGCACGGTTTGAATGAGCTGCTCGCGGTCACCCCGGAATTCGGGAATGGAGATGTCATAGTCCCGCACTACCCGCAAGCCCTTGGGAAACTCAGCAAGGATGAGCGAGCGCACCCGCTCACACACCTCGTGAATATTCACATCGCCCACCAAGTGGGGCCGGCGGTGCGGCGCCAGCAGGCGGTCTACCAGGCTCTGCAGGCGATCCGCCTCATGAATGATGACCTGCGTGTATTCGGTGAGCTCAGGAGACTCCATCTCCATCTCGAGCAGTTGCGCCGCGCCACGAATGCCACCCAAAGGGTTCTTGATTTCGTGGGCGAGGTTACGGATTAGCTCTTTGTTGGTCTGGGCCTGCTCGGCGAGGCGCTCTTCGCGGTCTTGGCGGGTTTGCTGCTCTTGGGGCACCATTTCCACAATGATGTCGTTGGATGCCTCCGTGCGGGTCACGATGACGTGCACCGGCATGGACTCCAGCCCGGCACGCTTGAGCCACGCGTCGTAGCGCAGTGCTGCAAACGCATTGTCCAACGCACCTTCGAGGGCGCTGTGCAGCTGTGCAGGTTCGGTGAATACGTCGGCAAAGTTGGAGCCGATGATGGTCCGGCGCGAAATGCCCAAGGCATCTTCCAGTGCCGCATTGGAGAACTGCACAGACGCGTCGGCCGTGACCACTGCCACCAAGGTCGCTAGCAGGTCAAAAGAATGGAATCGCTCCATGAGGCTTGTCCGCGGAAAAAGGAAATTAAATAACCGGATCCATGGCTCCGCCCGGCAAGGCGGGCACTTGCCCGGACCTTATTGCTTGGAGCTACTGCCCGGCAAACGACCAAGCTCCCGCCGGATGCCCGCTATGTCACTTTCGTTGCGGGACAGCGCTGCTTTGAGCTCGGAAACCCGATCCAGGTATTTTTGATGATTGCGAGTCTCGGGGCCCAGCTTTTCAGGCTCCCCGTTGTTGTACTCTTTGTTCAGCTCGATCTGACGGGCCTCGGCCTTTTTGAGCTCGGTCTCGAGAATCAAACGGGCATCAGAGTCTTTGGCTTTTTGATCCGCGCTATCGATACGCGGCGCGCTGCTTGCGGGCGGCGCCGATGCCACCTTCACCCCTGGTGCTGCTGCTGCGGGCTTCTGCCCCTGCACCACCGTGACATTGCCGCCCGAGACAAGCTTGCAGGTCTTGGCCTGCGCTTCGGTCACGGTGTTGGTGTACTCATTACCACACCGGTAGATACGCTCCTGCGCCGAGGCTCCTAGCGTCGTGCCGGCGGTCAAGCAAAGAATCAGGAGTGTGGGTTTCATGCTGTGTCAGTAACTACGCTCGGTTTGGTAAGCGCTGTGATTCAGTATCCGTCAAAAAGTGCCCCGGGACAAAGGCCCTGAGTATCCCCGAGGTTCGGGTGGCGATATGTGTCCAAGTGTTCCATAAAAAAAGGACGGCTCGCGCCGTCCTTCTTTGTTCATCACAGTGCTTTGCAGCGCCGGGATTACAGGCTGAAGTACATATCGTATTCGACAGGGTGTACCGACATACGGTAGCGGGTCACTTCCTGCATTTTCAGGTCGATGTAGGCATCGATCATGGAGTCAGTGAACACACCACCCTTGGTCAAGAACGCGCGGTCCTTGTCCAAGTGCTCCAAGGCTTGATCCAAGCTGTGGCACACGGTTGGTACCTTTGCATCTTCCTCGGGAGGCAGATGGTAGAGGTCCTTGGTGGCGGCTTCGCCAGGATGGATCTTGTTTTCCACGCCGTCCAGACCTGCCATCAACAAGGCTGCGAAGCCGAGGTAAGGGTTCATCAATGGATCGGGGAAACGTGCTTCCACGCGACGGCCCTTGGGGTTCGCCACGAAAGGAATGCGGATCGAAGCGGAACGGTTCTTGGCGGAGTATGCCAACTTGACCGGAGCTTCAAAGTGAGGAACCAGACGCTTGTAGCTGTTGGTGCCAGGGTTGGTGATGGCGTTCAGGGCACGTGCGTGCTTGATGATGCCGCCAATGTAGTAAAGCGCGAAGTCAGACAGACCTGCATAGCCGTCGCCAGCAAACAGGTTCTTGCCGTCTTTCCACACGGACTGGTGCACGTGCATGCCGGAACCGTTGTCGCCGTGGTAAGGCTTGGGCATGAAAGTCGCGGTCTTGCCGTAGGCATTGGCCACGTTGTGGATCACGTACTTCTGCAACATGGTCCAGTCAGCGCGCTCAACCAGGGTGGAGAACTTAGTGCCGATTTCGTTCTGGCCAGCGCCCGCCACTTCGTGGTGGAACACTTCAACTGGAATGCCCAAGGATTCAAGGATCAGGGACATTTCAGCGCGCATGTCTTGCGTGCTGTCCACTGGGGGCACTGGGAAGTAGCCGCCCTTGACAGTGGGACGGTGGCCGCGGTTGCCGCCTTCGAGCTTGGAACCGGTGTTCCAGGGCGCTTCGTACTCTTCGATTTCGTAGAAGGTGTTGTTGGGTTCTGTAGACCAACGTACGCCGTCAAAGATGAAGAATTCTGGCTCAGGGCCGAAGTAAGCGGTGTCGCCCATGCCGGAGGCCTTCAAGTAGGCTTCAGCGCGCTTGGCGATGGAACGTGGATCGCGGTCGTAGGACTTGCCGTCAGCAGGCTCCACCACGTCGCAGTTCATGATCAGAGTGGTTTCTTCGAAGAAGGGATCAATGTTGGCAGTACCTGGATCGGGCATCAACAACATGTCGGAAGCTTCGATTCCCTTCCAGCCGGCAATAGAAGAGCCGTCAAACGCGTGGCCGGAGGTGAACTTGTCTTCATCAAAATGCGAGACAGGCACGGTGGTGTGCTGCTGCTTACCACGGGTATCGGTGAAACGGAAGTCAACAAACTTGACTTCGTTTTCTTTCACCATCTTCATCACATCTGCGACGGTCTTGGCCATCAAATACTCCTGTTGCACGGTTGTAAAAAGATTTGCGCTGCAGTTAATGCAGCTTTTGTGCCAAAGCACGCACCAAAGGCATTTCGGCAAACCGCTCTATTTTGCATCGTTAAACGGGCAATTCGAGCACGAAATACGGAAAGTCACGGGTGAGAGCCCAATGAGCGCACCAAAATGCACCACCAAGGTGCAACAAGCTATAGCGCACTTTATTGGTGCAATTTGCTATCGCACCAATTCAGGGCCTAATGACATGTCCAGCGCCTTGAGGCCTGCCAGCAAATCGGCATATGCGGCTGCCATCACAGTGGGATCCCCTTTCACGCCCAATTCGATGTGCCGGCCGTATTGCGGATGGTCCACGCTCGGTAGGCTGAAGACCTTGACCGGATGACTCCGCTCCAGCTGCTCCATGAGCGGGGTCAGCATCGACTCCATGGCACCAAAGACAATCACCGATTGCTCGCGCCACACATCCTGCTGAAACCATTGAGCGCATTGGCTATCGAGAACCCACTCCACCATCGGCCAGGCCATCACGGGGAAGCCCGGCACAAAGTGGACCCGCCCTTGCCCAACGCCGGGATAACTGAAACCCGGAATTTTGTTGTACGGATTGGGTATCAAAGCGGCGCCCTCCGGGAACATGCCCATCTGCAAGCGGTGCACATTGTCTGGGCGCTCGGGCTCATAGGGCAGGCCTTGCTCGCGGGCAACGTCCAAGATGCGCTCTTGGATCAAATCCCGTGCGGCGTCACTGAGCACCAAGGCTTTGCCGGACGCCAATGCAGCGCATTGCCGGGTGTGATCGTCGGGCGTGGCGCCAATGCCACCGAAGGAAAAGACGGTATCGCCCGAAGCGAAGGCCTCACGCAGCGTCGCTGTAATACGCTGCGGATCATCGCCAACGTAATGCGCGTAAGCCAATCGGATGCCACGGGCACCCAGCAATTCAATGATTTTGGCCAAGTGCTTGTCAGCACGTTTGCCGGAAAGAATTTCATCCCCAATGATGATCGCGCCAAACTTCATAAGATCTCCACGTCAACCACATTCAGCGGCATGTCTGGCACCTTGGTTGCAGCCGCTTGCTCTGCACGCAAATATTGCAAGGCCTTCAGACCGAAATGGGTGAACCACAGCGACGAAAAGGCGAACAGCAGGGTGTAGAGCCAAATCGACACCGGAACCAAAATAGGGGCCAAAGCGACCGCGACAAACCCGAATGACCAGACCAGACTAGGGGCCGCACCGAGATAGCCTGCGAATACGCCCATCGCCAGCAAAGGCCAGCGATAGCGTTTGAATAGCTCTTGCCGCTCAGCACGAGAGGCAAAGTCGGACAACGCATCAAAAGCCATGACCCTGTAAGTTAACCAACCCCAAATCAAGGGTGGAATGATCAGCACAAGCGGCGGAATCAACCACAGTGGCAGCGACACCACCAAGGCGAACAATGCAGCCACTGTCGAGCCCAGTGCCCATCCGGCGCTTAACAGAAAAGAGCCGGAGCCTTGCTTGTCGAGCAAGGGGAAGCGGCGCTGAGCGACCAGGCGCACCAGCATGGGGGTCATCAAGGTGGCCACCACCAATAAGCAGGCGACCACGACGAGCGGCGTAAGCACCAGAATCACCAGCAGCGGAACCAACACGGTCTTGAGCTTTCCGGCGCCCATGGATTCGAGCCACGACCACAGCATTTGCAGCCAGTCCATCGACTCCAACAGCAGGTTCACTTGGCTGAGCAGGCTGTCAAGGTAAAAATACCCCAGCCCGGCCGTCACCCCCACCATCAAGACCAGTGGCAGAAACGACCACAAGATGACTTTGGGGTGCAGGCAATAAGCCACGGAACGCCAGAAAGCATCAAGGACGGCGTTCATCGCATCACACCTTGGTTTGCACTGCCACGATTTCGTCGGCATTGAGCCAACGCCAGCCGCCGGGGGGCAAGTCCGCAGGCAGCGACACGCTGCCGATGCTGGAGCGATGCAAGCCCTCCACCCGATTGCTGACAGCGGCCACCATGCGCTTCACTTGGTGGTATTTGCCCTCGGTGAGGGTCATGCGCAGATGGAATTCACTAACCGCTTCGCAAGCGGCAGCTCGGACGGGCTTGGGGTCGTCATCCAGCACCACACCACTCAAAAGCTTGCTGACCTGCTTTTCATCGAGCGGATGCTTGACCGTCACTTCATACACCTTGGGGACATGGTGCTTGGGTGAACTCATCCGGTGAATGAATTTGCCATCGTCGGTCAATAAAAGCATGCCGGTAGTGTCTTGATCCAGCCGACCCACGGCCTGAACGCCCTGCACCGCTGCCTTTTGCGGCCGCAAGCGCAGCGGACTGGGGAGCAAGGTGTAAATGCTGGGGTAGGTCGAGGGCTTTTGCGAGCACTCGGTGCCGGCCGGCTTGTCGAGTATCAAATAGGCGCGTTCAGCGTAGGGCCAGTCGACGCCCTGCACCCGGAAGCGCAACCCTTCCGCTACAAATTCCATAGCTGCTTGCGTAATGGTGACGGGAGCCAGGCCTTGTTCCGGCATATAAACCTGCACAAAGCCTTGTTGGACCAAACCAGCACACACACGGCGGGTGCCAAACCCTTGGGTATAGAGTATTTCCTGTAACTGCATAGACGTAGTATCGCAGTCACTTCCAGTAGACTGCTGTGATTCGATTCCAACCGGGACCTGTGTCATGACAGATGATTTGGTTTTCAGCGATGAACAAGAGGCAGAGCAGACGCACAGCCACACAGCCAAGCCTTGGCAGGTTCTGGTGGTGGACGATGAACCTGCGGTTCACGAGGTCACCAAGCTGGTCATGTCCGATTTCGAAATGGATGGACGACGGCTGGAATTCACCCATTGCTACAGCGCCGCCGAAGCCCGCACCTTGCTGGGCCAGCGCAACGATATTGCCCTGATCTTGCTGGATGTGGTGATGGAGTCTGAGCACGCAGGCCTGGACCTCGCCAAATACATTCGCGAGGACTTGGGCAACCTGAATGTGCGCATCGTGCTGCGCACCGGTCAACCCGGCCAGGCCCCCGAAGAACAGGTCATCCGCGATTACGACATCAACGACTACAAAGAAAAAACCGACCTAACCCGTCGCAAGTTGATTACTGTCTTTTACGCGGGTTTAAGGGCTTATCGGGACTTGATGCGACTTGAAAATGCACGAAGGGGCTTGGTGCGGTCGATAGAAGCCATCAGCGAGGTGGGCGACTCCCACAATTTGCGCAGCTTCGCATCTGCCGTTCTTTCGCAGTTAAACCACCTTTTGGATCTGCAGGGCGAAGGCTTGTGCGCCAGTCGCTTGTCGGCCTACACCGCCAACGCAGGGCATGGCAAGCTGAAGGTACTCGCAGCAACAGATGCATTTTCAGAGCTGATGCTGGAAGATGAAGTAGAAAACCTGCCAGAAGTCGTAAAAACAGCCATATTGCAGTCGCTGGGCGAAAAAGTGAGCCGCCATGGTGAGCGCTATTACGCAGGCTACTTTCGAACCAAGGCAGGCAGCGAGAGCTTGATTTACATGGAGTTTCCGGAGCCGATCACTAGTCAGGCGCGCGAACTGCTCGAACTCTTTTCACGCAATGTAGCCAGCACTTACGACAGCCTGCTGCTGCGGGAAGAAACCCAAAGCACCCAACGGGACACGATCGCCACCTTGGGTGGCGCCATTGAGCGCCGGGGCACAGAGAGCGCCCGCCACATAGAGCGCGTGGGGGAGCTGGCGGCCCTGCTCGCCCGCGCCAGTGGTTGCAGCGATGCGGAGATCGAGATGATCCGGGTCGCCTCGACACTGCATGACGTGGGCAAAGCGGGTATCCCTGATCAGATTTTGGGCAAGCCCGGTCCGCTTTCGGCGGAGGAATGGGCGGTGATGCGAACACATCCGACCCTAGGGCACACCTTGCTCTCCCGATCGAGCTCGCGCTTGCATGCCATGGGGGCCCAAATCGCCCAAGAACACCACGAGCGGTGGGACGGAAGCGGCTACCCGGCCGGCTTGAAAGGAAACGAGATCAGCCTGGTGGGCCGGATTGCAGCCCTGGCTGATGTGTTGGACTCGCTCGTATCTGCCAGCCCCTACAAACCGGCCTGGGATCTCCATCAGGCTTTGGACTATGTGTTCCACGAACAAGGCAAACACTTCGATCCGGAATTGGTGCAGCGGCTCCAAGACCAGGTGGAAGCCGTCAAAGCGCTTTACCAGCAGCCCTGAAAACGGGCGAATAAGCGCGGGTCAATAGTCTGACCAGACCCTCCGTTGGTCTGTGTGGGCCATAGCGCCCGTTGCAAAAGCCCGATAAACTTTGTGAAAAAGGGTCCATCCAGAGACCACACATTCAGGGCGCAGCAATGTTTCTTCATTTTCTTGGCGGACTTTTACTAGGGGTTTGCTTCGTTTACGGGCTCCAAAACTACCGGGCCAAACAACGTCGCAGGATCCCGTCCGTCTGGCCGCTTCAAGTGCGCCGCCTCGTCAACAGCAGAGAGCGCAAAGTGTGGTTGTGGCTTACCAAAGTCATGTTTGACCAACAGGTGCTGATCAAGCTGCCGGTGACCCGCTTCACGATTCCGTCCGAGCAATCAGAAGCCGCGCACTGGTACCGCTTGTTGAACGGTGTTTATTGCACGTTTACCGTGTGTAGCCCGGATGGAACAGTGATCGGGTGTGTCGATGTACCCGGGGCATCCGGGCTTTCGCTGAGCAATCAAACACTGAAACACTCGCTGCTGGAGCAATGTGATGTGCGTTACTGGGTGGTAGACCCCGACAACCTGCCGCACCTGACGCAAATAAGGACTGCTTTTCTCGGCGAACACGCGGCCATGCTGGCGGCAGACAAGCCCCTCGACACCCGCTTCCGGAATATGCGGGAGCATTTGCATGCCGCCGTTCACCGCCGCCGGATGAGCAAGGGCCCGGACCTGACTGATACCGCAAGCAGCCCCCTAGCAAGCCATCCGGAAAGCCGGCTCGCTTCCGGCTGGGAACTCAACTCTTTTGTCACGCCGCTTGATAGCCGGATGGACAAGCTCTGATGCAAGCCTGAGGGCTACAACGCATTCAAGTTGGCGCGCAGACTCCGGGCTTTTTCGAAGAGCGCCTCTTTCTCCTCGGGTTGCATCTTTTCGAGCTGCCGATAGGCCATCCCGATGCGTGGGTTATGGCTCAGCAGTCGGGTGTGCCGATCGTAGAACTCCCAGTAAAGGGCATTGAACGGACACGCGTCAGCCGTGGTTTTTTGCTTTTTGTCGTAGCGACAACCGGCGCAATGATCGCCCATGCGGTCGAGATACGCCGCACTAGACACATAAGGTTTGGTGGCCAGTCCGCCGCCATCCGCAAACTGGCTCATGCCTACCGTGTTGGGTAGTTCTACCCATTCAAAGGCATCGATATAAATGCCCAGGTACCACTGGTGCAATGCATTGGGGTTGAGACCGGCCAGCAACGCGAAGTTACCAATCACCATCAAACGCTGAATATGGTGGGCGTGCGCCATGTCCAAGGATTGGGTGATGGCCGAAGACACACACGCCATATGGGTCTTGCCTGTCCAGAACCAGTCAGGCAATTCCGCTTGATGGTCAAAGAAGTTGTGCGCTTCATAGCCGGGCATCGCTGCCCAATACACCGCCCGGACATACTCACGCCAGCCCAGGATCTGGCGTATGAAACCCTCTGCAGCAGGCAAGGGAACCCCGCCCCCCTGCCAGGCGCGAGCAGCGCGCTCGACGACCTCTTGTGGTGACAGCATTTTGGTATTCAACGCGAATGAGAGCAGCGAATGAAACAGCCGCCGCGCTTTGCCGCTGAGTGCATCCTGAAAATCGCCAAAGTACGGGAGCACATCTGTGGCAAAAGTTTCTAACTGCGCCAGCGCTTCTGCGCGGTCTAGCGGCCAGCGGAAACTCTGGGCCGACGGGGTGCCAAAGGTTTGCACCCCCGCTCGTTGAATTTGCTCCCAAAGCAAGGTGTGATCGTGCCTTGGCCGGAAGTCTTCAGGCTCAGGGGGAAAGCCTTTCCAAGCCTTTCGGTTTTCGCTGTCAAAGTTCCACTGCCCACCTTCGGGCTCCCGTTTAGCGTCCAACAAGACCGCATGGCGTTTGCGCATTTGCCGATAAAAAGTCTCCATCAGCCAACGGCTGCCTGGCTTGAACATGGACTGCGCTTGATGACGCTCGGTATAAAAATGCTCGCTGCCGACCATGCGCCCGGAATAGCTGCCCGACGCCTCGGCTTGCGCCAAGTGCTCCTTGAGCAGAGCATCTAATCGCCACTCATCCGGCTCCTGGTACTCGAGCACAGATGCGCCTGTGCGGGCCATTACGGCATCGAGACTCTCTACCATTGGCAACTGACTGTCGGCCTCATTAATCTGAAGGTAGTGCACACGGTGACCGCGCTCCCGCAATGCAGTTGCGAACGCCCGCATGGCCGCAAAAATAGCAATCACCTTTTGCGCATGGTGGCGCACATAGTCGGTCTCTTGGCGCATCTCCATCATCAGATAGAGGGTTTGGGGGTCGGTGTCAGAAAACCAACTGTGCAAGGGGTTGAGCTGGTCGCCCAAAATCAGCCGGACGGTATGTGTCACTTCAGTGTTTTGCATCATGGCGAGGCACTCCATAAATTCCGGTACTGCCCGTCAGCGTCATGGTCTGCAGTCTGCTTGGCCACATTGAACCTGCGCCCGCCTCGAGGGTCGGTACCCAAGCCAGCGATGTAGAGCCAATTCCCTTGGTTGGAGTACACGTCATAGTCCAACAGGTTCGCCTCGAACCAGGCTGCGCCGGCACGCCAGTCTCCGCTAAGGTCGTAAATCCAATAGCTCGCCAGAATCTGACGCATCCGGTTGGAGCTATAGCCGCTCTCTGCCAATTCCCGCATTCCAGCATCGACCAGTTCGCAGCCGGTGCGGCCTTGGGTCCAATGCGCAAAAGTGCGCTGATGCTTGGTAGCGACCACCGGCCGGGCTATTTCCGACAAGCCGCGGCGTCGGTACAGCGCGTCGCCGTACTGCTTGTGCAACCACCGGAAATACTCACGCCATAGCAACTCAAACCAGAGCCAATAGCTGCCGTCGTTTGCGCCTTGGCGCTGCTCATAGGTTCGCAAAGCCTCCCAAATCTCTCGAGCCGACACCGCGCCTACAGCCAGCCAGGGAGACCACTTGCTGGAGTACGCCATCCCGATCAAGCCATTGCGTGTGGCCTTGTATTGCGCCACCCGATCTGAGGAAAAATACGCATCGAGATAGGCGTGCGCACCCGCATTCCCGGCTCGTACGGCTGAGCCAGTCTCCCCGCCCCAAATAAATGCAGAACGGGCGTCCATACAGAGCTGCTCCGCAGGGGGTCTTGCAGCCCATGGCGCAAATGACGCCGCTGTTTCTGAAGCTATGGAGAAACCATGGACATGCTGCGGGGCTGCCAAAGGCACAGGCACAGGCACCGGCGTGCGGGCACGCTCCACCAAATTGCGGAATTGGCTGAAAACAGCAGGCAACTCGTCCACGGCAAAAGGGAGTTGCTGCTCTTCAAACAAGGTACTACCCCAATGGGGGTGTACTTCAAAGCCGGCGTGTTGTAACGCTTGCACCTCTGCGCGCTCATAGGGCGCGGCAATCTCTTCGCAGTGGATGGCCACTGCCCCGACCTTGTTGGCGACAGTTTGTAAAACCTCGACAGCCTTGCCCCGCAACACCAACAGCGTTACGCCGTGCTGCGCAAGCTCCAGCTGCAAAGCCCGCACATTGGCGTGCCACCACGCGAGCCGGTGGGCCCCAGGTTGCAAGCAACCCCAACGTTGCTCCGTCGAGGCTATGTGCGGCTCGAACACGACAGCCAACAGCTGCTGATTCAAGGCACAGGCTTGGACCCATGCAGGGTTATCGCGCAGCCGCAAATCGCTGCGAAACCAATAAACAAGAGGCACAGAAGGAGTCATATGCTGCACCGTGCTCACCGCCCGCCGCGCTTGCAGCGCTCAGAGCAGTACTTCACTTCCGCCCAGACCTTTTCCCATTTTTTTCTCCATTGAAACGGCAGGCCACAGGTCGCACACTGCTTGGATGGCAGATCACTTTTCTTTCGCATTTTCATAGCAACTCCAATTGAGCAGGGACCGCAACCGGCGGCGCTTTTCCTGCCCGTTTGCGAACAAACGTCCTCGATCCGTGCTGTCGAACAATGGCGGCTTTTGCAGCTTTAACCTCCGGCTGCGCACGCAGCGCAAACAAGCGGATTTTTGCCAACCGGGTAGCGCGCTCCAAGTCGACCAATGGGGTCGGAATGTCCGCATCCGGACCGCCCACACGGAGCCCGCAACGCAGTTGCATCTCCGCAGGCATCCGCCAGGGCTCAAACAACCAGGTGTCGGGCACCTTGCGCATCGCCGGCAACCACTCACGGACGAAACGGCCTTCAGGATCCTGGTCGCGTGCTTGTTTAATTGGGTTGTAGATGCGCGCAGTGTTGATCCCCGTGGTGCCCGACTGCATTTGCATTTGGCTCCAGTGGATACCCGGCTCGTAGTCCAAAAACTCGGTAGCCAACCACTCGCCCACCGGACGCCAATGCAACCACAGCGGATACGCTGCGACGGACACCAGCATCGCGCGCATCCGGAAATTGACCCAGCCGGTCTCGCGAAGCATCGCAACACAGGCATCCACCAATGGCCAGCCAGTGCGCCCGGAGACAAGCGCCGCAAAATGCTCGGGCTTGTGTTCACTCTCGCGCAGCCCGTCGTACCCACGGTGCATGTTGTGAAACTCGATGCCGGGCTCAGACTCGAGCTTTTGAATGAAGTGGCAATGCCAATGCAGACGGCTGCCAAACGCATTCAGCCCCGCAAGGTGCTTGGGCGCTGGTGGCGCTTCACTGGCGCGGCGGTACTGCACCGCTTGCCACACCTCGCGCACACTGAGGCAACCCCAAGTCAGGTAGGGCGACAAGCGGGAGCAAGCATCCACAGCCCTGAGCGGCGAAGAGATTCCACCGCGGTATTGCCGGCTCCTGTCCGCAATGAAACTACGCAGCACCTGCAGCCCGATGGCACGGCCGCCCGCTTGACGACGGGGCTTATCGGGTTGCTGCAAGTTCAGGGTGAGAGCATCTGGCGGAGGTGGCTCTACCCACGGTAGTGGCACAGTGGCGTGCGCAGATGCAGTGGGCAAAGTCGACTGCGGCAGGCTCATATGGCCATGCCAGTGGCGACTCCAAGCGTCGCGGTTGGCGCTACCGCGTTGAACTCCGAACTGTGGTACCTCGTGCCACGCCACTCCATTTGCGCGGCACCAACGAGCGACGGCGATATCCCGCTGGAAACTCGCGCCGTTGCCTGTTTCTTGGTGGGAGTAAAGTCTTATGAAAGGCGACGCCGCGAAAAGTCGCGCCAGAAAATCTGGCGCATCTGCGGTCACCACATGGAGTTTCAGGCCCACCGATCGAAGTTCGGACCAGAGATCGCGCAAACACTCGATCACAAACCGGTAATGCTGGGTTGAGGCATCCGCTTGGCGCCACAGATGGGGCTCTACGCAGAAGACGCATAAGACCGGGCCAGTCGCCAGGGCCTGCTGCAAAGCAGCGTGGTCATGCAGTCGGAGATCTTTTTTGAACCAAACTACGCTGTACGACATAAACGCGGATGCTGCGACCCAGCAACATAGCTGGGTGGCGAGTATCGCGAATCGCCCGCGCTTGAGCAGGCTGAGGGGCTATGCCCCACTAAAGCAATCAGTGTTGTCCGATTTTGATGCTGGATTGGATATCAAGATCAAACTGCTTTATGGCGCTCTGAGTCAGTGCGTCGGTACTCCAGGCAACGAGACTCGCTGGAGGTAAAGTCACTGCGGCTGCGCCTACGGCTACCAGCTGACCCAACACTTCGGGCGTTTTGATACTCGCCGCCAGAAGCTGCGGGCCCTTGGCTTGCACTGCTACGCATGCCTCCATCAGCGCCCACACATTGCGGCCATCGTTCGCAAGGCGGCCCACATAGGGCGCCACATATTGCACACCTTTGTGTTTTGCCCACAAGAGCTGCACTGCATTGGAGAGCCCTGTGAGCAACACGTCTTGCTGCTCAGCCCGAACTGCGTCGATACATGCCTCCCAATCCGGTGCGCAGGGCAGCTTGATCGTCAATTGAATGCCCCGGGCTTGCGCCGCCGGCTGTAGCACTTTGAGCCATTCTCTTGCTTGCTCCGGTTGGCAGTAGGGCAACTGAACCATCAGTTCCGCAAAACCGTGGTCTGCGACAGCTGAAATCAAACCTACATAGGTAGCGAGAGTGACAGGAAGCCCCGCTTGAAACACCAAGCTGGGGTTGGTAGTGACCCCTTGCACCGGTGGACAGCCCGCCGGGAGAGCCCATGACTCTACGCGCGCGGAGTCGAGAAAAATTTTAGTCATACGATTGTTCCCCTGAGCGCTGGCGGTGCCAGCTCGCACTCAAAGGATAACGCCCTTGCAGAACATGGCATTTCCATACGCCGTGGCTTCGCCGCTTTGGACGATGACGCTGGCGCCTTTGATCTTCTCGTAAAACGCAAACCGCTCTACGGCTTCCACCCTACCGGCGGGCAGCCCTTCGTGCGATAACAAAGCCACCACAGAGGCCTGTGCAGCGGTCTGGTGACCTTCCGGGCTGTGGCAAACCTGCATATAGGCGGCGGGACACGCGACGTCTTCGGCCAAGGGGAACACCGAGAGAACGGCTTTGCTCACCCTCTCCAAACTATGCCCGGGCAAGCGGACTAGCGCTTTGCCTTTGCCCAGGAAATCTGCGGTGAAATTGGCGTCCACCACCGCAACCCACTCGCCATGCCCCATTGCAGACAGGTGCATCAGCAACTCGGGGGTTAACAAGGAATCCAGACCTTTCAGCATGCTACGGCCTCCGCGGATTGCAGTGTGGCCGGATCAATGGCGCCTGTGATGAGGCCCACAATTTCTTCCGGATTGGTCTCTCTGGTCAAGCGGCTGCAGATGATGCGCCCTTGGCGGAACACCCATATCCGGTCCACCAAATCGAACACCTGGCGCAAATTGTGGCTGATGATGATCAGCGGTATGCCTTGTTGCTTCAGGCCCTTGATGATCTGTTCGACCCGCGCAGTCTCCGCGACCCCCAATGCGGCAGTGGGCTCATCAAGAATGATGAGCTTCTTCGCAAAACCGGCGGCACGGGCAATAGCGACACATTGCCGCTGGCCGCCCGACATGCCCCGAAGGCTCTCCGACATGTCTTGAATCTTGACGCCGGTTGTTGACAACATCGAGGCGGACTGTTCCCGCATAGCCTTGTGATTCAAAACCGACAAGGGCCCGAGTGCCAAGCGCGTGATTTCACGGCCCAAGAAGATATTGGCGGGAACGTCAAGGTCTTCGGCGAGGGCCAGTGTCTGGTACACCGTTTCAATACCCTGGTCACGTGCATCCAAGGGAGAGCTGAAGTGGACGCTTTGGCCGTCCAGATTGATGTCGCCCGAGTTGGGCTGCTCTACGCCGGTGATCAAGCGAACAAAAGTGCTTTTGCCAGCACCGTTGTCACCGACGATCGCGGCGTGCTCGCCGGGTAGCAGGCGGAAACTGGCATCGGTCAGGGCCTTCACGCCACCGTAATGCTTGGTCAGATTGGTAATCTGCAGAACTGGTTGTTTGGATGTCATGGTGGACTTGTTTCAGGAAATTGGGTGCAAGCATGCCAGAACCCGACACGGAATCATATTAGTAAAACTACTAGATTTAATTAAATAAAACTCTGCTGTAATTTGGCTCCAGCAAGCCATGGAATCCACCACAGCTGCTAATTCAAACCACAACGGAGATAACGAATGATCACCAAACGCATGCTGGGCCGCTTGGCCATCGCGATGGCCACCGCCGGCCTGATGTCTGCCGCTGCCGCAGAAACCACTATTGCCTACATCACCAATGGCAATACCAACGAAGGTTGGACCTTGATCAACGGTGGCGCTAAGAAAGCTGGTCAAAAGGCCGGCGTGAAATTCATTGAATTGGCAGCAGAAAAAGGCGAGCTCTCCAAGCAGTTGGCCATTGTTGAGGACATGATCACCCGCAAAGTGAATGCGATTGCGATTGCTCCGGTGGACAGCGCAGGCATTGCACCGGCCATTAATAAAGCACTGGCGGCCGGCATCAAAGTGGTGGCGGTAGACACTGGCATCTCCGGCGCCAAAATCACTTCCTATGTGGCGACCGACAACATCAAGGCCGCGATGGTGCAAGGTGACTGGACTGCAGAGCAGGTCAAAGACGGCGACACCGTGATCTACATCACAGGCGATTTGGGTCAATCGACAGGTCAAGAGCGCAAAAAGGGCTTTCTCGACGGCCTGAATGCCAAGCGGAAGAACGTCAAAGTGGTAGAGGTCTCCACAACATGGGATCAAACTATGGCGCAAAACGGCGTTGAAACTGCGATGCGCGCCAACCCCGGCGTCAAGGTGATTGCCTGTGCTTGGGACGGCGGCGCGCTCGGTGCCAAAGCAGCCCTGATGGCTGCAGGCAAGAAGGCCGGCGACGTCAAGATCGCAGGTTTTGACGGCTCCCCCGGCGGTCTGGACATGATGAAGCAAGGCTGGCAGTCTGCCAACGCTGCGCAAATGTTGGCCAAGATCGGTCAGGTCGGCGTGGAAACCGCTATCGCTGCAGCTGAAGGCAAAAAGGTAGACGCCCGCATCGATACCGGCTCATTCCTGGTGCTGCCTTCCAACGTGGACCAGTTCGCCAAAGACTCTGGCGTCGCGCAGTTCATGAAAGTGAAGTAATTTTTTGCACCGCCCAGGGGGTAACCACTGGGCCCGGACGACCGCTGCAGAGCGGTCGTCATTTTTTTATTTGAGGAATTGATTTCATGAAGTCCATCACCCGCCAAGAATGGTATGGAGCCTTAGTGGCCGTTTTGGTTTTGGGGGCCTTGCTGAGTGCAGCATCACCCTACTTTCTGACCACTGGCAATTTGTCCAACATTCTGGTGCAGGCCTCTGTAATTGCCCTGCTGGCGGGCGGCCAAACATTTGTGATTTTGACTGGCGGTGTCGACTTGGCAGTGGGTGCATTGACTGCGCTAGCAGGTGCTGTTGCCGGCCACATGATGGTCAAATTGGGCGTTGACCCCTACCTCTGTATCGCAGCCGCTTTTGCCATCGGTGCAGCTGTTGGACTGTTCAACGGCTACCTGGTTGCTTTTGTGGGCATCCCTTCTTTCATTGTGACTTTGGGTGGCTTGACTCTGTGGCGGGGTCTTGCTTTCGAATCCACTGGTGGCTTTGACAACTCCGGCATGCCTGACCCCCTGCCCTTTATCGGCTACGGCCAGTTTCTCGGCGTTCCGATGCCCATTTGGATCACCGGTGTCTTCTTTGTCGTCATGGCTTTCATTTTGTCGAGCACCAAACTAGGCCGCTATGTGTATGCGATGGGCTCCAATGAAATGGGTGCACGTCAAGTGGGTATCAACATCCGCTGGTACAAGTTAGGCGTGTATGTAGTGTCGGGTTTAAGCTGCGCTCTGGGCGCATTGGTACTGATGGCACGCATGGACTCCTCCAGCGGCAAGATGGCCCAAATGTTTGAGTTGGATGCCATTGCGGCTGTCATCTTGGGCGGCACCTCACTTTTTGGCGGACGTGGAAGTATTTGGGGCAGCCTTTTGGGTGCCGTACTGATCACCATGATCCGCAATGGCATGAACCTGATGGAAATTTCGCAGTTCAAGCAGATGATGGCCATCGGCGCGGTGGTTATTTTGGCTGTTTGGATTGATGTGATCCGTCGTCAACGACTCTTGAAAAAATGACCACATCTATTTGGGTACTCGGCGAAGCGCTGATGGACTGCCTCTCGCAGCCCGATGGAACACTGCGCCCATTCATGGGAGGCAGCCCCTACAACATGGCTCGCGCAGCGGCGTTGCGCGGAGCACCTGTGGGCTATGTAAACCCGCTCTCTACCGACCGCTTCGGAGAGCAACTGGGCCAGCAATTGCTGAAAGACGGTGTACGGGTTCTGGCTGGCGAGAGCCGCTTGCCCACCTCTTTGGCGGTGGTGCAGATCACAGATGGGCAACCCAGTTACGGCTTTTACCGCGAAGGTATCGCGGACCGGGATTACACAGCCGACAGCGTGCTGACCATGCTTAAAGCCCATCCACCAGGGGTGCTACATACCGGGTCATTGCTGCTGGTGCCCCCGGAGCACACCAAGGTCATGTCGATCTTGCAGAGTGCTAAAGACGAGGGTTGGACTATCAGCGTGGATGTGAACCTACGCCCCAAGCTTGCAGCCGATTTGGGCGCCTACGTTGAGGCGGTCAGGGAAGTGGCCAAGTTGGCTGACTGGATCAAGGCCAGCGATGAGGATTTGGAGTTGCTGGGTGTTCAAGCGCCAAGCCGTGGCAAAGGCAGAGATATTGCCGCCATGTTCCGAGACCACGGTGCAAGCCGAATCGCTCTCACTTTCGGCGGCGACGGTGCTTGGCTAGAAGTCGATGGCGCATGTTCTGAGGCAGATGTGCCGTTGACCCGGGTGGTCGATACGGTGGGCGCCGGAGACACGTTCTGGGGTAACTGCCTCGGGGATTGGGTCCTTAACGCAAACGGACAACATAGAGTGCAGCAGACCTTGGTTGAGGCCATGCAGGCCGCAGCTATCAATTGCGCCCGGGCAGGTTGCCAACCTCCAACCTACGCAGAAACCCAGGCGCTGCTTTAGCACCCCACCAAGGCTTGAATATCAGGCCTTGTTTTTCAATTTGCCGCGCGGCATCACTGCAGTCGTTACCATTGGGCGCACAGGCTCCCCTCCCCCCGACAAGGGTTTGGTAGCTGCGTTGTCTTTTTTGGGTTTTTTAGACTCTTTGTTTGATTTCTGTTGACCTTTGGCCATGGGGAGAGTCCTTGTACGAGAGTGGTATGGTTGGAGGCAGTCTAACCTTCACACGCACACTTCGTGGCATTTCTTTTCGATAACATTGCCGCAGAAGCACAGTTGATCTCTATCCGTGCTCAAGGTGCCGGCGGACAAAATGTCAATAAGGTATCCAGCGCTATTCATTTGCGATTTGATATTTATGCATCGTCTCTGCCTGAAGCTATCAAAGAACGGCTGTTGGCGAGCCCCGATAACCGTATCAGCCGTGACGGCGTATTGGTCCTCAAAGCACAGCAACACAGGACCCGTGAACTCAACCGGCTGGATGCGTATGCCCGCTTGCGCGGGATCATCGATGCAGCAGCGATGTAACCGGTCACTGTCCGGCGTTCTTGCGAACTGATTGCAGGTACCAAAGAATGCGCCCTGATCAACAAACAGGACGGGGTCGGATATGGAAGAGACGCAGAGCGTGCTCAGGCGTGCAGTGTTGAGTGAACAGACTTGGGCTGAGGTACTGGATCGTTTTGACCGCGCTGGATTGACGATAGATGAATTTTGCAGCCGCGAAGGCATCAGTCGCAGCAGCCTTGCTCGCCGACGCACGCTTAGGAATAAACAGAGGGGAATCGCGTCCCCGCTGCGAACGAACAAGGTAGCCCCCACCACCGTGCCGAAGGCGGCGTTCGTTGATCTGGGCGACCTTGCTGGAGTGCACGGCAGCGGCAATGGAGCCATGGAGTTACGCATCGAACTCGGCTCGGGCATGAGTTTGCATCTGGTACGCCGGTAATGTTCTTTCCCGAGGGCCGCATTCGCGTGTTCCTGTATGGCCAAGCTGCCGATATGCGCCAGTCCTACGACGGCTTGTACGCTCTGGCACGCCAGGGGTTTGAAGTGGATGTGCTGGCCGGACACATGTTTGTTTTCATCAACCGGCGGCAAACACAGATGAAGGTGCTGTACTTTGACCGCAGCGGCTGGTGCCTGTGGTGCAAGCGTTTGGAGAGCGGCAAGTTCTCCCGTAAAGGCGTTCAAGGCGGCAGTGGCGAGATCGACTGCACGGCGCTCAAACTGATGCTCGAAGGCATCGAAGTGCGCCGACGCCACAAACGCTACCAACACCCTGCGCGGAGGTGACGATGTGCCCATTTTCAATCCGGAGAAGCACTCTTTTGCTTTGTCCCTAAAGGCCGCAAGATAAGGCCCATGTCGATGCCCAATACCAGCACTCCCACATTTACCGTCGAAACGGTCATGGGGCTGTCGCCGCAGAGCATCGCGCAGACACTGCAAGCACAGGCCGCCAGCATCAGCGCGCTGGAGCAGCAGCTCGAATGGTTCAAACGCCAACTCTTTGGCAAGAAGAGCGAGCGCTTTGCACCCTTGCCCGATGCGCAGCAAATGCACCTGGGGCAACTCCTGGGCGACCTCCCTGCCACTGATGCGCCCGAAGCCGACTCCGACTCCAACACCATCCCTGCACACCAGCGACGCAAACCCCGCAGCAACTTTGCCGACGAGGGCACGCCCGCATCGTTCTTTGACGAAACCAAGGTGCCCGTGCACACCATCGAGCTGGCCAACCCCGAGACCAAAGACCTCTCGCCCGATCAGTACGAGGTTGTCAGCCAGAAGGTCAGCCACCGCTTGGCACAGCGCCCCGGTGCCTATGTGGTGCTGAAGTATGTGCGCTCTGTCATCAAGCGCCACGACACGCAAACCCTGCACTGTGCGGGCGCGCCAACAGGCATCATTGAGGGCAGCCGCGCTGACGTGAGCTTGCTCGCAGGCGTTGTTGTTGACAAGTTTGCCTGGCACATTCCGCTGTACCGGCAGCACCAGCGCCTGAGCCAAGCGGGCTTCAAACTCAGCCGGGCGTGGCTGACGCAACTGGCGCAAAAGACCATTTCCCTGCTGGAGCCGATTTACGACACGCAGCTCGAGTCGATCCGCAACAGCCGGGTCAAGGCAATGGACGAGACCCCCATCAAGGCCGGGCGCAGTGGGCCCGGCAAGATGAAGGCGGCCTACTTCTGGCCTGTGTACGGCGAACTCGATGAGGTGTGCTTTGCCTATTTCGAGTCGCGCCGCCACGAGCACGTACAGCAGGCATTGGGGCTGCCAGGGGCCACAGATGCCGTGTTGCTCACTGACGGCTATGAGGCCTATGCACGTTACGCTGCCAAGACCGGCATTACGCATGCCCAATGCTGGGCGCACTGCAGGCGTGGCTTCTTTGAAGCTCTAGGGGCCGAGCCACAGGCCGCTGGCCAGGCGCTGCAGCAAATTGGCGAGATTTACGCCCAGGAAGAAGCCATTCGTGAACGTGACCTCTACGGGGATGCCAAACGAGAGCACCGTCTAAGCCACAGCAAACCGCTGGTGCAGAACTTCTTTGAATGGGTGGATTTGCAGTTCGAGCGGCAAGGCTTCCTGCCCAGCAATCCGTTGACCAAGGCATTGGCCTATGCACGCGAGCGCCGCGCGCAACTGCAGGTGTTTCTGGGCGATGCGGATGTGGCCATGGATACGAACCATCTGGAACGCGCCTTGCGCGCGATACCAATGGGCAGGCGCAATTGGTTATTCTGCTGGACGGAGGTGGGCGCCAAGCGCGCGGGCATCATGCAGAGCCTGATCGTGACATGCCGTTTACATGACATTGACCCCTACACCTACCTGGTTGATGTCTTGCAACGCGTAGGCCACCACCCCGCCTCCAGAGTTTCAGAACTGACGCCTCGTCAATGGAAGCAGCACTTCGCCGAGAATCCATTGCGTTCACCATTACACGGTTTGGTAACGTAGGCAATAACGCCGGACAGTGACCGGTTACGCAGCGATTGAACCATTGCAACGCAAAGCAACCAAGCCAACTTACGCCTCACGCGAACGGCGGTTGGAATCGAAGTCGATACACAGCAGGTTAAAGCAGTCGCGAGGGAATCGACTGGAATAACAAGAGTAAGGGAGAGACTTCAGCTGCTAGTAAAGAGCACAGGCCGATCTGACCTACTCCCGCCTGGCCTAGAAGGGCCGCGGAGTATCTCGCATCTGCTGCTTGTGGATAGACACCGAGGGAGTCCGATTTTGTCGACTGGGTGCTCCGTGAAACACCGGTGTTGAAAGAGCGAGCCGTGATGATGACGCTGACCGAGGGCATAACTTACAAACGAGATGCTGATAAGCGCGGTCCCTGTGCAAAGGGATCATTGAATTTCATTGACCGCAGCACGAACCAACGTAACCGGTCACTGTCCGGCGTTATTGCCTACGTTACCAAACCGTGTAATGGTGAACGCAATGGATTCTCGGCGAAGTGCTGCTTCCATTGACGAGGCGTCAGTTCTGAAACTCTGGAGGCGGGGTGGTGGCCTACGCGTTGCAAGACATCAACCAGGTAGGTGTAGGGGTCAATGTCATGTAAACGGCATGTCACGATCAGGCTCTGCATGATGCCCGCGCGCTTGGCGCCCACCTCCGTCCAGCAGAATAACCAATTGCGCCTGCCCATTGGTATCGCGCGCAAGGCGCGTTCCAGATGGTTCGTATCCATGGCCACATCCGCATCGCCCAGAAACACCTGCAGTTGCGCGCGGCGCTCGCGTGCATAGGCCAATGCCTTGGTCAACGGATTGCTGGGCAGGAAGCCTTGCCGCTCGAACTGCAAATCCACCCATTCAAAGAAGTTCTGCACCAGCGGTTTGCTGTGGCTTAGACGGTGCTCTCGTTTGGCATCCCCGTAGAGGTCACGTTCACGAATGGCTTCTTCCTGGGCGTAAATCTCGCCAATTTGCTGCAGCGCCTGGCCAGCGGCCTGTGGCTCGGCCCCTAGAGCTTCAAAGAAGCCACGCCTGCAGTGCGCCCAGCATTGGGCATGCGTAATGCCGGTCTTGGCAGCGTAACGTGCATAGGCCTCATAGCCGTCAGTGAGCAACACGGCATCTGTGGCCCCTGGCAGCCCCAATGCCTGCTGTACGTGCTCGTGGCGGCGCGACTCGAAATAGGTGTCAAACGCAGTCTCGATTTGATACAACTGTGGAACGCAAACGCGGCGTGGATTTGATACACCGTTATGTGGGGTGATTGGTTGTTTTGTCTTTGCTTGGCGCCTCTAGGCTGCTTGCTCCTCCTGTGTATCAAGGTGACTGCGTTTTCGTTTGAGTAGGGCATTGCTGCTGGCGGCAATCACACCGGCACGCCGCTTATCTTTCAGGCGATAGGAGTCTCCTGAGATCGGGACCACATGGGCGTGGTGGAGCAGTCGGTCAAGTAGCGCCGCTGTCAGCGTTGCATCGTCTGCAAATGTCTGGTCCCATTGCCCAAACGGCAGATTGGAGGTCAGGATGAGACTTCCCACTTCATAGCGTTTGGCAATGACTTGGAACAGAAGATTCGCCTGTTCCCGATTCATGGGTAGGTACCCGACTTCGTCAATGATCAACAGCCGGTAGGGACGCACGATGCGTTTGATAGCCTCTTCCAGGGTGTTCTGCCGTAGTGCCGTGCTCAGTGTCATCAGCAGATCTGCCGCCGTGATGAAACGCGTCTTGATTCCAGCCTGGGTTGCCCTGTAGCCCAAGGCGATGGCCAAGTGGGTTTTGCCCACCCCACTGGCGCCCAGCAAGACCACGTTCTCGCTGCGCTCCACGAAGGCCAGACTGCCAAGCTCCTGCACCAGAGTTTTGGGCACACCGCTGGCAAACTGGAAGTCAAACTCATCGAGCGTCTTGATGGCGGGGAAGCCCGCTATGCGCGTGAGCATGGCGCGCGTTCTCTCCACCCTGGCCAGAGCCTCGCCACGCAAGGCTTGCTCCAGGAACTCCAGGTACCCCAGCTCTTTCTTGGCCGCCATTTGCCCCAAGTGGGCAAGCTGATCGGGTAAGTTGAGCAGGCGCAGCTGATCACACAGTTCACGCAGTCTTTCCATTTGCAGGCTCATGGTCGTCCTCCTGCTGAGGCTTGGTTGTGCACCAGCGTGTCATACATCGCCAGAGGATGCTGCAGGCCTCGCCATGCCGCGGCTGGAATTGGCCGGACTGCTGCGCCGCTACCGGTGACTTTTTGTAATTGACGCACTGTTCGCCCACTGTAGGCGCTGGGGATGGCCAGCAGATGTGCGCGCTCAGTTTGCAAAGCCAGTGCCGGCACACACCCAGTGGTTCCGTGGATCCGCACATTGGCAACGTCACGCAGCCAGGTGCGCATTTCCCGATTGGCTGTGTCCGCGTCCACCACCAAGCCTTGCTGCTTCATACTCGCCACCAATGGCACCCAGAAGCTGCGCCGGATGTAGCCATTCATGCGTTCGACTTTGCCCTTGGTCTTGGCCCGATAGGGCTTGCACACCCGCGGCACAAAGCCATGGTGGTGCGCAAAGTCAGCAAAGGCACCCTGGAACTGGTGCAGGTTCTTGCCGTAGGCGTCACGCTTGAGGATGACGGTCTTCATGTTGTCGTACAGCACTTCACGGGTGACTCCACCAAAGCTCTCGAACGCCCTGACATGGCACGCCAGTAGTGTCTCCAGCTTCATGTCTGTGACGAACTCCGCGAAGGTCGCCCGGCTGTGGCCCAGCGTTGCCACAAACGCCGCCAACATGCCGTCTTTATGCCCAGCCTTGCGGAACTCGATCCAGTCCATCTGCATTTGCTCACCGGGCTGGGTCTCGAACCGCACAACCGGATCCGGGCGCGCCTGTGGACGCAACTCCTTGAGGTACTCCTGCAGGATGCGCACGGAGCCCGTATACCCCTGTGCGGCAATCTCACGCTGCAGCACCGTTGCTGGAATCCAATCAGGCTTGGCCGCCTGAATACGTCCAGCCAGGTAGTCCTTGAATGGATCGAGCTTGCTCTTACATGCCGGCAGTTTCTTCATGGCCGGCGGACCACCCTCCAAATACTTACGCACCGTGTTGACTGCCATACCAGTTTGCACCGATATCTCGCGCAAGCTCAGCCTGTGTTTCCTTAATACCTTGAGTTCCATGTACTCCTCGTTCGTAATCATTGCCAGTCCCATCCATGGTTCGGATGGCTTGGCACGTTAGTCGAGGTGTATCAATTCCTCACCGCGTTCTCGTGTCATTTTCATACTGCGCGTGACAATAGGCAAAGCACACCTCATCGAGTTCGCCGTACACAGGCCAGAAGTAGGCCGCCTTCATCTTGCCGGGCCCACTGCGCCCGGCCTTGATGGGGGTCTCGTCCATTGCCTTGACCCGGCTGTTGCGGATCGACTCGAGCTGCGTGTCGTAAATCGGCTCCAGCAGGGAAATGGTCTTTTGCGCCAGTTGCGTCAGCCACGCCCGGCTGAGTTTGAAGCCCGCTTGGCTCAGGCGCTGGTGCTGCCGGTACAGCGGAATGTGCCAGGCAAACTTGTCAACAACAACGCCTGCGAGCAAGCTCACGTCAGCGCGGCTGCCCTCAATGATGCCTGTTGGCGCGCCCGCACAGTGCAGGGTTTGCGTGTCGTGGCGCTTGATGACAGAGCGCACATACTTCAGCACCACATAGGCACCGGGGCGCTGTGCCAAGCGGTGGCTGACCTTCTGGCTGACAACCTCGTACTGATCGGGCGAGAGGTCTTTGGTCTCGGGGTTGGCCAGCTCGATGGTGTGCACGGGCACCTTGGTTTCGTCAAAGAACGATGCGGGCGTGCCCTCGTCGGCAAAGTTGCTGCGGGGTTTGCGTCGCTGGTGTGCAGGGATGGTGTTGGAGTCGGAGTCGGCTTCGGGCGCATCAGTGGCAGGGAGGTCGCCCAGGAGTTGCCCCAGGTGCATTTGCTGCGCATCGGGCAAGGGTGCAAAGCGCTCGCTCTTCTTGCCAAAGAGTTGGCGTTTGAACCATTCGAGCTGCTGCTCCAGCGCGCTGATGCTGGCGGCCTGTGCTTGCAGTGTCTGCGCGATGCTCTGCGGCGACAGCCCCATGACCGTTTCGACGGTAAATGTGGGAGTGCTGGTATTGGGCATCGACATGGGCCTTATCTTGCGGCCTTTAGGGACAAAGCAAAAGAGTGCTTCTCCGGATTGAAAATGGGCACATCGTCACCTCCGCGCAGGGTGTTGGTAGCGTTTGTGGCGTCGGCGCACTTCGATGCCTTCGAGCATCAGTTTGAGCGCCGTGCAGTCGATCTCGCCACTGCCGCCTTGAACGCCTTTACGGGAGAACTTGCCGCTCTCCAAACGCTTGCACCACAGGCACCAGCCGCTGCGGTCAAAGTACAGCACCTTCATCTGTGTTTGCCGCCGGTTGATGAAAACAAACATGTGTCCGGCCAGCACATCC
This sequence comes from Rhodoferax potami, assembly GCF_032193805.1. Lineage (NCBI taxonomy): Bacteria > Pseudomonadati > Pseudomonadota > Betaproteobacteria > Burkholderiales > Comamonadaceae > Rhodoferax > Rhodoferax potami. The sequence continues at coordinate 3,200,567 of NZ_JAVBIK010000001.1, read as the reverse complement.
ACTTCAAACCCCTGGCGTGCCAGAGCGTACAAGCCGTCGTAGGACTGGCGCATATCGGCAGCTTGGCCATACAGGAACACGCGAATGCGGCCCTCGGGAAAGAACATTACCGGCGTACCAGATGCAAACTCATGCCCGAGCCGAGTTCGATGCGTAACTCCATGGCTCCATTGCCGCTGCCGTGCACTCCAGCAAGGTCGCCCAGATCAACGAACGCCGCCTTCGGCACGGTGGTGGGGTAATCCCCCCGATAAACCAAAGGACCGAGAAGTAGAATTTTCTAAGAAGGAAGTTCTACGTGAAGAAGTCGAGATTTACGGATAGCCAGATCATGGCTGCATTGAAGCGTGTTGAAGCCGGTTTGCCGGTTCCTGATATCTGTCGTGAGTTGGGGATCAGCACCGCCACGTTCTACAAGTGGCGTGCCAAGTTTGGTGGCATGGACACATCCATGATGGCCCGCATGAAGGAACTCGAAGACGAGAACCGGCGGCTTAAGAAGATGTATCTGGAAGAGAAACTCAAGGCCGAGATCGCCAACGAGTACCTCGCAAAAAAGTAAGCCGGCCGTCTCGCCGGCGCGAGATGGCCAAAGAAGTCGTGCAGCAGCGTGGGCTTGCCATACGGGTCGCCTGTTCCGTGTTCTCAATCAGCGAATCCTGCTACCGCTACGAGTCCAAGCAAAACGCTGAGAATGAACTCATCGCTGATTGGTTGATGCGGCTGACGGACAACCACCGCAACTGGGGCTTTGGCCTGTGCTACCTGTATCTGCGCAATGTGAAGAGTTTCGGGTGGAACCATAAACGCGTGTACCGCATCTATCGTGAGCTGGAGTTGAACCTACGTATCAAGCCTAGGAAGCGCTTGGTGCGTGAGAAGCCCGAGCCTTTGGCTGTGCCAGAGGCCATCAATCAGGTCTGGTCGATGGACTTCATGCACGACAAGCTGGAGGACGGCCGTAACCTGCGCTTGTTCAATGTCATCGACGACTTCAACCGTGAGGCGCTGGGCATTGAGGTGGACTTCTCGCTGCCGTCGGAGCGGGTGATCCGAGCATTGAAGCAGATCATTTCCTGGCGTGGCAAGCCGCAAGTGATTCGATGTGACAACGGGCCCGAGAACATCAGTGGCACCATCCAGAACTGGGCCGAGGAATGGGGCATCCGGTTTGAATATATCCAGCCGGGCAAGCCACAGCAGAATGCCTATGTCGAACGGTTTAACAGGACTGTTCGATACGAATGGCTATCCCAGTATTACTGGTCCAGTATTGAAGAAGTTCAGGACTTCGCCACGCAGTGGATGTGGTCCTACAATCACGACCGCCCGAATATGGCCCTGGGCGGTTTCACCCCAATGCAGCACTTGGCCATGGCTGCATAACCGTTCTACTTTTAGGTCCGGTGGAAATTGGGGGGATTACCGTGGGGGCTACCTTGTTCGTTCGCAGCGGGGACGCGATTCCCCTCTGTTTATTCCTAAGCGTGCGTCGGCGAGCAAGGCTGCTGCGACTGATGCCTTCGCGGCTGCAAAATTCATCTATCGTCAATCCAGCGCGGTCAAAACGATCCAGTACCTCAGCCCAAGTCTGTTCACTCAACACTGCACGCCTGAGCACGCTCTGCGTCTCTTCCATATCCGACCCCGTCCTGTTTGTTGATCAGGGCGCATTCTTTGGTACCTGCAATCAGTTCGCAAGAACGCCGGACAGTGACCGGTTACGAACCAACTGTCCAAGAAGATGGTGCTGACAGTCAAGAACGGCTGGGGAAAAGTTAACTGTCCTTGGAGTCGAAAGGGCTTCCAACGTCAGACATCTGCAGATTGGGATTTATCTTAACCAAACCAACCAACAGGTTCAGATAGATCAATGCGTCTGTTGAACCTTCATCAGGCGCCCATGGCGCCAGATCCTTAGGCTGGCTAGGGTCAAATGGACCCGCCTTGACCTCAAGTAAAACGCAGCCAGGCTCTAAGGCAATCACGGTATGCCACGTGTTGGCTTGTACTTCAGCACCAGCGGCCAAATCCTCACTTTTGGTACCTGAACCAAAGCGGACAGCGCCAGCGACCTTGCCGTGCTCATCGAACGTCACCAAAGCCATCGACCCACGAACAGCAATAAGCAGTTCCTGTCTCGGATAAGTCGCATGCCTATGAGGACGGATGTAGCTGCCCATCTCAATGGCGTTGAATAATCGCTGACAGGGATCTGTGTAGCTGTCATGGATGTTGCGATGCTGCCGCTTGCGTGGGTTTCCTTGTGCTTGTGCAGTCAGCTTGTTCAAATAATCGACGCCAAAGACTTTCATTACCGTGCCTCGACATTTACCGAAAGCGCTTCCACGATTTGCTTGACAGTATTTTCAACTGCGAATTCGCGTTCAAACAAAGATGTGCAGCGGGTCGACAATCCTGAATCCGTCTTAACTTGATCCAGCAATTTTTCTGCTAGGGATAACAACTCACCCACCTGATTGGCCTCGCACACCTGACCAACGCGTTCATCTCTGATCAACTGAGCCAAGTCATTGCCAGCGTTGATGTTGGCCAATACAGGCAGGCCGCTTTGCATATAAGTCAGGAACTTACCAGGTATGTTGTGCGATTTATGCCGTGGGTCAAGGGCCACAATCCCCACGTCGCACTGGGCATAAAGACTAGGAATTTCGTCAGGATTTATTTCGTCAAAGAAGACTACGTTGTCCAGCTGCCTTAACTGAGCTGTCGCCATGAGTCTTGCCGAATCGCTGCCACGCCCCACAAACAAGAAACCGACGTCTGGTCGACTGCGCATCTTTTCGGCCAAATCTAGCAAGATGTCCATGCCCTGGGCAACACCCATATTGCCGGCGTAGACGAATACCTTACGGCCTGCCAAAGCGGTTTCATCCACTCGAATCGAACATTGGGACTGCGCAGGTTTGTCTAGCCAGTTTTGCAGAACTTCCAACTGCCGGTCCGGCCGCTCCAGCCAAGAGGCGAAATAGCGTCGGTTGCCAGGCGTTTGCACGCCGACCACGTCGGCGACAGAGTACTGGTAGCGCGCCACTGCATCAAAAAAGCGATAGGGCATGCCCCGCCCCATCAACCCCATGTCGACCGCCCATTCAGGGAAAATGTCGCGGATGATCAAGTAGCCCTTACAACGACTCGATTTCTTGAGCGCATTAACTAGGGGACCATGAAAGATCGATGGGGCGTACCACACAACGCCATCCCATTGTTCCTTAGCAAGCGGGCTCTTGCGCAGGTTTCGCAGCATGGCGAACGGCATAGCAAACTCTGCCAAGGTGCGCCGTGCGTAGGCAATGTCTTTGGTTCGCGGGGCTTTCAGGCGCAGTACTTGGGCACCATCGAATTCCTCAAGCTTCCAAGGCTCTCGCTGATCAGGAGAAGGGAGCAGCACACACAAAGAATGGCCCTGTCGTGCAAATTCACGGGACAGGTCCCGCAACTGAACCGCACCGGAAGTTCTTAGTGGCGGAAATGTGTCCGCAATCAGAGCAATACGCATCAACCCGCACTCAATAGTTCTTCCACACCACGCGGTTCACGTAGTCGGTGTAGCTATGAATGATGCGCACCACCTTGTCACTAACGTTGGGCATGCTGTAGTCAGTCACCAAGCGGAGGCTTCGGTTTGCGCCTCTCTGCTGTGTGTCCAGAATGGCCAGTCCTTGGCGTACGCGCTCCACCTCCAAGCCAACCATCATCACGCTAGCTTCTTCCATACCTTCGGGACGTTCGTGCGCCTCGCGCAGGTTAAGCGCTGGGAAGTTAAGGATAGATGACTCCTCATTAATTGTCCCACTGTCTGACAACACGGCCTTGGCTTGCATTTGGAGATTAACATAATCATGGAAACCCAATGGCTTCATCAGCCGCACAAGCGGATGGAACTTTGCCCCAGTTGCATCCACCCGCTTTTGAGTGCGAGGATGCGTAGACACAACCACAGGCAGTCCATGATCCTCTGCAACAGAATTGAGCACGCCCACCAGTTTGTTGAACGACCTCTCTGACTCGATGTTCTCTTCTCGGTGAGCGCTAACGACGAAGTACTGTCCAGCTCGCAGTTCTAATCGGGTCAGCGCATTTGAGGCTTTGATTTGTGGCAAATAATGGTTTAGCACCTCAAACATGGGGCTTCCGGTCTTGACAACTTGATCAGGTGGAAGGCCTTCACGGAGCAGGTAGTCACGGGCGATAGTGCTGTAGGTGAGGTTGATGTCGGCAGTGTGGTCGACAATTCGTCGGTTCGTCTCCTCAGGGACGCGTTGATCAAAACAACGGTTACCAGCCTCCATGTGGAAAATTGGCACCTTACGACGCTTCGCGGGGATCACTGACAAGCAACTGTTTGTGTCTCCGAGGACCAACATTGCCTCAGGCTTTTCTTTCGCCAAAACCCCATCAACCGCCGTGATGAGGTTGCCTATTGTGTGAGCAGCGCTGGTACTTCCCTCCGCGCTGTTCAAGAAATAGTCAGGCTTACGAACACCCAAATCATCAAAAAAAACTTGGTTCAACTCGTAATCATAGTTCTGACCCGTGTGTACCAATACATGTTCACAATGAATATCTAGGGCCGCGAACACGCGCGACAAACGGATGATTTCCGGGCGGGTACCCACGACCGACATCACTTTTAGTTTCTTCATGTTCAAACTCTATGGGTTATGGTGTCCGGCTTTTCACGGTCAAAATTTTCATTGGCCCAAAGCATTACAACCAGCTCGTCGTTGCCAACATTGGTGATGTCGTGCGTCCAGCCGGGTATCGTATCTACCACTTGAGCGGTGCCGCTATTGGTTCGGAGTTCAATCAGCTCGTTGGTTATCAAATGGCGGAACCGAAAGAGCGCATCACCCTTAATGACAAGGAATTTTTCAGTTTTGGTGTGGTGGTAATGCCCACCACGGGTAATCCCCGGGTGCGCTGTGAAATAGCTGAACTGACCACAGTCGGGAGTTTTGAGCATTTCCACAAACACACCACGCGCGTCCGCGTGCTGTGTTACCTCATATGAAAATTTTTCGGTAGGCAAGTAACTTACGTATGTGGCGTACAACGCACGCACCAAGCCACTGCCTACTCGTTCCGTGAGGAGCGTTGTGCGGCAATCACCAAAGGACCGGATTTTTGTCGCCAGTTCACCCAATGTGGTGCTGTACTCCGGCTCAACCTGAGCCTGAACGCATCCTGCTTCCGGGGATTCAAGTGCAACCAAGAGAGCACTGATAACATCGTCCACATACGTCAGTCGCAATGTGGCTGTTGGGTCACTGATCTGGATAGGCAAATCTCGCGCGATGTTGTGGCAAAAAGTGCCGACCACCGAGTTGTAGTTGGGCTTACACCATTTACCGAAAACCCCTGGGAGACGGAAAATCACGCAAGGATTGCCCGTTTCCTGTGACAACCTATGGACTTCTGACTCAGCGGCAAGCTTGCTGCGCCCGTAAGGATTATCCCGCTCCGCTTGGGTAGAAGATGCCAAAACCAAAGGTACATTTCGCCCAGTTGATTGAAATACCTTCTTAATGGATTTGCAAAGCTCAGCAGTAAGGCCGGTGTTGACCTGTGCAAATGCTGCCTCATCCGCAGGCCGGTTCTCACCGGCCAAGTGCACTACAGCATCAACTCGCGATACCAGCTCCGGCAAGACGGCAACATCATCGCCGCGCGTGAAAGTGACCACACTCACATTGGTAAGTTCACTCAAACGGACAATCAGATTCTTGCCAATGAAGCCATTGGCACCGGTCACCAAAACACGGGAATTCGCGATACTCATACTACTCATTCTTCAGCCTCTACCACCTCTCCGCGCACAGTTGCCTGCATGAAGCGCAGTTTCATCAACAAAGCCTGCATGCCGGGGACGTCCAGCCGAGTTGTGTTGTGCGAGTTGTAATCTGTAGCTTCAGAGATCCTCACTTCCCCTTGTTCCACAAATTTGCCGTAGTTGAGATCGCGCAGATCTGGAGGCACGCAGTAATAACCGCTTAAATCTTCAGCAGCAACCATTTCCTCGCGACTCAACAAGGCTTCGTATAGCTTTTCACCGTGACGCGTGCCGATGACGCGTACCTCGTGCTTAGGCTTGCCCAGCAACTCGGTCAAAGCGTAAGCCAGCGTTTCAATGGTTGCGGCCGGCGCTTTTTGCACAAAAATTTCGCCTGGCTTCCCGTGCTCAAATGCATACAACACCAAGTCCACAGCATCTTCCAGCGTCATCATGAACCGGGTCATTTCTGGATCAGTGATGGTGATGGGTTGACCGGCGCGGATCTGCTGCGTAAATAGCGGAATCACCGAACCACGTGAGCACATTACGTTGCCGTAACGAGTGACATTTATCACCGTGCTGTTGCTGTTACGGGACTTGGCCACCGCCACCTTTTCCATCATGGCTTTACTGATGCCCATGGCATTAATGGGGTAGACCGCTTTATCTGTGCTGAGCACCACCACTCGCTTGACACCGCAGGTGATGGCAGCTTCGAGCACGTTTTCAGTACCCAGAACGTTGGTCTTTACTGCCTCAAGCGGATGAAATTCACACGATGGAACTTGCTTGAGTGCAGCCGCGTGGTAGATGAAATCAACACCCCGAACCACATTTAATACGGATTGATGATCACGCACATCCCCAATATAAAACTTAAGCTTAGGGTTGTTGTACTTCTTGCGCATGTCGTCTTGCTTTTTCTCATCGCGACTGAAAATACGAATTTCGCGCAAATCTGAATCAAGAAACCGGCGAAGCACTGCGTTACCAAATGAGCCCGTACCACCCGTGATAAGAAGAATCTTGTCATTAAACATAGGAGTTCCTTAAATTGAATTATTGTTTCAATGCGTCGCGGCACAGCTTAATTTTTTGGTCAGGCGTCGGGTAATTGATCAGAACCGCGCGGTATTTTCCTTTGAAAACAAAAAGACTTCCAGCCGAAGCTCCCACTACTCCTAAATTTGAAATGAGTTCACCCATATGCTCTAAAGAGCCAGCACCTCCCAAAAAGGTGACAGGCACTTTAAGCGCCTGTTTGAACTGCATCGCCAGATCAAGGTCATACCCCTGCATGAGCCCGTCTCTATCCACGGAATTGAGCACGATTTCGCCCGCACCGGCATCTTGCAGTTGCTTGGAAAACGCAACTGGGTCGAGCTTGTGTACTGTTTTGCCATTATGGGTACATAGCTCATACCCCTTGGCAAACAGCCCTGTCCGCTTGCGTACGTCTAAAACCGCGACGACTGACTGTCGCCCGACAGCAGCTGCCATTTCCGTAAGTAAATATGGCTTAGCGATGGCAGCGGCACTTACGGCCACCTTTTCCACACCCATATCCACTATGCGTGCAGCCTGCTCTGCAGTGGTCACTCCACCGCCATAACAAAGAGGCATGCGGCATTCAGCAGCCAACTTGGCAATGAGGGCAAAGTCTGGTGCAACTCTATTTACCGTTGCATCGATGTCCAACACCATCAATTCATCGGCTTCTTTTTCGTTGAAGATCCTGACCGCGTTAATTGGATCACCTACATATTTAGGGTCCTTAAAACCCTGAGTTTTAACCAGACCACCCCGGTGCAACAACAAACAGGGAATAATTCGAGGACGCAACATCTGTCAAAGCTCCACAAAATTTTTCAGAAGTTGCTCACCCCAATGATGGCTTTTCTCCGGGTGACACTGCACGCCGTGAATATGACCACGCGACACTACAGCATCAAAGTCCAACCCATAAGTGGCAGTGGCAGCGACATCGTTCTTGTCTTCCGCATCAAAGAAGTAGGAGTGCAAAAAATAAAACTGTGGCGCCTCTTCAAACCCTTTTGTAAAAAGTTTGCTCTGAGCCCGCGGCTGCAATTCATTCCACCCCATATGCGGCATCGGCAAGGCAGCGCTTTTCGGCTGTGTTGCAAAGGCCCGGACGCGGCCGGGCACCCAATTCAGTCCAGGCAAGTTGCCTTCGTCTGAACCATGTGCCAACATTTGCATACCCACACAAATGCCCACCACAGGCACTTTTGCGCCAATAACCATCTGTTCGAGCTTAGGTCGCATGCCCGAGTCGTTGAGGCGCTGCATTGCATGGTCGAAGTGGCCCACACCAGGCAACACTAAGCGAACTGCGTCAGACAACGCATCTGGTGTATTTGCTCTCCTGGCCTCTATGCCAAGCCGTTTAAACAGATTCAAGAAAGCTTGTATATTGCCTACACCATAATCAACGATGCAGATCATCGGAAAAACCTTTTTTCCAGACCCAGCTTACGCATCAGATTTGCACCCATTCCAATCAGATCACGTTTGTTTTTGTAGTCACGGAATGTTTTCTTCGGCAAAACAAACAAAGCTTGCAATTCATCTACCGTAAGACCTAACTTGTGCGCGACATATTCAAACTCCTGCTTCAGAAAATGTTCGTCCATTTCTGGGCGCGAGATGCGATCCAGGGCTTGGTCGCGCGTTATCTGTCCCGTCATGATCAGGCTGGAGAAGTGAGCCCGGCGCTTTTCAAAACCAAAGCGGCGCGGCAACCAATAATCTTCATAAAAGCGAGTGAACCGAGACTCGTGATGTTTATGCTTGAAGCGCTGCCAGCCAAATCGGCGCTCTAGCTCATCTTCCGCATCTTTCTTGACATAAGGCACCAGGTTAAGTGGATGATGCACTTTCATTCCCAATATCTTTTGGTACCAAATTTTGTAAACCAATATGTCAACTAGTGGGAACTCATCATTGGGTTTGCCATCGCCACATTGCTTCCATATGTCACCAAACAATGTCTTGTCGATACCCAGGTAGCCCCCCCACTCCTCAGGCTCACGGCAGCATTCGGTCGAGAAATTAGAACCTGTGAGAATATGCTTTATATTGTACTTACGCGCAAACCGGTAGAGACCCGAAAAGAAAGCTGCATCTTGTACTAAGTCTTGGTCTGGAATGCCCGCTTTTAGAAAAGCCACTTGCATGCGTTTGACAGCTTCCCAGTTCACAACGTCTGTGTATAAATCCAGTCCCAAGCCATCGACCAGTTTTTCAATGTTCCCTACGGCTTGATCGGTATTCCAACCTGCATCCACATGAAACAAGAGAGGTCGCAAGCCCATTTTTTCTTTAGCTACATATGCCACGTAGGAACTATCCAACCCGCCACTTAGGCCAATGATGCAGTCGAAGTCCTTTCCAGCTCCTGCATCTCGTATCGAACTGACCATTCGAGCCAGACGCCGATCACCTCCAGCATCAATATGCCAGTTCGGTCTGATGGTGGCATTGAAGTTGTTGCAGTAATCACATTGTCCTTTAGCATCGAAATGAATGCTCGGATCCGACGTATCCATGATGCAATGACTACATATTTTATATACTTGATTCATAGCGCCACTTCCATCTGATTTACCAATAAATTTGTGTTCATATCTAATGCATCCACCCTTAGATTTCTTTCCAATTTAAGCATTAATTTTTTTAATTAAGGATCTTGTCTTATCCATAAATGGAGATAGGGCATCAACCCCAGCATCAATTGGATGAATAGACGCTGGGACACCAGCCCCTTCATACTCCACTACCAGAGTAGAGGGATAAGAAATCAATAAATCAACTCTTGGAAAAGTTTTTTCATCTGCAACTAGTGTCCATCCGACGGCAGTCACAGCAGATGACATCGGAGCCTTAGGGTGAGGTTTATAGAAAATCTCGAAGACATCTTTATTCGTCAATTGTCGAAATACTTCCGCCTGAAAAGACTCGCAGAGAGGATGTCCGACGAACAAGAGATTAATCTTGCTAGAGGCTCTCTCTCCTGCAAGTTCAATGACAGGTTTAAAGAAGTAGAGATCGAGGACCCGAGTGGCTTTTCTCCCCGCAAGCACAGAAGATTTAAAGATTGCAGCTTCATCGTTGTTATAAACGTGAAGTTCATCTATCTGATTCAAACGGGTCGGTAGATTTATTGATGGTATATCGCCGTTCTTTTCTGGATTCAATGCACCCATTGCGCCATGCTGAACGAGAACCAAGCGGTCATTACAGTTAGTAACTCGACGTTTCTCCCTTACGGAGCGATCAGCTAGTACGGCCCATCGATCAAAGTGCTCTGTTGTTACCAACTTGCCTGTCAGCCGGTCAGTCGCACGCCGCACAAGAAACCAGCGAAATGCGGTGTAGCCCTGAAGGATCCACGGAGATAGGTGTCGATTGCGACGCATCCTATACGCAATGGTTATCGCATTTTCAAAGGCATACCGAAAGTCCAGAGCATCCAGAATCGAGAACACAGGCAACTCTTGAGCACCGTTCGGAAGTTCTTTCTGCGGAGCCCACGGGAGAGTGAGCCAAGCATGTGGAAACGTAGGAAATTGACTCGGCTTTACAACATCACATACACGCGTAGAGAAACCAAGAATGACACCTTCAGTGCTAGGCAAGCCCACAGAACGGACCGAGCGACGCAAATGTAAAAACCTTAGATACTCGCATAGGAAGAAAATCGCCGCACCACCTCCTAGCCATACTATTTTAGCTATGCGACATGCCGTACTAGTCAAATAAGGATGCCGTTTGGCGAGGCTGAACCAATACGGTACTCGCGGCCAATGGCCGACGTCCTCCGCGCTCACTCTCGAGAGCCCTAGGAACATCTCATCTACGGCGATTTCGTTTCGAGTTGCGGCAAGATAATCAGCGAGCATCCGCAAACGAGTTCGAATAACCATTAGATCGAAAATCCATCGTCCACAATGATGTTCTGCCCAACGACGTGGCGCGCAGCGTCAGAGAGCAGAAACACTATGGCGCCGGTAACGTCTTGCGCATCCAACATGCCCTTAGACAGGCATTGTTCGCCGTAGCGGGCAAGAAACTGCCCATCCTGCCCGGCAAGGATTCCACCCGGGCTTACGCAGTTCGCACGGAAGGCCGCACCGCGGCCCTTCATGTAGGCATTCACGTAGCGCGTCATGTGCTCGAGCCCGGCCTTGATGGCTGCGTATTCGACCGGCATCGTCATCTCGGTACCGGCGTAAACATCGAAGCGCGGCGCCACCGAGCCGTAGATTGAGGACAGATTTACCAGCGAGAATGGCTGCTGACTCTCCAACGCATATCGGGAGCAGGCCTGCATGAACAAGAAATAGCCACCCATGTGCAGACTAGTGTTTTCGCAGAAGTCAGCGTACTCGACGTCGAAAAAGTGGCGGCCGTAGCGAGCGTTGCGCGGATACGCCGTGTTGACAGCGCCGTCGACGCTTCCGAAGCGGTCGTGGGCGTCGGCCAGCGCGCGGTCGATAGAGGCACGGTCGGCCATGTCGAGCGTCGCGCAGGACAGGGTGCCCGGGCTGTGGGCGTCGGTCAACGCCTTCAGGCCAACGGCGTCCGTGTCGAGGGCGACCGCGCGGCCACCGGCCGCCAGCACGGCATCAACGATGACGCGGCCAATACGACCGGCCGCGCCAACGACAAGGACGGTCTTGCCTTGGAGGAGAAGATGAGTGTTCATGTGTCGAGAAGGGCTTGGGCCACTTTGAAGTCGAATTCGTCATCGATGTCAACGGCGCGCTCCTTGGGAACGACCACCGCCTTGACACGGCCATCAAACAGACTGGCGTGCGTGAGCACGAAATCTGGGCGGGTGACGTACGCAACCGTCGTCACGTCGTAGACCGCTGGAACGTCTTGCCGGCGCTGAAACTTGGTATTGCCCAGCACGACGCGGGAGTAGCCCTGCGCGTTCTCGCTCACCATGTTGAAGTAGGGGCTGCGGGCGGACGGTGTCACGGTAATGACCGCCTCGACCTCGCCTCGTAAGGCGTCCAAGCACCCCAGCACATCGTCCTGATTGCGAAGAGGGCTCGTCGCGGGCAGGCTCAGCATCGTATCGAAGTGCAGCCCCAAGGATCCGCGAACGTAGGCGATAGCGTGACGCCAAGCCATCCACTCCGAGGCCGTGTCGGTTGCGAGCTCCGCCGGACGGTCAATGACCTCAGCGCCGTATTCACGGGCCACCACCGCGATGACCTCGTCGTCGGTCGAGACGAACACACGGTCGATACGCGCGATCGACTGGGCGAGGCGTATGCCGTGGGCTAGCAGGGGCAAACCACCCAGCGGTCGGATGTTCTTGCCGGGCAGGCCCTTGGAACCACCGCGGGCGAAGATGAAAGCGAAAGTGCTCATTGTGATACGGAGGAAAGTTGCACGGGCAGGCCGGTCTTGGCCGACTGTCGCATGGCGTCCACCATCGCCAGCACGGCCAGACCGTCCTCGTAGGTGATGCGCGGCGCAGCGCGGCCCTGAGCAAGATCGATGAAGCCGCTTAGCAGCTCCAAGTACATCGCATTTCGATCAACGTCGGGCTCGGAGAAAAGGACTTCCTCTCGGAAACTTGTTTCCAGTGTGATGCTGTTAGCCACCAGATCCCAAAGCAGGTTGCCGTGCTCGCCAATCACCTTACAGCGACGGGTCGCCTTCCGCTGGAGGAAATCCATATGTAGCTGAGCGACCAGCCCGTCGGCCCGGGTGAGCAGGATGTCTGCACGGTCTTCGACATCGATTTCCAGCAGGTCGGATTGCCCGATTACGCAGAAGACCCGATCGAAGCGGCCGAATAGATGGGTCAGGTAATCGAACTCGTGGCTGAGCTCCAGCAGCACGCCACCGCCAAGCGAACGATTGGCGGACACGTTGCGTCGGTAGTCCGAGCCTGGACGCCAATCCGGCAGGTATTGGCCGAGGTCGATGTGGACACTGTGGAGGCGACCGACGACATTCTCATGGAGGAGCATGCGCATACGGCGGCACGACGACAGGAAGCGCAGGTTGTAGGCCACCTCGATGCGGTCGCGCCAAGGCTCCAGCCGTGTGGCCAGCGCCCCATAACGGGACAGGGAGTCGCTCAGGGGCTTCTCGATCAGCACTGCGATACCGGTCTCCAGCAACGCGACCGCGTGGTCCAGATGAAGCGGCGCGGGAGACGCTACCACTGCGAGTTCCGGTTGCCATGCCAGTGCCTCGTCGAACGAGGTCAGGCAAATGGTGGCCGCCGTTTCGCCAAGCGGGATGGAGCGGCCCGAGGCCGAAACGCAGGCGACCTCGGCCCGCGGCAGCAGTTGGCGCAGATTAGCTATGTGGCGGCGTGCGATGCTGCCGCTGCCGACCACAAGGCAACGCGACACTGTAGTGCTCACAAACGGACCTCTTCCTGCGCGCGATGGAAATCGTCCATGCGCCCAATGTCCAGCCAGTATTCATGCACGGGGAACATATTGACGTCACGCCCGGCAACGATTTCCTGCTCTAACAGCGTGGGCATGTCGATGCGCTCACCGGGCACGACGCGTCCGATCAGTTCAGGCGACAGGACGTAGATGCCGGCGCTGATGAAAAAGCGCTGCACCGGCTTCTCGACTATCTGCGTGATGCGATGGCCCTCGCTCTGTATGACCCCGTAGGGAACCTGGCTCTCGTACTCGCGCACGCAAAGGGTCGCGGCGCCCTGATGCCGTTGATGGAACTCAAGCAGGCTGCGGTAGTCGACGCGGGTCAACAGGTCGCCATTCATAAGGATCATCGGTAGCCCGACCTCGCCCCGGGGAAGCAGACCCAACGCGCCGCCGGTGCCCAGAGGCACGTCTTCATGGACATACTGAATGCTCACGCCCCACCTGCTCCCGTCGCCGAAGTAGTCGCGGATCATTTCTGGAAGGTAATGCGTGGAGATGTAGAAGCGATGAAAACCGACGTCTGCCAAGCTCTGCAGAATCAGCTCGAGGATGGGCTTGTCTCCGACCTTAAGCATGGGCTTCGGGCAGTCCTGGGTAAGCGGATAGAGGCGCTTACCGAACCCACCGGCCATCAGGAAGACGGGGTTGTCGATAGGTTTCTTGTCGAGCAGTTCATGCAGAGTTTCCAGACCGACAACGCGGCCGACGGCATCCACCACCGGAAGATGCAGCAGCCGTGTGCTTTCCATCACTGACAGGATCTTCTCGCGGGACCACTGGAGCTGGGCCACCTGGGGCCTAATGCACATGACCTCGCCGACCGGCGTCGTCAGGGGCTGATGGCGCAGCAACGCACGTCGGACATCACCGTCGGTCAGCGTGCCTTGCAGACGCTCGTCATCGTCGACGACCAGCACGATGCGCTGACCGCCCTCATCTAATGTAGCGATGGCGGTTTCCAGCGGGGTGTCTTTGGGGACAGCGATGCGTTTCCATTGATTCATGCGAGTTCTTCTAGATTTCCATTACCGATTATCCTCAGCACCGGCCTCGTCCCGTGTCGGACCGGGATCCGTGTCACGCGGGCGATTCGCAGGACCCACGATCAGCGCGCCGGACACCAGATCGCGCACAAGAGTGACACCGGCGCCAACGACGGTGGCGTTGCCGATGCGCAAGCCCTGTATCAACACCGCGCCCGCGCCGATGAAGGCACCGTCGCCGACCTGCACCCCACCGCACAGCACGGCTCCGGGCGCAATGTGAACGTTGGCGCCGATCAGGCAGTCGTGATCTACGCTGGAATGAGTGTTGAGGGTGACGTTGGTGCCTAGGACGCAGCCAGGCTGGACGACGACGCCGGCCATAATCTGGACACCGTCAGACAACGCCACGTCGGGCGCCACCCAGGCAGTCGGATGCACTAGTGGGGGGAAAGTATACCCGCGCGCGCGCCAGAAAGCGTAGAGGCGCGATCGCAAGCCGCTACGCGCCAATTGGCCTATGCCCAGTGCCAGATCCACCTGAGTTGGTCCAAGCCGGACCAACGCTTCGTCCCCGCCAAGCACAGGCAAGCCTTCCCAGTCCCCTCGACATTCCGCCTGCAAGGTGGGATCGCAGACGCCCAAGGGCGCGCGACCGCTTGCACGCAGCAGTGCCAGCAACACGCGGGCGTGGCCACCGGCACCGAGAAGGACCAGCGGACGATCGGGAACGGAAGGCGTTGGCATTGTCGGAGGTCAGAGGGAGATCAAGTCACCTTCGGCAACGTCCTTTCTTGCGATCGTGCCTACCAAGCGCCAAAGGGACATCGCTGGCACGCCGGCGCCACTGCGCGCGGTGGTCAGGTCCTCGCGCACGAGCTTCTTGCCGGCGACGATCGGGCGGGCGGCGACTACCTGCTGGCGCGCGGCTTGACGGGTGTTCCATTCGCTCGGCTGCGGACACTTGGCGCCGTCGCCCATCGCCAGCTGCAGTTCGCGGATCTGATGGACCATCATGGTCAGCTCGTCTGGCTCCAGTGACGCGCGGTGATCCGGCCCTGGCATCGCACGATCCAGCGTGAAGTGTTTTTCGATCAGCGTCGCGCCGCGCGCGACGGCCGCTACCGGGATCAGGATGCCCTCAGTATGGTCGGAATAACCGACCGGCAACCCATACGCGGCCAGCGTGTCCATGGCATTGAGGTTAACCTCGCTCATAGGAGTCGGGTACTGGGACGTGCAGTGCAGGAGCGTCACGCGTCCCCGCAGTGATGCGCGCCACTCCGGCTGGCTCCAGCCGCGCCAGATCGCTGTTTCATCGACAGGCTCGCTGTCG